>JBDTQB010000007.1:0-37093 GCA_039932395.1 Vicinamibacteria bacterium | reverse complement strand
CGCGGGCTTGCTGGCCATGCTGTACGAGGCCGGAAAGGAGATGGGCGCGATCCTGGAGCTGGATGCTCTGTGTAATCACGTGGCCGAACTGGTTCATCGCGTGGTGGACTACGAGATGTTCGCGATTTTCCTGGTCGACGAGAAGGCGAATGAGCTGGTTCTCAAGACGTCTCGGCAAATGGCGACGATCACTCCTCGACATCGGATAGCGCTGAACGAAGGTCTGACCGGCGCGGCTGCGAGTTCAAAGGAGCCCGTGATCGTGGGTGACGTTCGCGAAGACCCGCGCTACATCGCGGTGGAGCCGGACGTGCGCTCTGAGCTGGTGATCCCCCTTGTGTTCAAAGGCCGGGTGGTTGGCGTGTTTGACCTTGAGTCGCGCGAATTGAATCGCTTCACGCACGAGCACATCAAGGTGCTGACCCCGCTCGCGTCGCAGGTGGCCGTCGCCATCGAGAACGCGCGCCTGTACGAAGACATCACCAGGCGAGAGAAGCGCTATCGCAAGGAACTCTCGATCGCTCAGCGCATTCAGGAAGGTCTTTTCCCGGAAGAGTCGCCGAAGGGGGCGGGCTGGGAAACCTCGGCGCACTTCGTGCCGGCGCGCGAGCTGGCAGGCGACCTGTTCGACTTCTACGATATCGATGAGCATCATCTGGGCTTGTGCGTCGGAGACGTAGCGGGCAAAGGCGTTCCCGCTGCCCTCTTTGGCGCCTTCACCTCGGGCACGATCCGTGCGCGCGCCTTTCAGCGCGCGGCTCCCAAAGAGATTCTGTACCGGGCCAATCGCACCCTTTATCGACGGGCTGAAGAAGGCCTCTACTGCGCGCTGACCTACGCCATGTTCGATTTCCAGGGGAAGGAAGTGCGGATCGCGGGCTCCGGCCTGCCCTTCGCGATTCACTACCGCGACGCGACGAAGAAGGCGGAGATCATCCATCTTCCCGGCTTCCCTCTCGGGCTTTTCGACAACGTCGAGTACGACGAAGTCGCGATCCCTCTTAAGAAGGGCGACATTTTCGTCTTCCATTCAGACGGCGTGACCGAAGCGTGGAATGGCAAAGAGGAGTTTGGAACCACGCGTCTGTCGAACCTGGTGGTGAAGAACAGCCAGAAGTCGGCGGAAGATCTGGGCGGTGAGATCGAGAAGGTGCTTCGCGACTGGGCCAAAGAACATCTGGCCAACGACGACGTGACGTTCGTGATTGTGAAGGTGGTTTAGACGTTCACTCGAACCGCGGTCGAGACGCTCAGCGCTCGCGCGACAATCGCCAGACTGTGGAGACTGCCTTGAACACCTCGGTCCGCGAGATTTTTGAGCGACCGTGGCGACGGTCCTCGAAAGTAATCGGAACCTCGGCGACGCTGCCTCCGCTTTTCAAGATCCGCACCAGCATCTCCACCTGAAACGAGTACCCCTCAGCCAAAACGGCGCCGAAGTCGATGCGACGCAGCGCTTCGGCTCGGAAACACCGAAAGCCCGCGGTGCAGTCCTGTACGGTCAGGCCGAGCATGGTGCGGGCGAAGATGTTGGCCCCTTTACTCAGCAGCCGACGATGGAGGCCCCATCCGCTTGTGCCGCCTCCGGGGATGTATCGCGATCCAATGACGAGGTCGTACGTCTTCGATTGTTCGATGAGCGCAGGTACATAGTCGGGACGATGGGAAAAGTCGGCGTCCATCTCCACCACCGTGTCGTACCCCTCGGAGAGCGCTCGGGTGAAGCCCGCGATGTAGGCGGTTCCCAAACCCATCTTCCTCGGGCGATGAATGGCTTTCACCCGGGAATCACGCGCGATCCATTCGTCAACGCGGGTTCCCGTGCCGTCCGGTGAGCCGTCGTCCACAACCAGCACATCCACCCCTGAAGGCAAGGAGAGGAGCGCGGTCAGAAGGGCGTCGACGTTCTGTAGCTCGTTGTAGGTGGGAACGACGACGATGGACCTCAACGCAGCTCCAAGTCCGGGATGAACGGGTTCACGTCCGTTCAGGACTTGAAAGAGTCTTTAGCTTGTTGCGCACTCAAGGTTGAATGCTTCCGACCGTACATGAAGTACAGAGCTGTCCCGATCACGAGCCAGATGCCGAAGCGCTCCCAGGCGGCCGTGGGCAGGTAGTACATGGTGTACAGACAGCCCAGAGATCCAAGCGGCGCCACCACCCAAACGAACGGAACGCGGAAGGGCCGATGCCGATCCGGTTCCTTGAGACGCAGCGCCATTACGCCCAGACAAACCACCAGGAACGCGAACAGCGTTCCAATGTTGGTGAGGTCATAGGTCTCATCGTCGTCCAGGATCGTGGATCCAAGGGCCACGAGAACACCCGTGACGATAGTGGTCACGTGGGGCGTGTGGTACTTCGGGTGAAGCCGGCGGAAAAACGGAGGCAGCAAACCGTCACGGCTCATCGCATAGAAAATGCGTGGCTGGCCGTACTGGAACACGAGCAGAACAGCGCTCATGGAAACAATGGCGCCGAACGAGATGATGGCCTGGCCCCATCCGATCCCCGCGAGTTCGAACGCTCGAGCCAGAGGATCTGAACCCTTCAGCAACTGATAGGGGACGATGCCGGTGGCGACCGCGCCCACAATGACGTAGATCACGGTACAGATCGCGAGCGACCAGAGGATGCCGCGAGGCATCGACTTCTGTGGATCTTTCGTCTCTTCCGCAGCGGTCGAAATGGCGTCAAAACCGATGTACGCGAAGAAGACGATGGCGGCTCCGTTCATCACGCCGCGCCAGCCGTTCGGCGCAAAGGGAACCCAGTTTTTGGGCTCGACGTAGAAGAAGCCAACGCCGATGAAGAGAGCAAGGACTGCCAGCTTCAGGACGACCATGGCGTTGTTGACGCGCGCGCTCTCTTTGACCCCGATGACCAAGAGCCAGGTGATCAGGCCAACGATGACGATGCCGGGAACATTGATTGCGATGTGATGTCCCATGAAGAGCGGCAGCTTGTCCATGCTGTCTGGAAAAGACAGCAGGACGTCGCGATAGCTATGGCAGAGCCAGAAGGGAATTTCGATGCCGAAGTAGCGCAGGAACGACGCGAAGTAGCCGGACCAGGCGATGGCGACGGCCACGTTTCCAACTGCGTATTCAAGGATTAAATCCCAGCCGATGATCCACGCGACCAGTTCACCGAGAGTTGCGTAGGCGTAGGTGTAGGCGCTGCCCGAGACGGGAATCATCGCCGTGAGTTCCGCGTAGCAGAGGCCGGCCATGGCACAAACGGCGCCAAGAACCACAAACGACAACATCAACGCCGGACCTGCTCCGTATCGGATTACGGTGCCGTCCGGGGCGACTTCACCCACGGCGGCGGTGCCGATGCTGGAGAAGATGCCCGCGCCGATTACCGCGCCGATGCCGAGCATGACGAGATCGAAGGTGGTCAGCGTCCGTTTGAGCCCGCCGTTGGAAGCTGACTGCGATCCAGCCAGAAGCTGGTCGATCGTTTTGGTTTGGAAGATGCTGGACAAGGGCAGAGAGCCTCTTAAGAAGGAATGCTCAAACTCTAAGCTGTTCGACGGCTATTTGGGCGCGTATTCGACCCGCGCTCCGGCGAGCAGGCCCTCGATTCCAAAGTCCGAGAAGTATTGAGACTTCCGCGTGGTGTAGCTGACGAAGGACGCGAAGCGCGCGCGACCCAGGCGAATCCCGATGTCTCCACCTGCAACGTAGACGAGGTCGTCGCGTTGAGCCGAGCCCAGGCTGCCATCGTCAAGGACCACGCGGACATTCCCATCGCTCGTTAGCTTTTCACGCCTTCCATTGAATCGGACGTCGATACGCTTCGACAGTTCGATGGCAAGCTCAAGGGTCAAAGCCTTGCGTTCATAGGTTGGCAGATTGCCGTCAATAGCGAAGGCCGAAATCGCTGATTCCTGCGTATAGCTTTCCTGTAGCCGGAACCGCCGACCGAGTTGTTGCGAGAGATTGCCACGAAGATAAGGTTGATTCTTGGTGGCGCCACTGGCATCGAGTTCGTTGCGTCGCGCCCCGGCCGTCACCTGACCCTTGAGGAGCCCGGAGAACCGAAAACCCGCGCCCGCGCTTTCCTGACGAAAATTCCTGATCGACGCGTTGGGAAATCTGGTCTGGTCGTATTGGGCTTCAAAGAGCAACGAAGTCAACGGAGTGAGCCGATAGAGCAGCTGGGGTGTCACGGCAAAAGTGTCGGTTGTCAAAGCCCGGACGAGGTCGGCGCCCCGAAAGTCGGTCGAGCCATCGATCTTGTTCGACGACACGCCAGCGCCGAGTGCGAGCGTCAACCGACCCAAATCCCGCTCTAGATTGCCCGAGATGCTTTTCCTCGTAGTGGCGATTCGTTGATCTACCTCAAAGCTCGGCCGGGAAAAGTCCTGGGTCAAGCCCGCCGAGACATTCGCGCGCGTTCCAGTCGTAGCCCATCTGACGGTTCCCGTGCCGCCGGCGGTCCACCGCCTTAGTCCCTTGGTGCGTTGAAAGTAGAAGTACTGAGAGAGCCCTTGAACCTCAACCTGCCAGTGGTCGAGGAAAGGGAGGGCGATATCGAGCCCGGGACCAGCCGCCGCCACGAAATCGGCCCGGCGCTCACGGCTGTATTGAACGTTCGTATCGACCGCAAGCGTGCTGATCTTGAAGGTCGGGGTGACGATGATCGGCCCCACGGTGAACTGCCCCAGGGGAGCGCCGCTGTGTTTGCCTTCCGTATCCGGAACAACAACGCCCGTCTGGGCCCCCGCAGAGCCCGCGAGGATAGCCAAAAAAGCGACGGTGACGGCGTAGCGCATCCGGCGAAGCGTAAACGAAATCGACCGGCTATGCGGCATGTTTCCTCAGCCAGAGTTCGAGCGTCATCAGAGTCCACAGGCGCGATCCGTGGTCGGCGAGACCCGAGCGCTGTTCCCTCAGGAGACGGTCGATTTCCTTGCCTTCCAGAAAGGTCCGCACCTTCGCTTGCGGCGAGAAGGTCTCCGTCAGAAAAGCGCTCAGATCGGTCCGGAACCATCGATCAAGCGGCACTGCGAACCCTTGCTTCTTACGCTCGAAGAATTGCGGTGGGAAATGGGACGCCACGACGGATTTGAGCAATCGCTTCCCCGCGCGCCCGCGCCATCGATCCTGATCGGGCAAAGATGCGGCGAACACCGCGAGGTCCGTATCGAGAAACGGACTTCTAGCTTCCAGACCGTGCGCCATGGTCATCCGGTCCACCTTTGGAAGCAGGTCGTCCAGGAGGTAGGTGTGGGCGTTCGTGTAGAGGAGCCGGTTCAATGTGCCGGCTCCCGAAGCGGCATCGTAGGAACGGACATACGAGCCGATCAGCCGCTCACGGTCACTGCCGCCCGGAATGAGCCGCTCGATCTGTTCGGAAGTGAACCAGGTACACCATTCGAAAAGGGCCTCGGGTGCCGGGAGCGCTGCTTTGCGAGCGAAACGCTCGGCGCGGGGCAAGATTCGGCCGCCCAGAGTCGCGACCTGGGTCGCGGCATGAGCAGCCGATCGGATGGGGCCGGGAATACGATCCGCGAACAGCGCGGCGCCGAAACGGGGGTAGCCCGCGAAGATCTCGTCGCCGCCATCTCCGTTCAAAACCACGGTCACGTGACGCCGTGCCTCCGCGGAAACGAGGTAGGTCGGAAGCGCTGACGAGTCGCCGAAGGGCTCGTCGTGGTGATGAAGCAGAGTCTCGATCAAGGCCGGCGTGGCCGATGCTTCAAGAACCGAGGCCGTGTGTTCGGTGTGCAGAGTACGCGCGACGATCTCCGCGAAGGGCCGCTCATCGTGCTCCCGATCATCCTGAAAACCCACGGTGAATGTCCTAACCGCTCCTGCGGTGAGCTTCTGCGCGTAGTAAGCCACCGCCGTTGAGTCAACGCCGCCGGACAGAAGAATGCCGAGCGGCACATCCGCCATGAGACGCTTTCGCACGGCCTCTGACAGAAGGCGATCAAGCTCCCGTTTTGCGTCGTCCGGGGTGCCGCGAAACGCAGAGCCGGTCTTTCCAGGCAGAGGCCAGTCCCAATAGGCCCTAGGCGCAACTTGATGGGACGCGTCCACGACGGCGAGGGAGCCGGGCGGAAGGCGGTAGATCCCCTTGAACATGGTCTGAGGCGTGGGCACGTACCCGAGGGCCAGATACTCGGGAAGGGTCGCGGGATCCATTTCCGCCTTGAAACCCGCAGCGAGGATCGCCTTGATCTCGGAAGCGAAATACAGACCGCGCTCGTCCCGTGCCCAAAAAAGAGGCTTCTTGCCGAAGCGGTCACGGGCGAGGATGAGACGCTCGTGCTTCGCGTCCCACAAGGCGATGGTGAACATCCCGTCGAGCTTCTCGACGACGCTTTCGCCCCACTTCTCGTAGCCGTGAATGATGACTTCGGTGTCGGACCTGGAGCGAAACGAAAAATCGCTCTCGAGTTCGGCGCGCAGAGTCTGAAAGTTGTAGATCTCGCCGTTGAGAACGAGCTTCACGGTGCCATCCGCGTTCGCCATCGGCTGGTGCCCCGCGGGCGAAAGATCGATGATGGCCAGGCGTCGGTGAGCAAGGGCGACCGCTCCAGAAGCGCTCGGAACCACATCCAGCCCGGCATCGTCGGGCCCACGGTGTCGAATACTCGCCGACATCGCCTCGGCGGTGGTTCGCGCCTTTTCAAGAGACGGGTCTCTAAACCAGGAGCCAGCGACACCGCACATGGAGGGAGCTTAGATGGATCCGTCGAATCTCAATCACCCAGGCTACCGGGATTAACCACAGCTCCTCGGGTACGACGGAGATGGGTTGCGCCTGCCCCGCGATGGTCTCCGTTTAACCGCTCTTTTGGAGACCGGCCATGACCAGGACCTTTCGAGCCACCATTCCCGAAAAGTATCTAAAGCCGGGCTGAATGCCACGGCTCTTCAGTTGGTCGAAGCGGAAAAAGTTGTAGAAGTTGGAATAAGTACCGCCAGCGGGTCGTTCGTACCTGCCGTTGATTCCCAGCGTGTCATTCCCCCAGGCGAATTTGAAACAAAACGCCAGCGATTCGGAAGACAGGGCAATGTCGCAAGCCTCTCGTTGATAGCCCTTTGCCTCCAGGCCACCGTTTATTGTCAGCTCAAAAGCGGTGCCGTAGTCCGTCAGAAAGATTTTGGACGGACGGAGAAAATTGACATAGGGGCTGTAGTTCTTTCGCAATTTTTGGACAAAAATGCCGGCGGCTTCCAGGAGCTGCGATTCAACAACCTTGGACCCCTTCACCAATTCCGGATTGCTCAATACTGTCTGGTAGTCAGCATTGAACTTTTCTATTGACCCTGCTGAATCATGGTCGTCGCCTGGTGAGTAAACATCACCGGGATACAGAAGAATCGGGATCGCTTCTGTGCTCTGCCTGAGAAAGTCGTAGACCTTTTGTGGTCGGTTTACCCCGTCATTGAGGTAGTGGTTCTCTTCGTGGCAGAACCATATGTAGCTCGCAATGGGAATCGTATAGCGAGGCTGAAATATGTCGCATTGAAATTTGTAGCCCTGCAGCTTCTCGTCCGCCATGCTTGCCCGGAGCGCCTTCTGGTCTTTGTTTCCAGCCCAGAAGGCGTAAGAAAACTGGGTGAGCAACACATCAACCTTGCCCACCTTCTCCTTGATTTTCAGGGCCTGTCCCCGGTCCCAGAGACCGCAGTCGTTGGTGTTGAGGATGGTGTGTTCGTTGGATTTGAAAGCAACCCAGGAGTCACCCTCCTGGTAGGGCTCGCACAGGACGTTCAGGTCTTCCCCTATTGACAGCCAGGTGTCTGGTTTCAGTTCGATCACGTCTTTGAAACCCAACTTCTCACAGAACCTGACCACTCTTTTGTCGACCGTCTCTTGAAAAAGAACGGTGATTCTCTTCCTGACCTCCGGGACTATTTTGTTGAGATTCGGTGGAGAGAAATGGTCTGGATGCTCGTGCGAAAACCAAATGTGGGTGATGGTCTTGAAGTCGTCGAAACTGAAGGGTGTTTTTGTGAGCAGGTCCCAGCCATCATTGAAGACCCTGCCCTCTATCCACGGATCGACCATCAAACGAACATCGCCCTGCTCGAGGGTGAAGCAGGAGTGATTGAGAAACCGTAGCTTCATTGCTTCACAATGAAGTATTTGATGTAGTTATCTTGTTGAATAGCCACCGGTTTTTCGGGCTTATCCGCCAAATACTCGTCCACGGCTTTGTTGCACCCCTTGTACACGGCGTCATTGTATTCATCAAAGAGGATGATGCCTCCCTGCTCCAACCTCGGGTAGAAGAAGGCCAGACAGGTCTTATAGGCCTCATACAGATCGCAGTCGAGATGCACGAAGCAGAAGCGCTCTGACGGAAATCTGGTTAGCGTTTGATCAAAGAAACCTTTGACCAACTGAAGGTTCTCGGTTCCGCGCACCAAATCAATCTTGTCTCTGACTAGCTGCTCGGACGTGGCGGTGAACAGTGTGCTCTCTTTGTCAATGTAGGCCGTGTCGCCTTCCTGCCGGTCCGTCCTCACGGAATCATCGAAGCCCTCGAACGAGTCAAAACCAAAGATGGTTTTGGACGAGTTCCATTTCTTGAGAAAGAAGGCAAGGGTTGAAAGCGTTGAACCTCGGAACACACCGCATTCAGCCATATTCCCGGGAAGGGCAAGGCTGCGTTCCGCCAGTTTCAGGACGATATTGATATTGGCGGAGCCAGCAGCTGAGGGTTCGGGATTCGGAACAACCTTGCCCGGCAGCTTGACTTCGTAGATGCGGCCCAGCCAGTAGCCCCACCTGTCTAGGTCAAGGTTGCTGGCGACCGGCCTCAAGAGAGGTCGAAGAACCGCCAAGATGGCCGGTTTGAACCTATGCATGGGCTCGGGATACCACATCGGCTTGTCTTTTCCAGATCACAAATTGCGGTGATCATATATTCACCGACTTTCGCCGAAACGGATCTGGCGCAGGCCCCTCGATGCCCGTTCCAGGGCGAACCGCCCGGGGCAAGTCGATATTTGGACGGGCGGAGCGTTGCACGATAGGGTCGGCCTGTGCGCTCGTCGAAAGGCCATGTCCTCCTTATCGCTTACTACTACCCACCTTCTTTTGAAGCGGGAGCGAAACGCGCCGAAGGTTTTCATCGTTTTCTCGCGGAGTGGGGCTATCGAAGCACGGTCATAACCATCGGGCCCGCTACGACAGATGAAGCCGTTGAAGAGGGCGTGGTTCGCATTCAGAAGGGCGGCTATCGCCAGGGACTTGCGAAGCTGGCGGCCAAGAGACCCAACGCCTTCATTCGATATGCAGGCGGCCTCTACAAACGTCTGACGGATATACCCGACGGCTATCGCGGCTTCTTTGGACCAGCCTGCGATGCCGCGGTGGAGATCGCTCGGCGAGATCCGTTTAGCGCCATCGTGGCCACGTCGTCTCCATTTACCGCCCTCCATATCGGAGCGGCGCTGTCGAAGCGGCTAGCGGTCCCGTGGATAGCGGACCTCCGAGACCTCTGGACCACCAACCACTTCGGATATCCGTTCGGCAGGCTTCGCCGCATGGTGGACGTCACCCTTGAACGGCGTTGGCTGAACACCGCGAGCCGCATCGTCACTGCCACGCACGGCCTCTCGACGAATCTGAAGAACGCTGGTTTCGTCTTCCAGGGGTCCACGATCTACAACGGTTATTTGAATAAGCCAACTCTGCGTCCCTTCGAAGCGGGGCCGTTCCAGATGAAGTTCCTGGGGCGCCTGTATGAGGGCTTCGGACACACGCCTGGTCCTTTCTTTGAGGCAATTTGCGCGATCAGGCAGAACTCTCCTGACCTTTTCGCTGCGATGAAAATTGAGTTCTTCGGATACGCAAACCAGGAGTTCTGGGATCTATCTCGAAAGCTTGGACTGGAGGGCCGGGTGATTCACCGTGGATTGATCTCGCCCGATGAAGCGTTGGTGGAGGCGTCCACCGCCGATCTCCTCCTCGTCTTCCTCCCGGACAAGGAATCGCAGGCCGTGACGGTGCCGACGAAACTCTTCGACTATGCGACCACCCGTCGGCCGATCCTTTTCGTGGGACCTCAAGGAGAAGGTGCCGACCTCGTTCGAACGGCCCGACTCGGTCGCGCCTTTCGCTCGAATGAGGTGGCTGGTATCGCCGCCTGGATCATGGAACTTGCCGCCGCGAAGGAAGCCGGACGATCAGAGCTCTGGGGAGACGAGGCCCAAGTCTCTCGCTTTCACTACCGCTGGCGCGCCCAGGATCTTGCGAGAGAGATAGATGCGTTGGGAAGCCCTGGTCAACCAGGTGGGAGAAGCCCTTCGCAAGGTCTTAGCGGGGGGACCGCGACAACTTAGACTGGACCCATGTCAGAGTTGCTACAGTCCGGCCAGCCAAGGGACACACACCGTCTGCGGCACGGCCAGAGGGCTCGTCGGTGATTGTCCGTAGACTGCGGATCGCGCTCTTGATGGGGGCATCCTTCCTTCCTAGCGGCCTCCAGCGGGTGTTCTATCGCTGGTTCATGGGAGCACATTTCGGGCCGAACGTTCGGATCGGCTTCTTGTCCATCGTCAACAGCAGGGGCGCCGAGATCGGGTCGGGGACGGTAATTGAAGGCTCTGTTCGTATCGACGCCAAAACGGTCAGGATTCTCGGAAACTGTCGGATAGGCCGGAACGTGCGTATCCGTGCGAGCGAATTCGTGATGGCCTGGCGGTCGATTGTGGATGAGTCCACGTCCATCCAAGGCGATCTTGACGACGTTCGCAGCCGCTACGTCATGGGTATGCACTCGTGGGTTTTCCCTCGTTGCACCATCGACCTGTCCCGCCCGGTGCTGTTGGGCCGCAATGCTGGCATCGGGGGCGAGTCCTTACTCTTTACGCACGGGCAGTGGCTCTCCCAGTTGCATGGCTTCCCGGTGACCTACGGCGCGATTCAGATCAAGGACGATGTCTGGATCCCGTGGAGCTGCTTCATCATGCCGGGCGTTACGCTGGGCAGCCGGGTCGTCGTTGGCGCGGGCTCGATCGTCACGCGCTCACTGGCGGCGGGCGTTCTGGCCGCGGGCGTTCCGGCGAAAGTCCTCAGAGAAGTCAGCTCCAAGGAACTCTCGATCGAAGAGCGCCAGCGACTGATCGGTGAATGCGTAGCCTCCTACGCAAACCGATTCGGCTTGACTGTTCAGACGACGGAAAGGGAGGAAGGGATCGTTCACAGCGTGAGCGATAAGCCGTTCATCGCGTACGTGACGAACGCCGTGGCCGCAAGGGATCTATGGAGTCGCGGAATCATGAGCGACCTCACCCTCGTTGACGATGCCATCGATCCCGATCACAGCGTGCTGGATTTCCTACCGATCTGCAGTGTTGCGAATGGACTCTGTTCACGGGAGCGGGCGCTCTCAGCCAACGCGCTGGCATTCCTGCTTCATGCAAGAAAGATTGGATTCCGGTACTACCCGGTGGACGAGTATTTGGAATCTGAGCGATTGTTGGGGTTGTATCGCGGGGATCCAGAACAAGGGGCCAGTGAGCGACGACCGCCAGCGTAGCTTCTCGGCCACAGCCGGACGCAGAGTCATCACCCCGCACAATCCGGTTCCGCTGTGCGGCTTTCTCTCGCGGAAGGGCACGTTCTCATCCGTGAACGATCCACTTGAGCTCAATGCGGTTCGACTCCGCCAGGGCAAGGAGGATGTGTGGCTTGTGTCCGCAGATCTCGCGTACGGCTCGCCGTCCCTTATGACAGTCGTACGTTCACATAGATTGACCACCGGCCCCGACCGCAACGTGGTTCTTGGAGCGTCGCACACACACTTCGCACCCAGTATGGTTCCTCACTTCCCGGCTCTAGGCATCACCGACCCTCGGTACGAAGCCTTCGTCCTCGATCAGGCGCGCGAACTCATAGACGACATTGAGAAACGTCCACCAATGTTCGCAAGACTTGTTCACTCGAAAGGGGAAGCGAAACACTCCGTCAATCGTCGCCGTCGCGATATTGTTGCGCGCGCCGGAAGAGTTCAGCGCAAGTGGGTGATGGCACCGAATGCCGACGGAGCACGGGATGAGACGGTTCACGTCCTCGGGATTCTTGACGACGAGGGCAAACTGGCGGCGGTCGTGTGGGAATACGCCTGCCATCCCGTGAGTTTTCCGGCCCAGGATCGAGTCTCGGCTGATTTCCCCGGCGTCGTCCGAAAAGAGATACGGCGTCTTCATGGAGCCGATCTGCCAGTCATCTTCTTGCAGGGATTTTCTGGTAATACTCGTCCTCGAATCCTCGCCAAACCGGCTTCTATCCTCGATAGGATTCGCGACACTCTGAACGGGCCCCAGTTCGGCCGGCATTCGATGAGTGAGTTCGAGCGGTGGGCTGACGGCATCGCGGACGTTGTCTCCACAACGCTGCAACGAGCGATCGACAGCGCGCCGTTGACACCGATGCTGTCTTTCGATTCCCAACGAGTGGCCCATGGTGATTTCATCCTGGGAACCGCTCCGCCTATCAAGGATCTAGAGCTATTGCGGGCAGACCTCACAGCGGACCTGTCGCTGGCGGTGGTTTCGGCCGAAGCGATGGTCGAGCATCTGGCGGCGTTCCAACTCCAATCGCCCCAAATGACCTTTATACCCGTCGGATGCGCGAATACGTCAGTGGGCTACATCCCGACCAGTCGCATAGCTTCGGAAGGCGGATACGAGGGGGGGGAATGTCTCGCCTATTTCGACGTCCGGGGTCGTTTCTCCGAGAGAGCAGACCAGATTTTTTACGGCGCCGTTCTTGGCCTTGAGAATGTACGGCGGCGGTCGGTCGCGACTACGAACTGATCAAGCCCTGAGTCCATCTCATCGAAACAGCCTCGATGACATTTCCCCGCCGCTCATCTCAGGACCCAGCACTCGAACGAGGGTATGCGGACCAACAAACCGTCTAAACTCGCGGCGTGTCTGCCGTGGCGATCCTGAATTCCGACCGTCCCGCAACATGATCGTCGGCATTCATCAACCGAACTATCTGCCCTGGTTGGGTTTCTTCTACAAGATGTCGCGGTGCGATGTTTTCGTTCTGCTTGATGATGTGGATATCAACCTGGGAGGGGCATCCGCCATCACTCACCGCACAAAGACTATGGGTTCAAACGGGCCTGTCCAGCTATCCATCCCATTGAAGCGCGACAGTGGACCTGCCATCAGGGAGGTCAAGATCGCTCTGGACGGAAAGTGGAACTCCAAGCACCGCCAGACGCTCGATGGAGGCTATGCGAAGGCGCAGCACTACGCCTCGATACGACCCTTCCTGCATGCGTCCCTCGAAAGCCCGCCGGAGACACTGTCCGCGCTGAATGTCGCGCTGATTGAAGGTCTCAAGAACATCCTTCAAATTCGCACCCGCACCGTCCTCTCATCTGAGCTGGGAATCCCGGCGGGATCCCCTTCGGATCGTCTGTCACGCCTGTGTCGAGCGGTGGGCGGAGACGTCTATCTCTCCGGAAACGGTGCTCGCTCTTACAACGAACCCTCGGTCTTCGAGAGTCATGGTGTACGGCTTCAATATTCGGCGTTTCAGCACCCGACCTACGAACAGGGTCGACACGCCTTCACGCCGGGGTTGAGCGTCGTGGATGCGATCGCCTGGACAGGAGCACAGACGGCGTCTTCCTTCCTGGCGTCCGCCGCCGAATGAGCGGAACCCTCTCGATCGAGGAGCGCATCTGTGCGAACGCGCCCAGCAATGAGATGGCTTGGACGGCACTGGCGATCGCTTGCGGAAACGTGCGGCAGAGTCTGATCTATGACCGGGTGCAGAGTCCGTACCGGCAGACCCCTGTTTTCTTCGAACTGTGGAGCGGCGGTGAACTCGTGGCCGGCATCCGTGGCTTTCGCTCGGAGGCCCGGCGGCTCCGCCCCCTGCTTGCCCCCCTCTCCCGTTCCATGGCGTTTCACGGCGAGTGCCTGGTAAAGGACTCGGATTCGGGTCCAGCCATGGCCGAAGCTCTTTCCCAAATGATCGCAAAGTATCTGGTGGACAAACGTTTCGTGCGCGCTCGGGTAAGCGGCGCTTTCGGCGCGCCTCACGGGCTGATCCTTCGTCTGGATCTGCCCGTGGCACAAACAAAAACCTACGCCAATGCCTGGATCGACCTGTCGCGTGACGAAGAGGACCTCCTGAAAGCGGTCCATGAAAAGCACCGGGCGGAAATACGAAAGGCGGCGCGGCGAGGTTTGCGGGTCGAAGAAGTCACGGACGTCGAAGTCTTGCTCAAGCTGATGAGGGCTACATACGCAAGCCAGGATAAGGACGGCCCGTCGGAGGCTTTCGTGCGCCACTGTGTGCGGACCTTTCTCGATGCGGGTGCCGGGCAGATCTTCGTCGCAGTGAAGGATGTGCCCGTGGCGGCCGCCTTCCTTTCTCTGTGCGGCGCGACCGCCGCCTATGAGTTCGGGGGGCATGCCGCGGATTCAGATGGCGGCGGACAATTGCTCCTTTGGGAGGCGTGTCTCCGTTCGAAGCACGCGGGCCGGACGCGCCTCACGCTCGGTCAGGTCGCGATCGGCGAGGAAGGCGACCCGAAGTTCGTCAACGGAATCTCTCGATTCAAACGCCGGTTCGGATCGGCTGACGACCCCACTCAAGATGTGAGCTGGCTTCTTTCGCCCCCCAAGGCGCGCGCCTTTGAACTCTTCTCTCGAATGGGCCAAGCATGGACCCGTTGAAGGTTCGACAGCTTTTTGAGGACCGGGGTCGAAACTCCGGGCGCATCGATGCGGTGATGGATGCCTCCGCGAGCCCCGAAGCCCAAAGATCCAACGTCTACCGCGAGTACGTCTCGCGCAAGGCGGTCTTACGCGCAGTGAGGCCTGAAAGCCACGAGCGAATTCTGGACTACGGTTGCGGCACGGGAAGAATGACCCTGGCGGTTGCCGCCTTCTGCCGGGAAGCAGTGGGCGTCGACATCTCGGAATCGATGCTGGCCCAGGCGCGCACGTGGGGCGCAGAGCGCAAGCTTTCAAACGTGTGCTTTGCACGGCCGGAAGAGATTCAAGGCTCTTTTCAGAAGATCTTCACCTTCTGGGTCCTCGCTCACCACGCCGACGACGACTTAAAGACCGCCTTCGAGCAATTCCATGCTCTCACTGTCGCAGGAGGCAAGCTTTTCGTACTCGAACAGGTGAGAGCGTCTCCACAGACCTTCCGCGAAGTTCACATCCAGCGCTCTCCCGGCGCTTATCCTGATGCTGGAGCGGCCGCCGGATTCCGGCTCGTTCGTGACGCACCCGTTTTCCCATGCCTTCGTACGGCTTGGGCCTGTGGAAGAGGAAGAACTGGCCCAGGAGTGCTCTCTGGATATTCGAGTGCCTCGAACGAGCGACCCTGAACCGAAAGCGTGAATTCATCGACTACGAGACCCGCCTGTTCGAGATGGAGCGTGAATGAAAGCGGTATGCGCGCCGAGGAAATGTTGAAGTGAGAGTGTTGATGTTGCTCGACAATCCCGCGACCAATGACGGTCGGGTGCAGAGAGAGTCGGAAGCGCTCGCGCAGAACGGTCATGACGTGACTCTCGTGTGCCTTCGCTCCGATAAATCTCCGGACTCTGAGATTCGAAACGGCGTGCGCGTCGAGCGAACGATCGATGGACGCCGGCTGTTCGACATCAAGGATCGGAGCTACGCGAAGCAACTAGCCGCGACCCTCAACACGCACCCAATCCCGGACGTGCTGCATACGCATGATCGGGAGATGCTGCACGTGGCCACCGAGTTATTGAAGCTGCAACCGCAGGTGTCATTCGTCCACGACATCCATGAAGTCCATTTCAGCTATCCGGTCGTAGTCCATGGGCGTAGTCCTCTTCTCCATTTCAAATCCTGGCTTGTGCACCGCCTTCGAATCGCGCGGGAGGCCCGGGACATGCGCATCGTAGATCGCTTCATAACCGTCAACGATTCGGTCGAGGTCCTCCTTCGTAATCGCTTCCGCCTTCCTCGGAAAGGGGTCGTCGTCCGCAATGTGCCTTCCTTTGTGCCGCTGCCCGCTCGACGTCGGTTCCTGCATGAAGAACTCGGCATCCCGGCGGACAAGAAGATTCTGGTCTTCATCGGCGCGAATGTGTCTGCGCGTGTCCTCAATCTCGAGCAGGCGGTTCGTGAAGTAGCCGAACTCACCGACGTGGCCTTCGTGTTCGTCTGCGCGGACAACGCGAACAAGCGACAATTCCAGGCGGCGATCGAGCAGATGGGCATGAAGAACTGCTTCTTCAGAGGCTTGGTTCCCCCTTCCGATATTCCGCGATATCTCGCGGCCTGCGACGCGGGGATCGTGCCCACCTGGAACAAAAAGAATCTGTCCTATTGGTACGCGCTCGACAACAAGCTCTTCGACTACGTCATGGCAGGCATCCCGGTTCTCGCCACACGACAGCCTGAATATCTGAAGATCGTTGAGAGCTACGGTGTGGGTGTGTGCGTAGACCCGGACACGCCCGGGGCTTACAGAGATGGGCTTGAGACGATCCTTGGCAATCCCACGGCGTATCAGGTGGCGATTGAAAAGGCCCGCACGGATCTGAACTGGGACAACGAGAGTCGGAAGCTTCTGGATCTCTACAAAGAATTGAGTATCGCTCTGAGGGTCCCGGCAAAGTGCCACTAGAAGTAGAGGCCGGGCAAGCGGTCGAGAACCGGCCGCCGAGCATGATGAAGCGGGTGCTGAGCGATTCCTTCGTTTACGGAATCGCCAGAGTCTTGATGACCGCGGTGGGCGCCTTGCTTGTGCCCGTCTACACGAAGCTGCTGAGCCGTGCGGACTACGGCGTGATCGAAACGTTCAACTCGCTCTCGGCGGTGGTGGCCCTGGTTCTACCTTGTGGACTGATGCAGGCGCTCTATCGCTTCGCTCCTCCCGACGAGAACGAAGCGAGACGGACGTACGCAACCATCTTCTCTTTCCTTGTCGGACTCTGCGCGGCCTTCCTGGCGGCAAGTGTCATCTTTCGCCTGCAGATCACACAGTGGCTGGTTCAAGACGCCGTGTGGGTGCGGGTCTTCGTGCTGACCGCCATCAGCACCGTCCTTGGCGTCCTCGCCGGCTATCACCTTGAACTCCTTCGGAGCCGGTTTCAGAAGGTGGCCTATCTGGTCCTGTCCGTGGGATCGGCCCTTCTTCTGGGCTCGCTTGGAATCTTGTTCGTGGCAAACCGGCGGCTGGGAATCGAAGGTTTCTTCCTGGCCGCCGTCGTCAGCCAGGGCGTCGTGGCGTTGGCGGGAACGATCGTAAACCGGTCATGGCTGCGATTCAGGCTCGATTTCGATCGCCTCCGGGAACTGCTGCGCTTCGGACTTCCTTTCGTCCCGACCGCGCTGACGCTTGTTCTGATGCGATTCGCCGATCGATTAATCGTCCAAAGGCTCCTCGGCCTCGATGAACTGGGTCTGTACGCGATCGGAGTGCGCGTTGCGGGCGTCTTTGACCTGGTCGGCACGGCGTTTGCGATGGCCTGGTTTCCGCACGCCATGAAATCCCTGCAGGAACCTGACGCGAAACAAGTCCTGCGGGACGACTTCCCTAGAGTTTTGTGGATGCTGGCGTTCGTCTCCGGAGCGTTCTGTTCGGTCGCCGACTGGCTGGTCTGGGCCTTTATCGACCCCAAGTTCTGGATCGCCACCGCCATCGTGCCCCCCCTGGTTCTTGCGTCGTTCCTTCAGACGCTGAACTATCCTCTGGGGATCGGAATCTACGCCTCCAAGCGGACCGGCTTCGTGCTGATTCCAACCATATTGGGCTCCATCGTAAGCCTTGTCGGATGCTACGTCCTCGCCAAGGTGGCGGGCCTCACGGGAGTTGCATGGAGTGTCCCCATCGGTGCCTGCGCGTACCTGGGGTCCTCTTTCTTGATCTCTCATCGCCTTTACGCGATCTCATACGACCTGCGAAAGGCCGCCGTTATCATGAGCGCGCTCCTGGCCTGGATTGTCGTGCTGGCATGGCTCTCCGCAACCGCGACGCCACCTACCACGAGCTCCATCGCAACGCGCATGACGATGATCATGGGAATGCTGGCTCTCGGTTCCATGCTCGGCGTGATCCCGGGCATTTCGACGCCGCTGCGCTTCCGGCGTCGTGCCGCTTGATCCCCATGCTCATGTCCTTTCTGATTCTGGCCCTCTTGTTCCTCTCGTTCGCGGGCTTTCGCCTGAGCCGTTTCGTGCGCCACAACGTTCTGCTTCGGTACTCCGACAGGAAGGCCATGCTCCTCCACGAGCAGCCCGTGGATGTTCATTCGCCGCGGCTCGGTCTCTACTACGCGGATTTCCGGCGATGCATGGTCGACGCGATCTATGACGAGAAGGGCGTCGCCGTCTTCGATGAGAACGGAGCGCCTTCATACAACCCTTGCGCCGTTTCGGAAGCTGCCCTCCTCGCCTACGAGGATTTCCTGAAGACGGGAAACCCTGCCGCGAAGGAACGCTTTCGACGCCAGCTCGAATGGCTTTCGGAGAACGCGACCAAGACCGACATTGGCTCCTGTTTTTATTACACCTACGACACAGACCAAGAGGTGGCCCCGTGGGGATCGGGCATCGCTCAGGGAATTGCGATCAGCGCCCTTTTGCGCGGCTCCGAGTGTTTCGGCAATGCCGACTACCTCAACCTGGCGCGCCGCGTCTTTCTTCAGTTGGATGCGCCCGTGAACCAGGGCGGCTTTCGGTACGAGAGCCCCGACCTAGGTCTGTGGTACGAAGAAGACAATCACGCAGGACACATCGTGAACGGTCATATCTACGCTCTTCTGGGGGTGCACGACTTCTATCGTGTGACCGGCGAGCCCCTCTTCAAAGAGAGGTTCGACGCCGGTATCGATGCGCTCGCCCAGAGCATCCCCAGGTTCGACCTCGGGTTCAACACGGCTTACCGCCTGGATGTAGCGCTGCCTGCCAACAACTCATATCACCTGATCCACGTGACACTTTTCCAGGTTCTTGCGAGCATCACCCAGGACCTGCGGTTCGCTGCGGGGGCTCAGCGTTTTCGGCGGTACCACGACGAAACCTGGTTCAGGGTCAGGACAACCATCCGGCTTTTGAAAATAGCCCTCGATCAGCGACGTTAGCGCGCCTTCTGTGGTGTTTCGCGGTCGATGAGCCTGGAAACGAAATCGACATACGTTTGGCGAAACCCTTCAAAGCTGTACGCCTCTTCGATTCTCTTGCGTGCCGCGCGACCGATCGCTTCAAAGGAAGCTACTTGAGTCAACGCATGGCGCAGGACCTTTTCCCAGTCCTCCGGGTGCCTGACCAAAAACCCGTCGACTCCGTCGGTGATAATTTCCCGGTTGGGGCCGACATCGCTCGCCACTCCAACGAGCGACGAAGCCATGTACTGAAGCTGCTTGTATCCGCATTTTCCCTCTGCGATGCGTGAGGGCGCTACCGGCATGAGACCAATATCCACATCGAGAAGATCCGCGGTTTCCGTCAGGTAGTTCCAGGCACGGTTCTCGACTTCGATCGTTTCTCCGCTGTCGTAGGCCTTTCCCGATAGGACGAGAAGCTTGCAGGGTCGGTCACGAGAGATGGCCTGCAAGGCAGGCAGGACGATGTCGAGATAGGGAAGGTTGCTGACTCCACCGACCCAGCCGAAGGTGACGCGATCCAGGGATCCCGTGTACTGCTTGCACCCATAGCGCAACACGTTGAGACAGGTTGGCACGACCACAATCGTGGCGTCGGCCTGCGGCACCAGATTCGCGAGATACCGAGTACCCGCGATGAAGAACGGATAGGTCTTCAGCATGTCCTGGAACTTCCGGCCCGTGCCGCCCATGAGGCGGGCGAAGCGGGAGGGTATGAAGGGCTCTTTTTTGGCCGCGCCGATGTCATCGTCGTAGTCGAGGGCCACCCGGCGGTTGAGTGCAAGCAGAAAACGCTCCAGAAAGAGACCGCCGTAGTCGTTGTACACGAGGAGTTCGCGCTCGACGATGACGCCATCCGAGACGGCCGCTTCCAGGCATTGCCAGAATCGCTTGAACGCAAAACGTAAGTGGAATTCGGAGACCCGCCCGTTGGCGAGCAATCGGGAGAAGGCGGGTTCCTCGATCGCGTGGCGCCAGCGCGCATCAAACCCTGCTTCGTTCAGGATGGTGCACCATTTCCGCACACGTTGCTCGAATCCGGCGTTTCCGGGAAAGAACGAAGCGAGAAAGAGAATACGTGGAGGCGCGCCGCGCCGTCGGCGAAGGGCCGACGCCCATCGATCGAAGCGGACGACGTTCAAGACAAACGTCGCCATTCGGACGGCGAATATGAAGGACAGGAAGACCACGGCATACGCCGCGATTCCTATTCGTCTCCTCGTGTTCTGTAGAAAGGGGGGCACCGTCTTCGAGGCTCGCCTAGTTGACTGTGATCAGGCCGAGACCGAAACCATCCTGCAGCGGATCATCGATGACGTCAATGGCCTGCGGATTCTGTTGTTTTAGTTCCGCCCAGAATCGAGGAACGCCCCCAGAGTCGCTGGCGCTCTTCCCATGTCCTCGAGTCAAGGAGTCGGGGGAGATGTCGTGAAAGGCGATCAGGCCGCCTGCACGGACCATGGGAGAGAAGCGCTCGTAGTCCATGCGAACACCATCGTAGCTGTGATCCCCATCGATGAACAGGAAATCCAGCTTGTCGCCAAACCACGCTGAAACCTTGCTGGGAAGCGACGGATCATGGGAGTCGGCCTTCCAGCAGGCAACCGTTTGCGTCGGGCGGCCCAGACGAGGATTGAGAAGCGTGCGCGCATGCGAAAAGGCGATGTCCATCGAAAGAATGCGAGCGTTGGGCGCCGCAGCCAGGGCGAAGAGGGCCAGCGTGCCGCCCCGTCGGGCTCCGATCTCGCAAACACGAACCGGCTTCAACGCCTGAAGCGTTCGCAGGAGTTCAAGGATTTCAGAGGGGATTTGCTCCGCACGAAACCCGGGATGTGCCAGGACGGACGCCACGGCGCTTTCAAATGGCGCCTTGTCCAGTTCCCGGCGGAGACTCGCGGTCTCGCGCCATAGGTAGCGGAACTCCGCCAGATAGCGGGTGGTTTCGGGCGCGACAGACTTGGCGGTGCTACGAAGAAATTCGGAAGCAGCGCTCAAGAGTCTGACCTGGGTCGCGACGAGGTTGGGTGCATCAAAGTCATGTTCCAAAAGTCTACTCAATCCACCGAATGACTTCGAAAGCCTCGGCGCGCTCGGCTCCTACCTGAGAGCCACGCATCAGGGCGGCCGCACGGATGAACTCGGCGCGGTGATACATCCTCGATTTCTGGGATTCGTAGCACATCAGGGCCGCCACTTTCTTGTCGAGCTGACCTTCGGTCAGGCGCGAGAAGTAGTTGGTGTTCATGGTGATGTTGTTCCAGGGCAACTCGTAGCCCAGATAGTTCGATTGCTTGAACGCGCGCCGGGCCTCTTCGTGAACTGTCTTGTGGTCCTGATGAATGTCGCTCGAGGCTGGAGCCAGAACAAGCCAGGGCTGGATCTCTCGTTGCAGTCGCACCAGCGCCTCGAGAATGTCCTGACGGTCACGCGGGAAGTAGCGCACTTTGAAGTCGAGGACGCGAGAATCGTGAATCCCCAGTTCCTTGGTCGCCCTTCGCGATTCATGCACAAGAGTGTCCGGGGCCAGGCCAGGGGGCAGAGAGGTCTCACAGGAAGAGAGAGCAACGTAAACCACTCGGTGCCCTTCCTCGACCATCCGGGCCAGGGTGCCGCCCGCACCGAACTCAGAATCGTCGGTGTGGGGTGAGAGCGCTAGGACGACCTTTTCCGCGGGCATAGGGGGATTCTAGTGGTGGTGTCCTTGGCGGCCTCTGGAGAGAACCCCTCGCGCAGTCAAGCCCCCAGGCCTGAGATGGCCCCTTCTGCGAAACGGAAGGCGAAATGAGCCATCAGAACCCGCCAACTGGTTGTCGCGGCCGGAGCGGAAGTGGTCTTCGAAACGATGCCCCGAGCGCGAAGATCTTCAAACGCCGCTGCTACCTTCTTCTGCATCGATTTGTGTTTCATCCACGCCTCTTCGGGTGGCTGGAAACCCATCTTGTCCGTACGCAGACGAATGCTGTCCGGAACGATGCCCTCGGTCGCGAGGCGGAGGAGGTGCTTTGTCGAACCCTGGCTGAGCTTGTCTTCATCAGGGCAGGAGAAAGCGAACTCGACGAGTTGGTGGTCGAGAAACGGCAGACGCACTTCAACCCCGAACGCCATGGAGGACCGGTCGGAGTATCGCAACAGTGTTCGCAGCCCGTATTCGGCGGTGAAGAAACGCAGTGCCGCGTCCAGGTTCTTATGGGCTCGAAACGGCGGGCGCCGCCGCGAAAACTGGCGTGACCAGTCCCGGCCAAGCCAGGGAAAGGCCTGCGATGGCCCCAGATTTCGACGGACACTGCCTAACGCGGAAAACGCTCCAGGGAAGAAGGCTTGGAGAGCAAAGCGCAAGCTCAGCGCCTCTTGTCCTGCCGACCCCGGCAAAGCGCGCAGGCCCGAGCGGCTGTTCAGAAATGCGGCCGGCTCCGTCCTCAGCTTATTCGACAGAAAGGGTCGGAAAAAATGAGTGTATCCGGCGAGGAACTCATCCGCTCCCTGACCGTCGAGCAACACTTTTGTGCCGTTCTCACGGGCCAGGCGCATGACACACCATTGAGCGTAAGGGCTCGCTCCCAGGAAGGGCTCCTCCTGGTGATAGAAGAGTCGTTCGATCTCGTCCGACAAGCCGTCGCCGTTGGGCCAAACCTGCTTCCAGGTGAGGTTCGTGGCTTTCTGGATCGTTTCCATATGCCGGCCCTCATCGAGAGCCGGGTCATCGAATCGCGCGGAAAACCCCAAGCGGGTCGAACCCGGCTCGACGGATGCCATCAGAGCGGCGATCGTGGAGGAATCCAGCCCGCCCGAGACCGACGTCCCCACCGGGACATCGGCGCGCATGCGCCGGCGAACGCTGCGTTTCAAAAGCTCAAGGAGGCGTTCCTTCCTTTCGCCCTTCCGAAGCTTCGTCGTCTGATCCGGAATCTCCCAATACCGGATCTGCTCGCCCACTCCTGATTTCGCCGCACGAATCTCCATCCAATGAGCGGGCTTGAGCGAAAAGACGCCCCGATAAAAGGAGGATTCGGGGCGGTCGAGAGACTGCACGACGTCGTGCTGAAGAAGGCCAAACAGCATCTCATCGTTGACCGCGAGCGGAACGCCTCCCGCTTTGAGAGCTTTTATTTCGGAGCCGAACACGAAGCACTCGTCGTGGACCGAGAAAAAGAACGGCTTCTCTCCGAAACGATCACGCGCACACAGAAGGCGCTTCTTTTCGGCGTCCCAACATGCAAAGGCAAACATCCCGTCAAGACGGCTCAGGGCGTCAACGTCCCAGCACGCGATCGCAGCCAGTAAAACTTCGGTGTCCGATTCGGACTGGAAGGAGTAGCCGAGCCCCTCCAGTTCCTTCTTCAGCTCGACGTAGTTGTAGATCTCGCCGTTGTAAACAATGGTGTAGCGATCGCGATAGGTCATGGGCTGAGCGCCGAGGACCGAAAGATCGATGATGGAGAGCCGGCGGTGACCGAATCCACCCGCTCCGAAATCCGCAATGCCCTCGCCGTCTGGACCACGATGGGCCAGGGATCGAGTCATAGCCTCCAGACGGCCCGGTAGAACCGGTCTGCCGTTGAGAGAGAGAACACCTGCTAGTCCGCACATTGGATTTCAGAATCACCGATCCAACGGAGCGTGGGACGATGCCGATCTTGCCTGCCTATCTGGCAAAAGACTGTCTGGGGCTCGTCACGAATCGACTCTTGTGGATTAGATATCGTACCGTGAAATGTGTTCCAGCCAAGCGTGGCCAGCTCCCGCTCTTCACTCTCGGACGACGAACTGGAATCGCCTTTTGAACCTCAGAAATGGGCGCTCAAAGAACTCATAGCTCAACCCGGCCATACCTATCGTGAGGCAGAGCGACGTCAAAGGAACCAGAATCAGAACGTTGGACAGGTATCCGGCGAAGCCTAAGAGGCGAGCCACTTGAATCGCCGCCACATTCCCCACCATATGCAGGCAATACATGCCGTAGGTCCATCGGCCCAGGCGACTGAGTGTTGAATGTGTTCCCATCTTGAAGAGCGATGCTTGGGCATAGTTCTGTTCCAGAATGATGAGAGCGAAGACAAGTGCCGGTCCCAGACGATCGAACGGTCCCAGCGTGTCCCTGAAATCGAGCGAGAAGACCGCGGCGGCGGCGACATAGATCGCCCAGATCGCCGGACGTGAGAGAGATGTCACGAACGCAAGGAAACGGCGGGAATTGAGCGCGGCGTATGCGGCCAGGCCACCTATGGCCATGTCGCCCACCATCCCAAATGTGTGAAACGTCAAGACGAAGGTGTTGGTCTCGACGGCTCGAAACGCGACAGAGCCTGCAAGCACAGCAAGAAGAATCCAAAGCTCGCGCCCGAAAGAGACCGCCGCCAGCAGCAGGGGCCAGGCCAGATAGAACTGCTCCTCCACCGCAACTGACCATAGAACGCCGAGTATGCCGGCATCGGGAAGGCCATTGCGGATCACGTCAAAGTTGCCCAGAAACAGCATGTACATAAGTGGGTTGGCGGTCTCCTGCGGCTGAACGCCGGCCAGGGTCTTCAAGAGAGGGAATACGAGAAAACCGAAGCCAACACAGGCGAAGTAGAGAGGCCAGATACGCAACACTCTGCGCATGTAGAAATAGGCGATATGGATCTTCCCGAAACGGCCCTTCTCTTCGAGGAGCAGATAGGTGATCAGGAATCCGCTCAGCACGAAGAAAAAGCTGACGCCTAGATCCCCGTTTCTAAAGAAATGTCGAACGAACCGGTAGGGTTCGGACTGCGCGATCGCCTTTGATTCCGTATAGAAGGCGTGAAAAAAGAACACGCTCAGAAAACAGAAAAAGCGAAGGCCATCGAGATGAGGAAAGACGACGGCTTTTACGTCGGATCTCGGCTCAGACATCGGGGAAGGCGTGCACCTTAGCGCATTCGCCGAATGCGCTCATGCAGCATTGCCTGCGCCGGTCCACCAAGACGAAGAGGTAGGATTCCGCCATGCTCTCGGCTTGGTCGCCCGAATTCCGTCTGCAGTAGTGTCTATCCGACCTATTCCTGCGCGAGAACGTCTTTGGTAAGGGCGGTTTACCTTTCCTACGACGGAGCACTCGATCCCCTGGGCTCCTCTCAGGTCGTGCCCTACCTCGAGGGTCTCGCCACCGGAGGTGTCCGATTTGATCTGATCACCTTCGAGAAGCCTGCACGACTGCTGGATTCCGCGCGGCGGCGCGCGATGGCCGAACGTCTGACCAGGTCGGGAATTTCGTGGCACCCTCTGCGCTATCACAAATCGCCTCGCCTGCCCGCGACCTTCTTCGACGTGATGATGGGTGCCCGCCTGCTGCGACGTCTCGCGCGGAACGGAAAAATCGACCTCTTCCATTGCAGAGGCGAGGTGACGCCCGCGATGGTGCGCGCCTCACGCTTGAAAGGGCCGCTTCTGCTCGACATGCGCGGATTCTTCGCGGACGAACGGGTCGACGCTGGATCATGGAAAGCGGGTGGCGCCATCGATCGCTTCGTGCGCTCCGCGGAAAACGCGAATCTCAAACGGGCATCGCAGATCGTCGTGCTGACCGAGCGCGGCCGGGACGTTCTGCTTGCTCGCGGCGTTTCGCTCGCGATCTCCGTCATACCGACGTGCGTCGATACCGCGCATTTCAAGATCGATCATGCGTCGGAACCGGAGTTCGACCTCGTTTATTTCGGCTCCCTTGGCGGCTGGTATATGACCAGCGACATGATCGGTTTCGTTTCGGTGGTGAGGCGAAAGGACGCATTCGTGCGTGTTCTCTTCTTGACCAACAACGCGGACGAAGCGACGCGGGCTCACCTTGCGAGGGAGGGCGTCACGGTCGAAGCGGCGGCTCCGGAAGACGTGCCGGCCTGGCTCGCAAAGTGCCGTGCTACATTTTTTTTCATTCGTGCCACGCCTTCGAAGATCGCTTCCTGTCCCACAAAGCTCGCGGAGGCCTTGGCGATGGGCTTACCGGTGCTCACCGGGCCGGGAGTAGGGGATGTAGACAGAATCGTGACGGACGGGCGGGTGGGAGTCGTCATGAAGGATTTTTCGCACGAGTCTTTCGAACGGGGCTGGAACGACATGAAGACACTGCTCAGTGATTCGGAAATTCGGGGACGATGCCGGGGGGTTGCGGAAACGAGCCTGAGCCTTTCGGAAGGCATCAAGCGATACGCTCGGACCTACGAAGAGATGGTCGGGAGATCATGACCATCGTCCGGGTGATCGCTTTCGTCCCGTACCCGCTTGGAACCGCGCCGAGTCAGCGCTTTCGTCTCGAACAATGGAATCCGAGACTGCGGGAGCTGGGCATCGAGATGGAATTTCGTCCGTTTGCCTCGCCTGCTCTGGTGAAGACTCTCTACCGCCCGGGCATGGCATTGCGCAAGGCCTTGAAGCTTTCACAAGCGCTGATAACCCAGTTTCGCAACCTCCCGGCACAAGGGTCCTTCGACCTCGCGGTCGTGCATCGCAGCATGAGCCTCGCAGGTCCCGCCTTCCTTGAACGACGACTGTCCCGTTCGCTCCCTTTTGTCTATGACTTCGACGATGCGATTCATCTGGTCAACACATCCGAAGCGAACCGCGCGTTTGGCTGGTTGAAGTTTCCCGACAAGGTCGCGGAAATCTGCGGTCTCGCCAAAGCTATGACGGTCGGAAACGAATACCTCGCGGCTTTCGCGCGTCAGCACGGCAGCGACGTGACGATCGTTCCGAGCAGCGTCGACACGACGCTGTACCGACCACGCACGGAAGAGAAGGCCGGGCCCCGAAACGTGGTGGGCTGGATGGGAAGCTCCACGTCCCAGGCCTTGATGGAACCCTATGCGCCGCTGCTGGAGCGCATCGCCGCAAGCGGCCTTGTCGTGCGCATGGTCTCCGATCGTCGACCGACATTTTCCTTCCCCTTCGAGTGGCGGCCCTGGTCGGCCGAAACGGAAGTCGCCGAGTTGCGTGATTTCGATGTCGGCATCATGCCGCTGCCAGATACGGAGTGGGCCAAAGGCAAGTGTGCGATGAAAATCCTTCAGTACATGGGGGTCGGGACGCCTTCCGTGGGATCGGCGCTCGGGGGGAATCTTGAAGTCGTGACCGACGGCCAGAATGGTTTTCTCGCGACGTCTCAAGACGAGTGGGTCATGAAGATCCATTCCCTGATCGGAGATCGGGCGCTCGCACGCAGGATCGGCGCAGCAGGCCGCGACACCGTTCTTGCCCGGTACTCAACCCTCATTTGCGCCGATCGCATGGCATCCGTGATCCGACGCGTTGCTCGAACAGAAAACGCGATCAGATGACACGCGTCCTTCGGGTTTTCTCCCGCCTGAACATTGGAGGACCGTCGCTCCATGTCGTCCACCTCAGCGCCGGCCTCACCGATCGAGGCTACGAAACGAAGCTGGTGGTGGGACGTGTCGGAGAGCGCGAGGGGGATCTTCACGATTTCGCGGATGCTCGAGGCGTCGATGTCACGGTGCTTCCGGAACTGGGGCGCTCCATCCGACCCCTCGACGATGTCCGCGCGGTTCTGGGCCTGTATCGAATGATGCGCCGGCACCGACCGCACATCGTTCACACCCACACTGCCAAAGCGGGCGCGCTCGGGCGCGTCGCTGCGCGCCTGGCGCGTGTTCCGGTCGTCGTTCATACGTTCCACGGGCACGTGCTTTCCGGCTATTTCAACCCGGTGGTGAGCACCTTCTTCCGGGGGGTGGAACGAAGCCTTTCTTACTCGACGGACGTGCTGCTGACGGTTTCGCAGTCGGTGAAAGACGACTTGATTCGCCTGGGAGTTGCTCGTCCCGAGCGTGTCCGCGTTCTACCGCTCGGCCTCGACCTTGAGCCCCTGTCGAAGGCCCTGCCCCGTGGGAGTCTGCGGAAGGAAGCGGGATGGGACGACGACGTGAAGGTCGTTGGCATCGTCGGACGTCTCGTACCGATCAAAGACATCGACACATTCATCGACGCCGCGGCCATTGTCGGGGCCTCCATGAAGGGCGTCCGTTTCGCCGTGGTCGGAGACGGTGAGGAACGCGCGCGCCTTGAAGCACGCGCACGCGCGCGACTGGGAGACCAGATCCACTTCTTCGGATGGCGGAAGGACACCGCGGGCGTTTTGGGAGATCTCGATCTTTCGGTGAACACCTCGTTGAATGAAGGCACTCCGGTGTCGCTGATCGAAGCTTTGGCGGCGGGCCGACCCGTCGTGGCCACCGAGGTGGGTGGGACCCCCGACGTTCTGGACAGAGGACGATTTGGCGCGCTGGCGCCCGCCCGCGATTCAAGGCAAATCGCGTTGTGTATGGAGGCTGCGCTCACGTCGACGTCTGAAGCAAGGAGCAAGGCTGCCCTGGGGCAGGCCATGGTCTTGACGAAATACTCGGTCAAACGCCTGTTGAACGACGTCGCGGCTTTGTATGAAGAACAGCTTGCCAAACAAAAGCAGGGCCGGGCGTCGTGGTGAGCGTCTACCGGCCGCTCTCCGCCATTGAGGGGCATTCGCAGCAGGTCGATCTCTTCGAGTCGCGATACGCCGCAGCCCTCGTCGATCCATTTTCGAGCTGTTTCGCCTACAGCCGGAAGAGACTTCAGCCCTGGATGGATCGATCACTTCCAGTCAATGGTCCGATTCGAAGTGTTCTGGATGTCGGGTGCGGCACGGGTCATCAACTGGCGGCCCTGACGAAGCTGGGCTTTGTGATGAGCGGAGTGGATGGTTCCGCCGAAATGGTTTCGGCCGCGAAACGGCTCAATCCCTCACTCGACGTGCGGGTCTCTCGGGTCGAAGCGCTGCCTTTCCAGGACGGTTCGTTCGATGCGGTCATCGCGATCGAGCTTCTTCGATATCTCGAAGACGTGAACCCTGCCCTGGCCGAAATACATCGCGTTCTCTCGCCGAATGGCATCGCGTTGCTGACTGCGTGTCCGCGGTACAACCTGAACGGATACACCCTCCTCAACCGCATGACGGCCTCGGGACGCTTGCCCGGCTTCACTGCGCTGAAACAACACTTCACGACCCGACGGCAATTAACGCGCGACCTGAGGAGCGCAGGCTTCGGCTCCGTCGAGATTCACGGGGTGTATTCAGGGCCGCTCAACTGGCTGGAGCGGATCGCGCCAAGTCTTCTGCGGCCAGTCCTGCGGCGATGGGAGCCCGTCGACGCGCGCATCGCCGATCTCGGTGCGTTGCGCGAGTTCTCGAACATGTTCGTCACCCTGGCGCGCAAAGGCTAGGTGATGCTGCAACGAGGCGCTTTCACACTCTCGCTCGACTTTGAGATGCTCTGGGGAACCGCCAATGATGCGGGTCCAGGCCGCTTCTCCTCCGCCTGCCTGACGGAACGGCAACGCATCGTCGACGACCTTCTCCGAATGCTTGAGACGTTCGAGATCTCCGCCACGTGGTGCGTGGTCGGCCATCTGTTTCTCAACGCGTGCGACGGTCGACACCGGGATTTGGCCTCGACGAAGGCGCACGGGGCGGATGTGTTTCGCCACGATCCCGGAGGAGCGGAACGCCCCGATTCGATGTTCCTCGGACGAAGTCTCGTGGAGAAGATCCTGAACTGCCGCGTCGAGCAGGAAGTGGGTTGTCACTCGTTCGCGCATCAGTTCTGGGATGAGCACGATCAGGCCGGCGCGGAGGCCGACGTCGACGCGTGCCTGGCCGCCTCCGCCTGGACCGGTCGTTCCCAGGTTTCGTTTGTGTTCCCCAGAAATCGGGTGGCCCATCTCGACGTGCTCGCCTCCCGCGGTTTTCGGATCTTCCGAGGCACGGGGCCGCGCTGGTACGAGCGGAGGCGGTCCCTGACTCCTCTGAGACGGCTGGCGCACCTGGCCGATTTCGCGCTCGGGCTCGGGGCGCCGACCGTCCTGCCCGAACGCACCCCTTCCGGTCTTGTCTGTCTTCCTGGTTCGATGATCTATTTGCCCTCTCACGGGATACGAAGCCTGATTCCGATCGAACGACGCGTGCGGCGAGCGAACCTGGGTCTGGACCGAGCGGTCTCCAAGAGCCAGGTTTTCCATCTCTGGTTCCATCCGACCAACCTGGCCGCGCACCCGGAGCCCATGCTCGAGGGCCTTCGTAGGGTTTTCATGAAGGTCGCGCGCCTCCGGGATTCCGGGAAACTCGAAGTGCGCAGCATGAACTCGTATGGCGGTGATCATTCCAGCCGGCAGGTAAGCTAAAGCCCATGGCCCGGTCTGAATTAGCCGCACGAAGGCTGGTGCGCATAGCACTCACCTTGCGAGTTGTCGCGGCGCTCGTCACCCATCTATTTTTTACGCAGGGTCTTTTTGCGCCGGACGAGATCACCTATGACAGCCGCGGCGCGGTCCTCGCAAGCTACTGGAGAGGTGAGACGGCGATCGATCCCACTACCAGATTCGGTGGCGAGTCGAAGGGTTTCTACTACATCGTAGCGTTACTCTATTTCCCCTTCGGCCAGATGCCCTTGCTCGTCAAGCTGTTGAACGCGTGGATCGGTTCTCGGGCCGTTCTCGAGCTGTATCGCCTCACCAAACTGATCGGTGGAAGCGAGAAAGCGTCGCTGCGCGCGGCGTCGTTCATGACCTATTTTCCCTCCCAGATTCTCTGGTCGTCACTTTTGATCAGAGACGTCTGGGTTCAGTGGTTGCTCATGAGGCTGGCCCGAGAAATGGCGGAACTTAAGGGCAGATTCATCCCAAGCCGCATCGTCTCGGCGGCCGTCTTGATTTGGGGTCTGACCCAGTTCCGCTCTTACCTCCTCTTTGCTGCGGTGGGACCCTTCGTCCTCTCATTCGTCCTGGGACGCACAAAGGACATCGTGCGAAACCTCTTCGTGGGATCTTTCTTCGCCCTGGGGCTTGTCTACCTGGGTGCGCAAAGCAGCGGAGGCGATGCGAAGATTCAGACGCTCGACCTGGTGGAACTGCAACGCCTTCGACAGTGGAGTTCAAGCTCCGTGGCGGCGGATTCCGGCTTTGCCAGCGACGCGGATGTCTCTACGGTCGGAGGTGCCTTATCCCTGCTTCCGATCGGGCTCGCCTATTTCTTCCTCGCTCCGTTTCCGTGGCAGATTGGCTCGTTCCAGCAGTCTCTGGCGATCCCGGAAGTCTTGTATTTCTATACCCTCGTCCCCGGAATATTGGCGGGTATCGGCTTTCTGTTCAGGAAGAAGCTTGCGGACTCCATGGGCGTCCTGCTCGTCGCGATGACGGTGACTTTTGGTTACGCGATCGGCCAGGGCAACGTGGGTACGCTGTACAGACACAAAGCGCAGGTCATCGGCTTCTACTACGCCTTCGCCGCCATTGGGATGGAGAATCGACGCCAAAAGAACGCGCCGCGATACCGGATGCCATCCCGACCCCAGAGGGATCCGCTCCGCGGAAGCCCGGTCGCGGCTCTCGCTGGCCACCGAGACACCTAGCCGCCCGTGGAATCTGACAAGGGCGAGTCTCCCTACCGCGGCCAAAGCAGCTCGCGCGTCAGGCTCGAGTGGCTGGGCGAGGCGCTTCTTATCGGGGCGCTTCTGATCGCTCCGTGGATTTACGGCGCGGTGGAAGACACCGTGCGCTACGCGTTGTGTGCCACGGTTCTTGTGGCCTCCGCTCTTTTCCTGTGGCCTGACCTGCGTCACGGCGCTCTGCCGCGCGGAGCAGGTGGGGCGCTCGCTTTCCCGGCCTTGGCTTTGCTTCAGATCGTTTTCCGTCAATCGGTGGCTCCAATCATGACGGTTGAGGCAGCACTGGTGGCATTCGCAATGGCCGTCGTTTGGGCGGCCATTGACGCACGCGGCGGATCCTCATCGACAAACTCCAGCCGCAGGCTCTCGTTCGCGGTCCTGCTCGTCTGTGTTTCAGAATCGGCCTTCGCGGCGCTTCAGTGGTCTACAGATCGTCGTGCTCTGTTCGGCCAGCGGGGCGATTTTCAGACCATGCCTTTCGGCTCGTACGTGAATCACAACAACTTCGCGGGCCTCGTGTCGCTGGCGGTGCCCCTGGCCATCGCAATGGCCATTGGTGACTTGCGCCGATCAGGGAAGCTGACACCCCGCGGTCTGGGGCTTATGGGTCTCGCGGTGGGTCTGGTGATTGCGGTCTTCGCAAGCGGAAGCCGCGGCGGTGCCGTGGCCCTGGTTGGAGGGTTGCTGATTCTGGCCTCGATCTCAGCGCAAATGCGAAAGCGCCGCGGACGCAAGGCGGTTTGGATCGGCGCTCTTGTCACCACCCTCGTGATCGTGATTGGGGGCGCTCTGGCTGTGCCCTCCGCGACTCGTTCGCGTCTCGTCAAACTCTTCGATAAAGGAGGTTCGGCCGACTACCGTGTCGATATCGCACGCGCTTCCTGGCGAGCGTTCGCGCATCAACCTTTGATGGGTTCGGGCCTGGGAGCCTTTGCCGATGCGGCCACTCCTTTCAAGGAAGGCCACGGAGACGTGCGATCAGAACGCGCGGAAGCAGATCTGGTGGAGTTCGTGGTCGAAGGGGGGCTGCTCTTCGTCGGCGCGCTTCTGTTCTTCGGCCGCTGGGCCTGGCGATCCGTGAAACAGGAAATTGTCGAAGGTCGGGATCGCAGCGGGAAATGGTTGCGGGCGGGAGCGTTCGCGGCGTGTGCCACGATGTTGATTCATTCCCTCTTCGATTTCGGTTTCCGTATCCCTGCCAACGCCCTCGCGTTCGCCGTCTTGCTTGGAATCGCCACGGCGCAGTCCGAGGTGCCTCGGATTCCACGGCGTGGACTTTCCTTGGGCCTGTTCGCGCTGTTGTTTGTGGTCGCCGGGGCCTGCGCGTATCGAAGCCTGGGCGCCGCTGGCGAGCGCGCCGCTTTGACCCGTAAGACCCCCGAGAGTCGATTGGAAGCGCTGCAGCCCTTGGTCGACGCTCATCCCTATCTCTCGCACGCTCGGCGGCAACGCGGCCTGGCGTGGATGGCGCTTGCCTACAGCAACGGCCAGTACGAACCGAGCCGCCTTCAAAGAGCCAGCTCTGACTTTGAAGCGGTGATTTCGGCCCGCCCCCAGTGGGGAGAGGCGCACGCGGATCTGGGGTGGGTAAAATACTTCCAAGCCGACACCAAAGAAGCAAAGGAACAAATGTCTCTCGCCACCCGTTTTGATCCCACCCACGTGGGCGTTGGCATCGCCAGCGCTCAGCTCATGGCGTGGACGGGAGACCTGGCGGGGGCTCTCTCCGAGATTTCACGGTTGCGCCTCAAGAACCCTCAGTGGTCAAAAGCAAGCGCGCGCGACCTCGCCTCATCGTGGACCCAGGACCCCGTCGTCCTCGGTTCCATCCAGTAGAGGCGGGGGCTCCGCGTGATCCTCTTCACAACCTCTTTGGGCCGTTCCGGTTATCGTTGGGTCTCCTCCCCCAAAGTGACCAGTGACGAACCAGCAATTTCTGCCAAGAGACGTGCGCCTAAAAAGCGCCTGTCGGTCTCATCATGAGAACGGGCATCAACATCGCCCTTCCCGTGGTGGCCGGCCTGGCGACGCTTGCCCTGGTGCCGGTCGCGCGGATTTTTGCCGAGAAGGTAGGAGCGATCGATCATCCAGGCGCTCGAAAGGTTCACACGAAGCCGGTCACGCGTTTGGGCGGAATCGCTCCGGCGGTGGTCTTCTGGATCAGCGCGGCCCTCGGCTTCACCGCTCTGGGACAGCCCTTCTTCCAGGAACTCATGGGCGGTGGGCTTCAGGACGCGCATCGGGTAGCTCCGAAGCTCTACGGCATTCTTCTGGGAAGTGTGATCGCTTTTTGCACCGGCCTGATCGACGATCTGTACGGATCGAGATTCCCGTTCTGGGCGAAAGCGCTGGGCCAGACCTCCGCAGCTTTGTGTGTGGTGCTCGGCGGCGTTTCCACGAGCTTCCTTCCCCATCCATGGCTCAACGGCGCGCTCACCATCTTCTGGCTGGTCGGAATCACCAATGCGTTCAACCTGCTCGACAACATGGATGGTCTTTCGGCCGGGGTCGCACTCATCGCCAGTTCGGTTCTTCTGGCGAACGCTCTGTCTTCCGGAGAGGATCTGATCGCGGCGTTGACGCTGACGTTCATCGGAGTCCTGGCCGGGTTTCTTGTTTTCAACTTCAATCCGGCGTCGATTTTCCTGGGCGACTGCGGCAGCCACTTCGTGGGATTCGTGATCGGTTCGCTGTTGCTGCTCGATCGATATGCGACCAGCGCCAGCAGTTCCTACTTTCCGGTCCTTATGCCAGTCCTGCTGCTCGCCATTCCGATCATCGACACGACAACCGTGGTGGTGATCCGGCTGAAGGAGGGCAGGCCTATCTATGTTGGAGATGCGCGCCATCTGTCTCATACTTTGGTCGGGCGCGGGTTTACCCAGCGGGGCGCCGTGCTCCTGATTTATTTGATGAGCCTGTGTTTCGGTCTTTCCGCTTTGACCCTGCGCAACGCTTCGCTCGATGAAACGTTTCTCATCCTGCTTCAGTCAGCCTGTTTTATTGCTGTTATCTTGGTTCTGATGTTTTCGGGGACTCGCCCCGAGGTGAAGTCATGATGGTTTTCCTACTCGGGCTGCTGCTTTTGCAGACGCCACCGCCCACCCCCACACCCACGCCCGCCGCTCCCGAAGCGCCCGTGACTCAGGTCCTTGCGATCTTGAATGAGCGGGTGGGCGAACAGATTTCCCTTCGCTTTGTCATCAACGGGGCGATCGACTCCTACTCAGCGACACGTGAAGGTGATCAGATCACCGTGCGCATCGCGGCTATGCCGAAAGCTGGTTTGAGCCTGCCCGTGGCTCTTGATCCGATTCGGTCCTTTGATCTCGACGGCGGATCGCAGTTCTCTCTGCGCGTCCATATTCCCGAATCGTGGACTCATGAAGTGCTCAGAGAGTCGGCGTCACTCGTGCTGGTTCTCCGTCCCGCACGCAGCGCGAGACCCATCGCGACTCCGACCGCCAGCGAGATGCCTGTGGTCGCCGACCCTTCCACCCCGGCACCTTCGCCATCCCCGACCCCCGCGCTAAGGCCAACGGATACGCCGACCTCCGACACTGCGGCGCTCTATGAGCAGTTGTTTCCTTCCACCGGCGATCCCACGGGTGTGGGTGCTAACCGCACTGACCTCACGTCTGACGAGAACTGGTATTCCAATTTCACGTGGCTCGGTCTTCAGATGAAGCCGTGGGTCTCGATGAGCTACATCGACGGCAAAACCACCGCGGTCCAGACCGGAACGGTGACGAGCGATGCCTACCTCGTGATCCAGCCCAATCTGGGTCTGGGGCTCAGTCCTCAGTTCGGCGGGCCGCGCGGAGGCCAGTGGAAGATCAACTACACGCCGCGTTTCCGAAGACTGGTCGACGTCAACTTGCCCAAGCTCACGTCGCACTTCTTTGACGTGGGCGTGGATCAGCCCGTGGCGTCATTCGGTTCGATCTACGGCAACTATCACTTCTCCAAGGGCATTCTGGAGACGGAGGAAGTGGATCCCGGTCGTGAATATGGGATCGGCCTCAATCGCGTGGTCGACGCGTCTTTGCAGCGCTTCAAGCGGAACTCTTACGGCCTGGGCGCACGTGTCGACTTCATCGCCGACACGACGCTCGATGTGAACGTCAACGAGACGAAGGTCGAGTACGGCAATGACCCGGCCGATGTGGGATTCAACTTCGGCGGACGCGCCTTCTTCGACTACAAGACGCGCCTCTTAAATGCATCCCTGCGACGGGGATTGGGAGAAGGACGTTTCATCAGCGCCCTTTTCGGAATCCACGACACTCCGGATCAAAAGGAGCGCGTGCAGGTTGAAGGCCGCGGCTATAGCTACGGAGCCTCCCTTGAAGGTGATATCGCGGCGCTCACCACGGGCCGCCTGATGTTCGGCTATCGCACCCAGAAGAACCCGAACGCGGGTGCGGGCGGTCAGGACTACAAGGACATCACCTACGGCGCACAGTTGTTGCGTGAGTTATCCGAGGATTCGAACTTTGGACTTTCCGCCGACCGGAAGCTCTACCTGTCGGCGTTCGCGGAGAACGGTTTCTATGTGGCCGATTCGCTTCGCTCCGATCTCAACACGAGACTGCCGCTCTCGGTCTTCCTTCGCGGCAGCCTGGGGCTGCAGTGGAACAACTACAAGGCGAGCCCGCAGCAGATTGAGAACACAACGACGCTGGCGCTTCGAGAAGACAAGATCCGCTACTGGTCTTTGGGCCTCGCCCGAAGCCTGACCCAATGGGCTTTCTTGCGCGTCGACTACACAGAGGAGCGGCGCAACTCGAATCTCGATCGCTTCGACATCAAGACGCGCGCCCTCACCTTCCAGCTCGGCGTTGGATTCTTCGGCAAAGCCGACAAGGGAGCGCAGCCCACATGGTAACGATCACAAGTCTGCTCCTCACGGGCCTGTTTCTTCAGGCCGCCACCGTTCCGCATGTGGCACCCGCACCGGCTTCCCAAGCCCCCCCGTCTCAGGATTACATCGTGGGTCCAGGCGACGTCCTGGAGATCACGGTCCTCGATCAGGCTGACCTCACCCGCAGCACGACCGTTCAGTCCGATGGCCGTCTCAGTATGCCCCTTCTGGGTGATGTGGAGGTCGCCGGCAAGAGTGTCGCCGAGATCCAGCGGACGATTGCCGATCGCCTCGCCAAAGACTTCCTGGTCAATCCGCAGGTTGAAGTGCGCGTGCGCGAGTACGCAAGCCAGGCAGCCCTGGTTCTTGGCGAAGTGTTGAATCCGGGACGGCGTGCGTTGCGTGGCAACACACGTCTCATCGACATCCTGATTGAATCAGGTGGTTTCCGCCCCACTTTTTCCGGTGAAATCATTATTCAGCGCACCAACGGCACGCTGCCCAATGGCAACAAGACGCTTCGCTTCCATCTCGGCGCTTCGACGGGAATGGCTGAGGCTGATCGCTTGAACGCCGAAATCGTCCTGGCGAATGGAGACATCATCACCGCCGCTCCGAAGTACTACGTGACCGTGGATGGCGAAGTGAGCCGCCCCGGCCGTGTCCTGATCGAGAACGATCTCA
>JBDTQB010000006.1:0-38332 GCA_039932395.1 Vicinamibacteria bacterium | reverse complement strand
GCGGTCGCACGCCCTGTTCCACCAAAGCGTCGAGAATCGGGCTCGGTTCGTTCATCTCTCGCGTGATGAGGCGATGAACGCCTTCATTCCCCGGCGTCAGAACACGCGGCAGGAAAATCGCCAGATAGCGCCGCAGTTGTTCTTCCGGGGGCTGATCCTTTCCGGCTTCCTTGGCCGCTTCGTTCGTCGCGCGCATCGCATCGATGGCGGATTGAAGGACTTCGCGGTACAGACCCAGCTTGTCGCCGAAGTGATAGTTCACCGCGGCCACGTTCGCCTTCGCGGCCTGGCAGATCTCCCGGACAGTCACTCGCTTGAAGCCGCGATCGCTGAACATCCGCTTCGCGGTCTCCAGCAGGCGCTCCCGTGTCTCGAGGTCGAGCTTCATAGCGTGCGCTTGAAGAGCCGTGTCGCGAGCGACATGGCGATCGTCGAGAAGATCGTCAGAAACAGGAGGTCGAACCAGATGGCTTCAAACCCCGTGTTCTTGAGCAGCAGGCACTTGAAAGCGTGCACGGCGTACGTGAAGGGATCCGCCGCGGCGATGACCTGCATCCACGCGGGGAAGCCCTGCTGGGGATAAACCGCGCCGCTCGGGAAATAGAGAACCGTGTTCAGCACGCCGAACATCGCGCGTGGCAGCAGAGGATCAGTCACCCGGACCATGAGCAGGAACATCAGGCTGATCAGCGCGAATGCCGTGAGCACCACCACCACGAACAGCCGTGCCAGGCGGAAAGGATCCAGCGGATTTGGAATGCCTGCGATGAGCGAGCCGATGACCAGCAGGAACATGCCGGAGATCACCGCCTTGATGGTGCCCGAGATATTGAAGCCGGCGACCAGCTCGAGTTTCGTGATCGGTGTGACCAGGTAGCCCTCGTGAAGTCCCCGCGCCTTGTCGTCGATGAAGATGATGCCGCCGCCGATCATGACCATCATGAAGATGGACATCACCACGGAGCCCGGGAGCAGGTACTGGATGTACGGAACGTAGGGATAAATCTCGACCACATCCAGAGTCGGCACGGAGACGACGCGCGGACGGGTGTTCATGGAGGGCGAGTAGGAACCCAGCATGCTGTTGATCGTGCTCGCCATGGCCACGGAGACGAAGGTGTCCGTGTTGTCCTCGATCAGAGCCACGCGTGGTGCGCTCTTCGCCAGAACACGCCGTGAAAAATCGGGGGGGATCGTCAGGACGCCGTTGACCCGGCCGTTGCGCAGGTCGGCCAACGCCACGCCTGGATCGGCGTAGAGAATGGTGTCGATGGTGCGAGCGCCCGAGGTCACGGCGCCGAGCAGTTCCCGGATACGGATCGCGGGCACGCTGTGATCCTGATCGACGACGGCGAGCTTCAGGTGCTTCACGTTGCCGCCGAAGGCGTAGCCGAGGACGACGAGCTGAACGATCGGCATCATCATCGACATGGCGATGAGCACCGGGCTGCGGCGGAAGCGCCGCATCTCTCGCTCGATGATCGCGAGGACTCTCCCCATCAGTTCCGCCTCATCATGAAGGGGCTGTCTTTGGCGGAGGCCGCTTGCAGCTCATCGCGGAGATTGCGTCCGGCGTAGTGGACGAAGACGTCGTCGAGGGTGGTGCTCTGAACGGAAAGCGACTGCACCTCGATGGAGGAGTTCGCGGCTTCCTTCATGAGCGCCATCGTGGTCGCCGGGCCATTCGAGGTGTTGAGCCGGAAGATATGGTCTTCACCACTCACGCCTTCGACGTTCGGAAGCTTCTCCAACATCTGAACCCAGCCTGGGGGGACCTCGGAGAAGCTCACTTCCACCGTGTTCTTGCCGGGAATCGAGGTCTTGAGCTTCATGGGCGAATCAAGCGCTTTCAGCTCGCCGTGATCCACGATTGCAATGCGATCGCAGAGCTTGTCCGCCTCGTCCATGTAGTGAGTCGTGAGTAGAACGGTCAGGTTTCGTTCCGACTTGATCTTGCGCAGCATCTCCCAGACCGCGACGCGCGAGACGGGATCGAGGCCGGTGGTCGGCTCGTCGAGAAAGAAGATCCTCGGCTCGTGCACGAGGCCACGCGCGATTTCGACGCGACGTCGCATGCCGCCCGACAGGTTCTTGACCGGCGCATGTCGCCACTGCGTCAGTTCGACCGCGCCCAGCAGTTCGTCGATCAGCTTGATGCGTTTGGCGCGCGGCACACCGTACAGCTTGGCGAAGATGATCAGGTTCTCTTCGACACTGAGTTCGAGATCGCTGGTCAGCGCCTGGGGAATGACGCCGATGCAGCGCCGCACCTCATCTGATTGTGCCACCACGTCGTAACCGCCGACCAGAGCGGTGCCCGCGGTGGGCGGAAGGAGGGTCGTGAGCATGCGGATCAGGGTCGACTTGCCGGCGCCGTTGGGCCCGAGCAGGCCGAAGATCTCGCCTTCCTCCACCGAGAAACTCAGGCCCTTGACCGCCTGAAAATTCCCGAAGGTCTTGACGATGTTGCGGACGTCGATGGCGGTCGGCAATTCAGCGAACCTTGAGCGCGACATACGCGGTCATGCCGAGCGCCAGGCGGCGATCCTTGTTGTCCACGCGAAGGCGGACCTCGAAGGTCTTGATGTCGCGCTTGGTCCGGCTGACGTCCCGCTGAGTCGCATACCCCGCGTCCACGCCGCGGTAGAAGACGGTTCCCGTTCTCTCTTCACCCGAGGGGAATCGCACGCTCAGGGTGTCGCCGATCGTCACGCGATCGATGTAGGTTTCCTCGACATCCGCGCGCACCCAGAGATCATCGGGATTGACCAGGGTGACGACGGGCTGACCAGCGGTGACGTACTCACCCGCCCGGGCCGCGCGCACGTCGACCTGACCATCGATAGGCGCCTTGAGTTCCGCATAGGCGAGACGGACGTTGGCTTTATCACTCTGAGCCGACGCGGCCGCTTCCTGATGCTGAGTCGCCTGAACCTGACTGCGGCGCACCGCGACCTGATCGGCATTTGCCCTTGCCAATGCGACGGCTTCGCGCTGGGCGTCGACCTGTTTCTTGAGCGCGTTGAGTCTCGCCTTGGCCGCTTCCAGAACAGCACGCGCCTGATCGAGATCCTGCGCGGAGGCGATTTGTTGTTTGGACAGGCTTTGCAGGCGGGCGAAAGTTGAGTTCGCGACCTCCACGTCGGCCATGCCCGCGTTGACGTCGGCTTCGGTGGCGGCCAGCGTCGATTCCGCCTGCGTTGTCTGATGATTCATCTGGGCCTGCTGGAGTCGAAGTGCGGCCTGCGATTCCTGCACTTGCGACGTCATTCCCAGGGCGTTCTGCGCGTAGTACGCGGTGTCCGCTTTCAGTTCGTCAGTCGTGATCGTGGCGAGCACCTGACCTTTTTTCACGGTATCGCCTTCGGTCACGAGCAACTCGCTCATTTGCCCCGCGACCTGGGAACTCACGATGACATCGTTGGTCGTGATGATTCCGGTCAGGATCAGAGACGACGGGCCAAGACTCGAATAGGCGTAGGCGGCGGCCCCGATGACGACGATGAGAAGCAGGACGATCTGAGAGCGTTTCATGGTTTCAAACGAGTGTATAAAACAACTGTTTCGTAGATGTCAATATTCGACCCTTTTGAGACCATTTTTCAGAAAATGTTTGATCGCCGGGCAGATTTAAAATAACCTTATGGTTATGAAACAGATTGGTTATGGGCGATTGCCATCCGATCGTCTCGACGCGATCTTCGCGGCCCTCGCCGATCCCACCCGTCGCGCCATCCTTTCGCGGTTAATCGAAGGACAAGTGTCGGTCACGGACCTCGCCGCGCCTTTCGACATGAGTCAGCCGGCGATCTCGAAACACCTCAAAGTCCTGGAGCGCGCGGGCCTCGTGTCTCGCGGCCGTGATGCGCAGCGCCGCCCCGCCAAGGTTGAGTCCGCTCCGCTGCTTGAAGCGACGGAGTGGCTCGAGAAGTATCGACAGGCGCTGGAGCAGAACTTCGCGCGCCTCGACAACCTGCTCGAAGAGCTGAAAGCGAGCGAAGCCAAGGCGACGCGCGCCAAGCCACCCCGGGTCTGATCCTGACCCCCACACAAACCGGAGAAACATCATGACCAGTCTGACGCTCACGACCCCTTCCGACCGCGAGATCCTTATCACTCGCGAATTCAATGCCCCGCGCCGTCTCGTCTTCGACTGTATGAGCAAGCCTGAGCTCGTCCGTCGCTGGCTTCTTGGACCTCCCGGCTGGAGCATGCCGGTTTGTGAAATCGACCTGAAGGTCGGCGGCCGCTATCGCTACGTCTGGCGCAGCGACGCTGACGGCACGGAGATGGGGATGGGAGGCGTCTACCGCGAGGTGATGCCGCCCGAAAAGATCGTCCAGACCGAACTGTTTGACCAGGACTGGACGGGGGGCGAAACCATCGGCACCTCGATCCTCACCGAGAAGAATGGCAAGACCACTATGAACCTCACCGTCGTGTATTCATCCAAGGAGGCGCGCGACGGAGCGCTTCAGACGCCGATGGCCGACGGAATGAACGCCGGATACAGCCGGCTCGACGACGTCTTGACCCAACTACAGCCCGACGCTTCGAATTAGATCAAACGACCACGCACTTCTTCCATCTCCACCCATCACGAAAAGGACTCTCACATGCAGAAAATCACTCCGTTCCTCTGGTTCGACGGCAACGCCGAAGAAGCCGTCAAGTTCTATGTCTCGACCTTCAAGAACTCAAAAGTCGTCTCCCTGAACCGCGTGGGCAAGGGCGCTCACTTGCCGGCAGGGACGGTCATGAGTGCCACCTTCAAGCTGGAAGGGCAAGACTTCTACGCTCTCAACGGCGGCCCGATGTTCAAGTTCTCGCCCGCCATCTCTTTTTTCGTCACCTGCAAGACGCAGGCGGAAGTCGACAAGCTCTGGGAGAAGCTCGCGAAGGGCGGAGTGAAGCAACAGTGCGGATGGGTGCAGGACAAGTTCGGCGTCTCCTGGCAGATCATTCCCGACACCCTCACCAAACTGATGGGCGACAAGAATCCGAAGAAGTCGGCGGCGGTGATGCAGGCGATGCTCCAGATGACGAAGATCGACATCAAGGGCCTGAAAAAGGCCTACGCTGAGGCCTAATCTCAAGGTCATGAACAAGACCGACGTCCTGGCCTCGCTGAAGAAGGCCGGCACCAAGGCGACGCTCGACGGGATGGCCCGCTATGGCATTGAAGCGAAAGTCGCCTACGGTGTCCCGATGGGCGCGTTGCTGAAGCTGAGCAAGGAGCTCGGGAAAGACCATGCCCTTTCCCTCGCTCTGTGGGACACCGGATGCTACGAGGCGCGCCTTCTGGCGTCGCTCATCGGCGATCCCAAGGAAGTGACGCTCGCGCAGATGAGGGCGTGGGGCAACTCGTTCGAGAACTGGGGCGACGGAGACACCGTCTGCTTCAAGCTCTTCGATCAGTCGCCCTTCGCCTGGCAAGTCGTGAAGCCGTGGACGCGTTCCTCCCGCGAATACACCAAGCGCGCCGGCTTCGCGCTGATCGCCTGCCTTGCCCTGCACGACAAGAAGGCCAACGATAAGCAGTTCCTTGACCTGCTCCCCCTGATCGAGGAAGGTGCTGAGGATGAACGCAACTTCGTGAAGAAGGGCGTGAACTGGGCCCTTCGTTCCATCGGCGGGCGGGGTCCGGCGCTGGGTGCGGCCGCCCTCGCCCTGTCGGAACAGCTGGCCGGGTCGACGAAACCAGCCCCGAGATGGATCGGAAAAGACGCGCTTCGTCAGCTCGCCGGCCGCTCGGCGCGCGAGAAGCCGCGCACCAACGCGGGCAAAACCAAAGTGACAAAAGCCCCGGCGAAGTCGAAGCCTGCCACGACGCGTGCGAAGGCATCGCCGCCTAAGCGACGGGTGAACTAACGCGCTGATACTTCATCAGCAACGTGCCCGGGGACAAGCGCTCCACCGCCGTGAGCTCGAAATGGAAATCGACCTCGCTCTGGAAGAGCCTGACGCCTTCCCCGAAGGCCATCGGCTCGACGGTCAACCAGAGCTCATCCATGAGACCGGTGGCACAAGCCTCCGTATACAGGCGCGTCCCCCCGACGAGCGCGCAACGCTCCCGCCCGCGTGAAGACAATTCCTCCACGACTTCCGTAACTCCCGCATTCCTGAACTCGAGATGATCGCCGCGCGCATCGCCCGCGAACCGCTCGGGTGTGGTCGTCAAAACCATCTGAAGCCTCGACCCGTCCCGCGCCCGCAGGATGTGCTCGCGCCCCGCCTCGAAGGTCCGGCGGCCCGCGATACTGCAATCAAACGTCTGGAGCGCGCCTCTGAAAAACGCGTGATCCTCAGGCGAAGCGAAGGTCGTCCCTGCCTGCCCATGCCTGGTGAGACACCCGTCCAGCGACATCACCGCGATCCCGACGACGTTCATCGGAGCGTCGAATCAATCTGAGTCGGGTTCGCGCGACTCAGCAAGGCTTGCCACCGCGCGCGCCAGATCCACCGGATGGACGGGCTTCGCGATGTGAATCTGGAACCCCGCCTTGAGCACCTTCAGCCGATCCTGCGTGCTCGCATAGGCGGTGAGTGCCGCCGCTGGTATCTGGGCCTTCTCTTCCGAGGCGAGCGCGCGCACACGTCGCAACAGTTCGTACCCGTCTTGACCCGGCATTTCGATATCGGCGATCAACACGTGCGGCGGCTCGCGCTCGATCATCGCGATCGCTTCATCCGCCGATCCCGCGATCCGCGCCTCGGCCCCGCACCGCTCAAGGATCGCCGCGGCGACCTCACGGCCATCCGGCTCGTCATCCACCACGAGCACGCGAATCCCCGCAAGTGGCGGCGCTGACTGTTCCCACCCCGGATCATTCTTGGTGACCGAGGAAACCGCGCGCCCGTCGCTCGGCGAGAGAACAGTCGTCGCCGGCCGCGGCAGCAGCACCCGGAACAAGGCGCCGCTCTTGCCTTCCCGATTGGCGGCCTGAACGCTTCCGCCATGCATCTGAACCAGGTGCTTCACGATGGCAAGCCCGAGCCCAAGCCCGTGATGCGGCCGAGTGCTTGACGAGTCAGCTTGACGGAACCGATCGAAGATATAGGGCAGGAACTCGGGCCGAATCCCCGCTCCACTGTCCTCGACGGTCGTCTCCAGGTGCGAGTCGGTGGCGATGAGCGTCACCCGCACCAGCCCGTCCTGCGGCGCGAACTTGATGGCGTTTGAAAGAAGATTCCAAACGACCTGCTGCAGGCGGCCCGGATCGGCGGAAATCGAGTCGTCGCACTCGAGATGCGCCTCCACCTTGATGTTTTTCGCATCAGCCGCGGGACGCAAGCTATCGAGCGCCGCGTGAATGACCACGGGCATCCTCGTAGGCTCAAGGTTCAGTCTCAACTTCCCCGCGATGATCCGGGACACGTCCAGGATGTCGGAGATCAGCTGGCTCTGAAGCTGCGCGTTGCGCCGGATCGTTGCAAAAGCCTTCACCTCCGTCGCCTTGTCGAGCCCCCCCGCCTGCAGCAGATAGGCCCAGCCGGTGATGGCGTTGAGCGGCGTCCGAAGCTCGTGCGAGAGGGTGGCGAGAAACTCATCCTTGAGCCGATTGGCCGTCTCTGCTTCGAGGCGCGCGTCCTGCGCTTGTTTCAGCGCCGACTGGATTTCCGCCGTGCGATCCGCCACCCTTTGTTCCAGTTCACGATTGAGTTGTTGCAGTTCCTCGGTCTTGCGATAGAGGTCGGCGAAGACCGAGACCTTCGCGCGCAGGATCTCCGGAACAATCGGCACCGAGACGTAGTCGACGGCGCCCGAACCGTAGCCCTTGAGACGGTCCGCGTCTTCCACGAGCACCCCCGAGACCAGAATGATGGCGGTCTTCTGGAACCTCGGATGATTGCGGATCATGGCCGCGAGCTCGAATCCATCGAGATCCGGCATGCACACGTCCACCAGGACGACCGCGATGTCCGTCTTCAGCAGTTGCTCCAGCCCCTCCTTGCCGGAGTTCGCGCGGATCAGGTTCTCGCCCAATTCAGCGAGGATGGTTTCGTAGCTGAGGAGCTTCGCGGGAAGGTCGTCGACCAGAAGAATGTTGACCGGCCGCTTCTCGGCGACCACTGGCGTTGTGGTGACGCTCATCGATGCAACCACATGCGCAAAGCGGAGAGGAGCTGCTCGGTGTTCACCGGCTTCGCCAGATAGTCGGAGGCGCCGGCCTCGAGGCACTTCTCACGGTCGCCCTTCATCGCTTTCGCGGTCAGCGCGATGATCGGCAGACGACGGTACTCGGACGTCTGACGAATCACCTGCATGGTCTGGTAGCCGTCCATCTCGGGCATCATGATGTCCATCAGCACGATAGAGATAGCGGGCGTTGATTCCAGCGTGCTGATGGCCTCGTGCCCGGTGCTCGCCGAGACGACCTTCATGCCCCGCCGTTCAAGAACGCTGCTGAGCGCGAAGATGTTTCGGACATCGTCGTCGACCACCAGCGCGGTCTTTCCGAGGAGGTCGTCATCCGACCGATGCAACCGCTCCAGCATCTGCTGCTTCTCATCGGGCAGGTTCGCGGTGACGCGATGGAGGAAGAGCGAGGTTTCATCAAGGAGACGCTCCGGCGATTCGACGCCCTTCACCACCACGCTTCGCGCGATCGCGTGGAGGCGCGCATCCTCATCGGGCGAGAGCTCCTTGCCGGTGAAGACCACGATCGGCAGGTCGCGCAGACTCTGGTCTTCGGAGAGACGATCGATCACTTCGAAGCCGGTCATGTCCGGCAGGCGCAGGTCGAGCACCACGCAGTCGAACGGTTCCGCGCGCAAAAGACCAATGGCGCGCTCGCCTGAATCGGCGGTCACGATCTCGATGTCATCGTGACCGAGCAGCGCACGGATGCTCAGCTGTTCGGCCGCGTTGTCCTCAACCACCAGCAGGCGGCGCTTCCTGGGGGTTGCGTACTCCTTGATCCTGGACAGCGCGGCATCAAGGCCCTCGGGTGTGGTGGGTTTGGTGACATAGGCAAAAGCGCCGCGGACGAGGCCGTGCTGACGATCTTCATCGAGGGTCACGATCTGCACCGGGATATGCCGGGTCGCGGGGTCGTGCTTCAGTTGGCTCAGCACCGTCCAGCCCAGCATGTCCGGTAAGAAGACGTCGAGTGAGACCGCGGTCGGGCGGTAGTCCCGCGCCAGCACCAAAGCATCGGCGCCGCGCATCGCCGCCAGAACCTTGAACCCCTTGTCGCGTGCGAGGTCGACGAGAACCCGGCAGTAGTGCGGATCGTCTTCGACCACGAGCAGGATGGCGTCATCGGGCTGAAGATTGGCGCGGTCGTCCAGAATGGCGTCGACTGGATGCTCGGCCAGCCGGATCGCCGGTTTGCCGAAGATCCTTCCCGGGGTCGCCTGGCGCGTGACCGCCGCGGGCGAAGCTGGCTGTGCTGGAACCGGCATCGCCGAGCCTTCATAGCTCTGAGGCAGATAGAGCGTGAAGGAGCTGCCGGTCCCGGGCGTGCTGCGGAGCTGGATTTCGCCTCCGAGCAGCGTCGCGAGTTCGCGGCTGATCGCGAGACCGAGCCCGGTCCCGCCGTACTTGCGGCTGGTGCCGGCGTCGGCTTGCTGGAACGCCTCGAAGATGATCTTCTGCTTTTCGGGCGGAATCCCGATGCCGGTGTCCGAGACTTCAAACGCCACCACGGTCGCGGCATGTTTCAGGATCGGATGATCCGCGCTCCAGCCGCCCTTCGCCGCCGAGACGTTCAGGCGAACACCGCCTTGAGCGGTGAACTTGAAGGAGTTCGACAGCAGATTCTTGAGAACCTGCATGAGGCGCTTCGAGTCGGTGATGATGCCGCGGGTCAGAGTCGGGTCGACCTGAACGTTGAACGACAGCTTGCGGCCCTCCGCCTCGTGCCGGAACGTCCGCTGCACAGTGTCGAGCAGGTTGCTGTACGGAATCTCTTCCGCATCGACGCTGACCGTCCCCGACTCGATCTTCGACAGGTCGAGGATGTCGCTAATCAGATTCAGAAGATCAGTTCCAGCACCGTGAATGGTCTTCGCGAACTCGACCTGTTTGGGCGAGAGATTCTTCTCCGGGTTCTCCCCGAGCTGCTGTCCCAGGATGAGGATCGAGTTGAGCGGTGTTCGCAGCTCATGTGACATGTTGGCCAGGAACTCCGACTTGTACTTCGAAGTGAGCGCCAGTTCGTCGGCCTTTTCCTCAAGGGCGCGTCGGGCCTGTTCGATTTCCTGGTTCTTGCGTTCGACCTCGACGTTCTGTTCGGCGAGCTGCTGCGCCTTCTGCGCCAGCTGTTCGTTCTTTTCCTGCAGTTCCTTCTGCTGCGTCTGAAGCTCGCCTGCGAGTTGCTGCGATTGCGTGAGCAGCCCTTCGGTCTTCATCGTGGCCTCGATACTGTTGAGGACGATCCCGATGCTGTCGGTGAGCTGTTCCAGGAAGCCGAGATGGGACGGGGTGAACGCGTTGAGTGCTGCCAGTTCGATGACCGCCTTCACCTCGCCTTCGAACAACACGGGAAGGATGATGACGTCTTTGGGCACCGCTTCCACCATGCCTGTTCTCACGAGTGCCGAGGAGTGGGGCACGTCACTGATGTAGAGGCGCTGCTTCTCGGCCGCGCACTGGCCCAGCAGGCCTTCGCCGATCCAGAGTTGCTGCTTCGTGTGGCCTTCTCCTCCATCCGCGTACGACGCGAGCAGGCTGAGGTGCGGAGTCTCGGACTCGGCGCGCATTCGGTAGATGAGGCCGTGCTGGGCGTCGACAAGAGGGATCAGCTCGGACAGCAGCGTACGACCCACGGTGGTGAGGTCGCGCTGGCCCTGCAACATGCCGGTGACGCGCGCCAGGTTCGTCTTCAGCCAATCCTGCTCCGAGTTGCGGTCGGTGGTCTTGCGCAGGTTGGTGATCATCGTGTTGATGTTGTCTTTGAGCTCGGAGACTTCGCCGCGCGCGACCACTTGGATGGAACGGGTGAGGTCGCCTTTCGTGACGGCAGTCGCCACTTCGGCGATGGCGCGCACCTGGTTGGTCAGGTTCGCGGCGAGCAGGTTGACGTTTCCCGTGAGGTCTTTCCAGGTGCCCGAGGCTCCCGGCACGTTGGCCTGACCACCGAGCCGCCCTTCGACGCCGACCTCGCGTGCCACCGTCGTGACCTGATCGGCGAAGGTCGCGAGGGTGCCCGTCATGTTGTTGATCGTCTCCGCGAGGGCCGCCACCTCGCCCTTCGCCTTCACGGTCAGGTTCTGTTTGAGGTTGCCGTCCGCCACCGCGGTGACGACCTTGACGATGCCGCGCACCTGCTCGGTCAGGTTGGCGGCCATGACGTTGACGTTGTCGGTGAGGTCCTTCCACGTTCCCGCCACGCCGGGCACGGCGGCCTGTCCGCCCAGCTTCCCTTCGGTTCCCACTTCGCGGGCCACGCGCGTGACTTCGCCGGCGAACGCGTTGAGCTGATCGACCATGGTGTTCATGGTGTTCTTGAGCTCGAGGATCTCGCCCTTGACGTCGACGGTGATCTTGCGCGACAGGTCGCCGCGGGCCACCGCGGTCGTGACCTCGGCGATGTTGCGGACTTGCGTCGTCAGGTTCGCGGCGAGCAGGTTGACGTTGTCGGTCAGGTCTTTCCAGGTGCCGCCCACTCCGGGCACGACCGCCTGACCTCCGAGGCGTCCGTCGGTTCCGACCTCACGCGCGACGCGGGTCACTTCGGCCGCGAACGATCGAAGCTGCTCGACCATCGTGTTCAACGTTTCTTTGAGCAGCAGGATCTCGCCGCGCACGTCGACCGTGATCTTCTTGGAGAGGTCGCCGCCCGCAATGGCGGTCGCGACTTCGACGATGTTGCGGACCTGCGCGGTCAGGTTCGACGCCATGAAGTTGACGTTGTCGGTGAGGTCTTTCCACGTTCCCGCGACCCCAGGCACCGCGGCCTGACCCCCGAGCTTGCCTTCGGTTCCGACCTCTCGCGCCACCCGCGTCACTTCAGACGCGAAGGCGTTGAGCTGGTCGACCATCGTGTTGATGGTGTCCTTGAGTTCGAGGATCTCGCCTTTGACGTCGACCGTGATCTTGCGCGACAGGTCGCCGAGCGCCACCGCGGTCGTGACCTCGGCGATGTTTCGAACCTGCGCGGTGAGGTTGCCCGCCATCGAGTTGACCGAGTCGGTGAGGTCTTTCCAGGTGCCGGCGACCCCGTGCACCTGAGCCTGTCCGCCAAGCTCGCCTTCGGTCCCGACTTCGCGGGCCACGCGCGTGACCTCGCCGGCGAACGAGTTGAGCTGGTCGACCATCGTGTTGATGGTTTCCTTCAACTGCAGGATTTCGCCGCTGACGTCAACGGTGATCTTCTTCGAGAGGTCGCCATTCGCAATGGCAGTCGCGACGTTCGCGATGTTTCTGACCTGCGCCGTCAGGTTGTTCGCCATGGAGTTGACGGAGTCGGTGAGGTCTTTCCATGTGCCCGCGACACCATGCACCGCGGCCTGCCCGCCCAGCTTCCCGTCCGTTCCGACCTCACGGGCGACACGCGTGACTTCGGCGGCGAAGGCGTTGAGCTGGTCGACCATTCCGTTGATGGTTTCTTTCAGCTGAAGGATTTCCCCGCTGACGTTGACTGTGATCTTGCGCGACAGGTCGCCGCGCGCGACCGCGGTCGTCACTTCCGCGATGTTTCGAACCTGCGCCGTGAGGTTCGACGCCATGAAGTTCACGTTGTCGGTGAGGTCTTTCCAGGTGCCCGCGACGCCCGTGACTTCGGCCTGACCGCCGAGCTTTCCTTCGGTGCCGACTTCGCGGGCGACCCGGGTGACTTCTCCGGCGAACGCGTTGAGCTGGTCCACCATGGTGTTCATGGTGTTCTTGAGCTCGAGGATCTCGCCCTTGACGTCGACCGTGATCTTGCGGGACAAGTCGCCACGCGCGACGGCGGTGGTGACGTCGGCGATGTTTCGAACCTGCGCGGTCAGGTTGTTCGCCATCGAGTTGACCGAGTCGGTGAGGTCTTTCCACGTCCCGGCGACACCGGGCACGACGGCCTGTCCGCCGAGACGACCGTCGGTCCCGACTTCGCGGGCGACACGCGTGACTTCCGATGCGAACGAGCGCAGCTGGTCGACCATCGTGTTGACGGCTTCTTTCAGCTGAAGGATTTCTCCGCGGACGTCGGCCGTGACCTTCTTCGACAGGTCGCCCGAGGCGACGGCGATCGTGACGTCGGCGATGTTCCGAACCTGAACGGTCAGATTGTTCGCCATCAGGTTGACGTTGTCCGTGAGGTCTTTCCACGTGCCTGCGACGCCCGTGACCTGGGCCTGTCCGCCCAGTTTTCCTTCGGTGCCCACTTCGCGGGCGACGCGCGTGACCTCGCCGGCGAAGGCGTTCAACTGATCGACCATCGTATTGATGGTGTTCTTCAGCTCGAGGATTTCCCCCTTCACGTCGACCGTGATCTGGCGGGAGAGGTCGCCACGCGCGACGGCGGTGGTGACGTCGGCGATGTTTCGAACCTGCGCGGTGAGGTTTCCGCACATCGCGTTGACGGAGTCGGTGAGATCTTTCCAGGTCCCGGCGACGCCAGGGACAACGGCCTGGCCGCCGAGACGGCCTTCCGTTCCGACTTCGCGTGCCACACGGGTGACTTCCGACGCGAAACCGCGCAGCTGGTCGACCATCGTATTGATGGCTTCCTTGAGCTGCAGGATTTCACCGCGGACGTCGACCGTGATTTTCTTCGACAAGTCGCCGGAGGCGACGGCGATGGTGACTTCAGAGATATTGCGAACCTGAGCGGTCAAGTTGTTCGCCATCGAGTTGACCGAATCCGTCAGGTCTTTCCACACGCCGCTGACTTCGCGGACCTCGGCCTGTCCGCCGAGCTTTCCGTCCGTTCCGACTTCGCGGGCGACGCGGGTGACTTCCGACGTGAAGACGCCAAGCTGCTGGATCATCGTGTTGACGATGGTCGCGGATTTGAGGAACTCGCCTTCGAGCGGGCGTCCGTCGACGTCCATCGGCATCGTGTGCATCAGGTTTCCCTGAGCGACCGCGGAGATCGCGCGCGTCACCTCGGTGATGGGCCAGAGCAGGTCGTCCATCAGGGTGTTGACGGAGCCTTCCATCTCACCCCAGGCTCCATGCACTCTTCCGAACTGGACGCGTTGCCGCGTTTTGCCTTTCTTGCCGACGCTTTCGCCGACGCGCTTGAGCTCGGCCGCCATTCGCGCGTTCGCGGTGACGATTTCGTTGAAGGTATCCGCCAGCTTCCCTTCAAGGCCGAGCTTGTCTCCGGGCAGGCGCACCGAAAAATCGCCGTCACGAACCGCCAGCAGCGCGCGCAAAAGATCGCCTCCGGGTACGAGCCCGGTCCCGTCGGGATTGACGGAGTCGCTGCCCGCACGTCCCACGCTTTGTGTACTCATCAAGAGGCTCCTGAACATGCGGAGTGATGAAACGACTCGCTCTTCCGAGACTACTACGCGACCATCGGACAACCCGCAAAATTTTGCCGCGCTTCCGGACGGATCCACGACGTTTATGCTGCGAAGCAATGGTTGAGAACGCAAGGTGGAGCGCTGGAACCGAATGGATCGTGGACGCCTTCGGATGTGATTCCGCGCGCCTGTCGTCGGTTGCCTCTCTTTCCGGCTTCTTCGACGCCGTGGTCACTGGATTGAGTCTCAACCCGGTCGCGTCGCCGTCATTTCACGCGTTCCCCGGTCACGGAGGCGTCACGGGCTTCGTGATGCTCTCGGAATCGCACCTCAGCTGCCACACCTTTCCCGAGACCGGATTCGCGGCGTTCGATTTGTTCTGCTGCCGAGAGCGGCCGGAATGGGATTGGGAAGGCGAACTCGCCAAGGCCCTGGGTGCCACGCGGGTGAGCGTGCGTCGGTTCTCACGCGGCGCGACGGAGACGGGCGGACCAGCCAAGTGAGCTACGAAGCGCTCTGCCCAAGCTGCGGCGCGGCGGTTGTCTTCGCTTTCGACGCGTCGGTGGTGCGCGTCTGTCCATCCTGCCGCTCGTTGCTGGTGCGGGAAGGCGCGAGCATCGCCAACGCGGGACGGGTCGCGGAGATTGTCTCGACGCCATCGCTCCTGAAGCTCGGGGAAGTTGGAAGCTGGCAGCGTGAATCGTTTCAGATCATCGGCCGGGTTCAGATCGAGCACGCCGCCGGCGTTTGGGATGAGTGGCGGATTGTCTTCGGCGACGGACGCTTCGGTTGGATCGCCGAATCCCTTGGCCGGCGTCATCTTCTGATCGACGTCCCGACGCGTGATCTCCCCGAGTTCGGGAAACTTCGAGCTGGCGACCGCATCTACGCAAGCGTCAACGTGATGGTGACGGAACTGGGCGAGGCGCGCGCGCACACGCTTGCGGGAGAGCTTCCTCAGGATCTCCGGCCCGGCGACACGTGGAGATACGCGGACGTCGCCGGTCCCAAAGGCGCGTTTGGAACGATCGACTATGGCGAAGGCGAGACGGCCGTCGCCATGTTCATGGGTTCGGCCGCAACCCTGGAGCAACTCGGTCTCGCGCATCTCGCCACGAATGTGCAGGCCGCCAAGGCCGCGGCGAAGGCGCTGCAATGTCCGCAGTGCGGTGGAGCTCTGACGTTGCGCCTTCCCGATCTTTCTCAACGGATGGCGTGCCCCTATTGCGGCACGCTCCTCGCGGTCGAGGGAGAGCTCAAGGCCGTCGAGGTTCCGGACAAGCAATCGAAGCTGAGCTTCAAGCTCCAGTTCCCTCTTGGCGCCAAAGCGCGTCTGGACGGGGCGACTTGGATCGTGCTTGGGGCCATGGAGCGATCGGCCGCCGGCGAATCGGGTTCGGAGTCCGACCGTTTCCGCTGGCGTGAGTACCTGCTGCACGAGCCGGCGCGTGGCTTCCGCTGGCTGGTGGAGGATCGCGGTCACTGGTGCGTAGTGGACAATGCCCACGCGGGCGAACTCGCGATGGTCTCCACCAAGACTCTGAACGGCGTCACCTACAAGCACTTCGTCTCAAGCCAGGCGCGCGTCGACTCTCTGGTCGGAGAGTTCCCCTGGGCGGTGGCCCGCGGAGAACTCACGAGCGCGATCGACTACATCGCTCCGCCGATGATTCTGTCGGAAGAGTTCACGGGAACGGAGTTCACCGTGTCGGTCGGCCGCTACATCGAACGGGGCGACGTCGAGAAGGCGTTCGGCATGAAGTCGGGATCGTTGCCCCGGCCCTCCGGCGTTCATCCAGCCCAGCCCAATCCCGTGACGGGTCTCGCGGGTACGTGGGCCGTTGCCGGAATGCTTATCGTCGGTATCGTCTTCCTCTTTGCCCTTCTCAGCATGAGAACCAAGACCGTGTATCAAACGACGGTTCGCGTGCCTCCGGGGGTGGTCTCCGGTGCGCCCGACACCGTCTTCATCAGCGAGCCGTTCACGATCGGCGGCGCGGGCAATGTCGAGATCGAAGTCAGTTCATCGCTCAATAATCAATGGCTGTACGTGGACGGCACGCTTGCGAGCACGAAAGACGAACTCGCGGGCGACTTCGAGGCCGAGGCCGGGTTTTACCAGGGTGTGACGGACGGAGAGTCGTGGTCGGAGGGGAGCAACAAGTCGCTCGCCTACATCGGCCGCGTTCCCGCGGGGGAATACACGCTCCGGTTGGCGCCGCAGTGGGGCGCCATCGCCCCGGCGGTCGCCAGGATCGACAACTACCACGTCCAGATTAGACGCAGCGTGCCACGCGGGTCGTATCTTCTGATCGCGATTGTTCTCATCGTGCTCTGGCCGATCGTTCTGTCGGCGCGTCGCATGAGTTTTGAAACGTCCCGCTGGTCGGAGAGCGATCACGCGGGTGGAGGTTAGGAAGATGCGCTCGAAATATCTGCTCTTTGGTTTTGTCGTGGCCGCGCTCTACACGGCGGCTTCGGTGTTGGGCTTTGAGATGGGCGGGACGGTGACCCGCGGTCCCAGAGGCGTTCAGGGTTTAGGCGGTTATCGAGGAGGAAAGTAAATGGAACAATGGATCATGGAACACGCTCGGCCGGTGGTGGATTCCATTCTGTATTCGGCGATTGGAACGGCCGTCCTTTTGGGCGCCTTCTGGCTGACCGAACACGTGCTGCCCTTCTCGGTTCGGAAGGAAATCACTGAAGACCAGAACGTCGGCCTCGGCATCATTCTCGGTGCGTTCGTGATCGGCATCTCGATCATTATTTCCGCGGCGATTCGCTGATTTTTAGACCTTCTCTCGTCTATCTCACCGTCTTCGTCGTGGCGAGCTGTGGGCTCGGCTACGAGTTGGTGGCGAGCACGGTCGCAAGCTACGTTCTGGGCGACACGGTCACCCAGTTCTCGACGGTGATTGGCGCCTATCTCTCCGCGATGGGTCTCGGTTCGTATCTCTCCAAGTACATCGACCGCGGCCTCGCGCGACGTTTCGTGGAGACCGAACTCGCGGTGGCCCTCGTGGGTGGCCTGTCGGCCGTGGTCCTGATGGCGACCTTTGGCCAGGCCGAACGATGGTTCCGGCCGATGCTCTACGGGATCGTCCTCATCACGGGATGCCTGGTAGGACTCGAGATTCCGCTGGCACTTCGACTGCTGAAGGAAAGCGTCGGCTTCAAGGATCTGGTCGCCGAGGTCCTGACCTTCGACTATCTCGGCTCCCTCGCCGCGTCGATCCTGTTTCCCATGTTCGCTCTTCCGCACCTCGGCCTCGTCCGAGCCTCTCTTCTCTTTGGCATCGCGAATGCGCTGATCGGTCTCTGGTCGACCTGGATCTTCGCGGAACAGATCGGCCGAGTCGGACTCCTGCGAGCACGCGGAGTGTTCGTGCTCCTGGTCCTGCTCGCCGCTTTCGCCTATGGAGAACGGCTCACCACGTTGTCCGAAGAGGCGATGTATCCACATCCGGTGGTGCTTGCCCGGACCACGCCCTATCAGCGGATCGTGCTGACCCGCACCCCGCCGGGCGGCTTCGAACTCTTCCTCAATGGACATCTTCAGTTCGCCTCGTCCGATGAGTACCGCTATCACGAGGCGCTCGTGCACCCGGCGTTCGGCCTGAATCCCCAGGCGAAAAGCATCCTGGTTCTGGGCGGGGGAGATGGCCTCGCCGTTCGCGAAATCCTGAAGCATCCAGCGGTGAAGCGCGTCCTTCTGGTGGACATCGATCCTGAGATGACGCGTCTGGCGCGCGAGAACCCGGAGATCGTCGCCCTGAACCACGGCTCGTTGAATTCGCCGCTGGTGGAAGTCAGGAACGAAGACGCTTTCGCGTTCATCCGGCAGTCGCGCGAGATGTTCGACATCGCCATTGTCGATTTTCCGGATCCCCACAATTTCGCGATCGGAAAGCTCTACTCGACTCACTTCTTTAAGGCGTTGAAAGCACGGCTCGATCCTGAACTCGGGGCCGCGTCCGTTCAGACCACATCCCCCCTGAATGCCCGCCATTCGTTCTGGTGCATCAACCAGACGCTTGAGGCCGCGGGTTTCTCCGTCCGTCCCATGCATGCGCTGGTGCCGTCGTTCGGCGAGTGGGGCTATTCGCTCGCATCGTCGGTGGCGCGTCCCGAGCCGACGGAGGTTCCGCCGGGCCTGCGCTATCTCGATCTCGCGACACTGCATGCTCTGTTCGCCTTCGGTCCCGACCTCGCGCGTGTTCCCGTCGAGACCAATCGTCTCAACAATCAGGTGCTCGTCCGTTACTACCAGGAGGAACTCGCGGCGTGGCCGTGAGATCGCCACGGTCGGGCTTGAGTCGCCGCGAAGCGGTCAGCCTGATTTCTCTGGCCGCGCTGTCTCCCCAATGTTCACGCACGGCGGCGGGGCGGCGGATCACGGGATCGCTCGTCGGCCCGTCCATGGCTCGTGGACATGCGATGCGCGACGGCCGGCTCCCACCTTTTCCCGCGACGTTGAAGGAAGAGCGGGTCGATTGCGTCATCGTCGGCGGAGGCATCGCGGGTTTGTCGGCCGCGTGGGCGCTTGATCGCGCGGGCGTCTCTGACTTCATCGTTCTCGAACTGGAAGCGGAGAGCGGAGGCACTTCGACTTCGCAGACCTCTCCGATGAAGGCGCCGTGGGGCGCGCACTACGTTCCCGTTCCCGACGAAGCCAATGAGCCCCTGCTCGCGATTCTCGAAGAGGCGGGCGCGGTGAAGGCGCGGGCCAACGGCCGCACGGAGTTCGCAGAAGACGTCTTGTGCCGTGATCCGCAGGAACGCATCTTCGTTCACGACCGCTGGTACGAAGGCGTCTATCCGCTTGCCGGGTCGACCGAGGAAGACCGCAGTCAGTTCGACCGTTTCCATGGCGAGATGCGAACCATGGCGACGCGACGTGACACTCGAGGCAGGGTCTCTTTTGCGATTCCAAGGCGTCGTTCCTCCACGGATCCCGAGCTTCAGGCTCTCGATCAACTCAGCATGAAGGCATGGATGGAGAGGGCCGGCTACACCTCTCCGCGTTTGTTCTGGTGGGTGGAGTACGGGTGCCGGGACGACTTCGGCGCCGATTTGAATCACACCTCGGCATGGGCGGGGCTTCACTACTTTGTCTCCCGCTTTCGGCCCCAGGACGATTCTTCCGCGGAGTTCCTTACCTGGCCCGAAGGCAACGGTCGCTTGGTCGATGTGATGGCGCGCCGCGCCGCGGGGCGCGTGCGCAACCGCAGCATGGTCACAGAAATCCATCCCGGGAAGCAGGATGTTCTGGTCAAGGGTTTCGACGCGCACGATCAGCCGTTCGCCATCCGCGCACGAACCGCGATCTGCGCCCTGCCGCGGCCGTTCGTCGCGCGCGTGGTGCGTGCGGAGGAAGCGACGCTGAAGCACGCCGCCGAGTTCACTTACGGCTCCTGGATGGTGGCGAATCTCCTCCTGAGCAAACGCCCGGCCGACCGAGGATTTCCCCTCGCCTGGGACAACGTCATCTACGGATCGCCTTCGCTTGGCTATGTCGTCTCCACGCATCAGACGGGCGTGGACCAGGGGGCCACCACGTTTACCTACTACCGCGCCTTTGTTGGCGACACTGATCCACGCGAGACGCGTTCCGAGATGCTGCGCCGCACCTGGGATCAATGGGCCGATGAGATCCTGCATGACCTTCGTCGCGCGCATCCGGACATCGAAGACTGCGTGGAGCGGATCGACGTGATGCGCTGGGGCCACGCGATGGTGCGTCCGCGTCCCGGATTCATGTGGAGCGACGCCCTCGCCGAAGCGTCGAAGCCGATCGGCCGCCTTCACTTCGCCCATACCGATCTGTCCGGCCTGGCTCTCTTCGAAGAAGCGCAGGACTGGGGCATCCGCGCCGCCGAAGCGGGCATGCGCGATCTCGGGCATGTTTTCCGCCCCTGGTGGAAGCCCTCGGAGCGAGCGTGAGCTCAGCTACGTCAGGAGCGGCCGAGGTGTCGAGTCCCTGGCTCTTCTCGAAGGCGTTCGATCTTGCGCTCTTCGGAGGATCGCTGGCTCTGTCTCTTGGCCTGCTGTTGATTGGCTCGGCCCTCGGCCTTCTCGACGGCGATGCGCCAACTTGGGTCTGGGTGGTGGGAGTGCTCGGGGTCGATGTCGCGCACGTCTGGTCCACCGGCTGGCGGGTACTCTGGGACACGGAAGAACGACACGCGCGTTCAGGCCAACTCGTGGGCGTCGCCCTGAGCGCCTATGTCGTCCTCGTGGTCTGTCATTCGATCTCGAAAGGACTGTTCTGGACCGTGCTCGCGTACGTGGCCGTCTTCCACTTCATCCGCCAACAACGCGGCTTCGTCGCGCTCTATGCCCGCAAGTCCGGGCCTTCACTGCCCTGGGAGCGATCGCTTGATGGGCTTGCGGTCTACGCGGCGACCCTCTGGCCCGTCATCTACTGGCACGCGCATCTGCCGAGACGATTCTCCTGGCTCATCGAAGGCGACTTCGTTCGGGGAATGCCGGCCGTTCTCGCCAGCGTTTCGTTTCCCTTCTACGTGATGGTCGGCCTGGCCTACGTCGCCAAGGAAGCCTGGCGGTGGAAGTCGGACCTCCAGGTGAGCGCGGGCAAGAACCTCGTCATGCTGAGCACGTGGTTGATGTGGGGGATCGGTCTCGTCGTTCTGAATTCCGACTACGCCTTCACGGTTACGAATATCTTCATTCACGGCATTCCGTATCTCGGGCTGATCTGGGCGTATGGACGTCATCGCGCGCGGACGACATCCGTCCCAACCTGGCAGCCGTTCTCGGCGACAGGCCTTCCCATCTTCCTCGGCGTCGTGGTGCTGCTCGCGTGGATTGAGGAATGGGGCTGGGATCGGTGGGTCTGGCATGAACAATCGAGCCTTTTCCCCGGACCCGCGTTCGTCCTGCCGGCGGAGGCGCTTTCCCTCATTGTTCCTTTGCTGGCCCTCCCGCAGGCTACGCACTACATCCTCGATGGCTTCATCTGGAAGAGCGGTCCCGACAACCGTGGGGTGGTCGAAGCGCTGGGCCTGACCCCACGTATCGCTCAGGCGGATCAAGGCCAGACGGAGCAGGGATAAGCTCGCGGCAATGGCTCCCCGAAAGAAAGCTGTCGCCGCTGATTTGTTCGGAACCGACGATGCGATGAAGACGGACGTGGACGCAACGCCGAAGACCTCGCGAAAGCGGGCGGTAAAGGCTCCTCCCCCCCCGCCCATCGACGATCGGACCGCTGCGTTGCTGGCCCGGCTCCCCGGCATCGTCGAAAGGCTGGAGGCGCTGATCGGGGAAGTGCCGAAGGCGGCTGAGTTCGAACCGCTCGCGGAACACATCTATTCCTTCGCTCAGAGCGGGCCGAGGTTGATGGAGTCCCTGGAGTCGGTGAAGGACGCGGTGCCACAGATCGAAACGGCCACGCAGGCCTTGGGTGAAACGGCGATGACCCTGCAGGACACGAACCAGCGTCTCGCCGAATCGCTGATGCGCCTTCCGGCCGCGGAGGACTATGAGCCTCTTGCTGCACCCCTGATCGAGTTCACCAAAATCTCTCCCGCGCTGACCGAGACGCTTCGGGAAGCGGTCGTGTCCTTCGCGTCGGTCGCTCAGGTCACGAAGCGACTGGAAGCGATTTCGAGTCATCTCAAACTGGCCGAGGCGGCTCAGCCCTCTCCGCCTCCCGCCAAGACGAAAGCGAAGCCCGAAGTCGCGAGCCCCTCAAGTCATGGACACGTGGCCGAGACGCTGGAGACCCTCGCCAACGAAATCGATGGCGCTCTCGAAAAAATTCCCAAGGACCCGGAATACGCGCGCGTCGCCGATCAGCTCCGCGAACTCGCCACGGTTTCTCCTTCCCTGATGGAGTGGATGAAGGAAGTGAAGCCGCTGTCGCCGCCGCTTGCCGGATCTGTTCTGACGCTCCGGCGGGTGGCCACGAGCCTTCGCGAAAACGCGTCGATTCTTCGAGGAGACAAACATTGATCTCGCGTTCCCGCCTGCATACGCTCCTGTTCGCCGCAATTCTCGTGGCCCTCGTCCGGCCTGCCGCCGCCGTCAACAACAACGATGACGACGACGTCCACAAGCCCGCACGACTGAAAGCCCCGAAGATCACGCTCCTTCCGAATGGGTGGCGCATTTCGCCCGTCGGTCAGCACATCACCATCGGGGACCTGCCTCTGAATCTGGTCATGGCGCCTGATGGCGAGCACGTCATTGTCACGAACAACGGGTACAGCCAGCCCAACCTCGTGGTGTACGACTTCACGAAGCAGATCGTCCGCTCGCGCGTTCCCCTGGAATCAGCGTGGCTCGGCCTCGCCTTTCATCCGGATGGGAAGCGGCTGTTCTCCTCGGGATCGGCGAAGAGCCGCATCGATGAGTTCTCGTGGGACAACGGCGCGCTCAAGAAGACCGGTGAGTTCGCTCTGCCTCAACTGGCGAAAGACAGTTTTGTCGGCGGACTGGCCGTGGCTCCTGATGGCAAGACCCTCTTTGCCGTCCACGTCCTGGGAGAGAAGCTCCACGCGATCGACCTGGAGACGCGCGCGGTGCTCAAGACCGTCGACCTCCCCGCGGAGCCCTACACAGTTGTCGTGTCGCCTGATTCCAGGACGGTTTATGTTTCGCTTTGGGGTGGAGCGAAAGTCCTCGCCTTCAACGCGGACGACCTGACGCTGAAGCACGAGATCGTGGTGGGTGAGCATCCCAACTCGATGGTCTTCTCGAAAGATGGAACGCGTCTCTTCGTCGCCTGCGCCAATACCAACGCGGTCTGGAACATCGATCTCACCCAGGCGTATGCGACGGAGCAGATCGGCATCGCGCCGTTTCCGAACATGCCGCCTGGAAGCACGCCCAACGCGCTCGATCTCTCGCCTGACGGAAAGACGCTTCTCGTGGCGAATGCCGACAACAACACCGTCACAGTGGTTGAGATCGAAGCCGACGGAAAGGGTGACGTGCAGGGTTTCATTCCTACCGGCTGGTATCCCACGGGCGTCCGCTATTCGCGTGACGGGAAGAAGATCTTCATTCTTTCCGGCAAGGGCCTCGCGAGCGAGTCGAATCCGCGCGGCCGTCAGGCGGGCGTCAACCTCGCGCCCGACGCGCAGTACACCGGGGGCATGCTGTGGGGGACTTTGACCACGCTTGCGACGCCCGACAGCGCGAAGCTCAAGGAGTACACCGCCACGGCGCTCTACGTCACACCCGACACGGGGAAATCGCAGCTGAGCCCGGCGAAGGCGCCGTTGCAGTCGGTGATTCCGCGACGGGTCGGCGGTGCGTCGCCGATCAAGCATGTCTTTTATGTGGTTCGCGAGAACCGCACCTACGACCAGATTCTGGGCGATATTCCGGAAGGCAATGGCGATCCCAATCTGACGCTGTTCGGTCAGGAAGTCACGCCGAATGCCCATGCTCTCGTGCGTCAGTTCGTTCTGCTCGACAACTTCTACGTTGACGCCGAAGTGAGCTACGACGGACACGCGTTCTCCATGGGGGCTTGGGCCACGGACGCGGTCGAGAAGATCTGGCCGATGAACTACGGTCGGCGCGAGGCGCGGTACCTGTCAGAGGGTGGTGGTGAGATGCGCAACGCGTATGGAAATCTTGCGGCGGGTCCTCGCGGCTACATCTGGGACGCGGCGGCGCGCAAGAAAGTCACCTACCGAAGCTATGGAGAGTTCTCGATTCCCGGCGCCGAAGTCCGATTCGACGAAGGCATGAAGCCGCCGTACGGCGGATCGGTCACAGGACTGAAAGACCATGTTCACCCCACCTACCCGCCCTTCAACCTCAGTATCCCGGACAACCAGCGTGTCGACGTCTGGCTCAAGGAGTTTCGCGAGTTTGAGAAAAACGGCGCGTTGCCGCAACTGAACATCCTGCGCCTCGGGAACGATCACACCGCCGGTGCGAAGGCGGGTTCGTGGACGCCACGCGCCATGATCGCGGAGAACGATCACGCTCTGGGCAGACTGGTGGAGGCGATTTCCAAGAGTCGTTACTGGAAGGACTCGGCGATCTTCGTGCTCGAGGACGACGCGCAGAATGGGCCGGATCACGTTGATGCACATCGTTCCGTCGGCCTTGTCATCAGTCCCTACACGCAGCGCAAGGGTGCCGTCGATCACACGCTCTACACCACCTCCGGATTCCTCCGCACCATGGAACTCATCCTCGGTCTGGAGCCGCTCTCTCAGTACGACGCAGCCGCCACTCCCGCCTACGCGGCCTTCGCGCTCACTCCGACGCTTTCGCCCTATCAGGCCCTTCCTCCTCGCATCGACGTTCTTGAAAAGAACGACCCCGGCGCCTGGGGTGCTAAAGAGTCGGGGGAGATGGACCTGGACGAGGCAGACCACGCACCCGATCTCCTTCTCAACGAAATCGTCTGGCGCACGGTTCGCGGCTCCCATTCCAAGATGCCTCCGCCGATGCGGGCGGCGTGGCTGAAGCGCGGTGTCGGCGGCGACGACGATGATGACGACGACGGACCTTCGTTGAAGAAGCCCGAGAAGGCCGCCACGCGTCCGTCCGGACGTCCCCAATAGCCCGCGCAGCAAGGAGAGTCTCGTGAACACAGCTCAGCGTTTCGTCCGACCCCTGTTTCTCCTGGCCGCGTGCCTGCTGAGCGTCGCTTCCGCGCGGGTTCAGGCGGCCGCGCCGGCCGCGTCAGATCCGTCCCTGAAGCCAACTCTCGCTCTGGTGGGCGGCCAGGTCATCGATGGATATGAAGGTCCGCCCATTCATGACGGCGTCGTGCTGATCGCGGGTGATCGCATCGTCGCGGTGGGACCTCGGTCGGAAGTCGCGGTTCCGCCCGGCACGCCCATCATCAGCACGGAAGGCATGAGCGTCCTGCCCGGGCTCATGGATATGCACGTGCATCTCATGATTGTCGGTCATGCCGACTACGAGCATTGGGACACGACGTACATGAAGCGGTTCAAGGACGAGATCATGCCCGCCGCCGCAAAGCAGCTTTTGATGGCCGGTGTCACCACGGTGCGCGATTTGGGCGCGCCCCTTGAAGACATCCTCGACGTGAAGCAGCGCATCGAGAAGGGAACGATCCTTGGTCCGCGACTCTTTGTCTCGGGACCCTTCATCCAACACGCGCCGTATTTTGAGTACGAAAAGTTCGTTCGCTGGGGCGTCAATGGTCCTGAAGACGCGCGCGCCAAGGTTCAGAAGCTCATCGACGCGGGCGTCGACTTCATCAAGCTCATCGACCAGGATCAGATGACGGACGCCGAGGTGGCCGCGGTGGTGAAAACCGCGCACGCCGCGGGCAAGTCCGTGGTCGCGCATGCTCATCGCGAAGAGGAGATCCGCATCGGCTTGAAGCACAACGTCGATTGCTTCGAGCACACCGGTCTCGCCACGGAGCCCGAGTATCCGGCTGACATCATCGAAGGGATAAAGAAGCGCAATCAATCGCTTTACTGGTGCCCGACCGTCTCTCCTTTGAGCCTGACCAACTACACCGCCCAGGTTTTCCCGGAACGCCTCGACGATCCGCTCTGGCAGGAAGGCTTGCCGAAGGATGTGGTGAAAGACATACGTGACTCCCTCCGCGACCTCACGCACCTCGACTACTTCACCCTGACCTTCCGGCGGATTCCCACCCTTCAGAGGAAGTTTCAGCAGCTCCGCGACACCGGCGTCACCCTGATGGTCGGCACGGACAGCGGCATCCCTGCGAACTTCCACTCCGACTCGACCTGGCGCGAGCTCGACACCTGGGTCAAGTTCGGCATGACCCCGATGCAGGCGATCGGCGGCGCCACCCGCTGGCCCGCGCGTTTCCTCAAACAGGAGAAAAACCTGGGAACGCTCGCCCAAGGCCGGATCGCCGACATCATCGCCGTGCGCGGTGACGTTCTCTCCAACATCACGTTGCTTCAGAACGTGCCCATGGTGATCAAGGGCGGCGTGCGCGTGAAGTGATCGGGATTGTCGCGGCTGGTTTAGCGTTTCTCTCACTGGTCGATTCCCGGCTGCGGTTGTTCGTGTGGGTGGCGTTGGCCCTCGCCATCCTCAGCCTTTTTCGAGAGCCGCATCGACGTCTCGTGTCGGTCCTTGCCCTCGTCTTCTGCTTGCAGGCCGAGATCGGTTTTTCGACAGGAGCCGACTCGCTCAACTATTTCGCCTACACGTCGTCGCTTCTTTCAGATGGCGACCTGGATTTCAGCAATCAATGGGCGCGGCTCAGCTTCATCGCCCCCCGGCTGACTCCCACGGGCCTGGTTCCGAACGAAATGTCGGTGGGTCCGGGACTGATTTGGATGCCTGCCGTGGCGGCGACTCATCTCTGGCTCCTGGTCACCGGAGGCGCCACGGATCCGCTCCGACTGGGGCCGCCCTACTATGCGGCCGCTGCGGCGACCACCCTTGCCTTGCTTCTGTTTGGCGTGTTCGCTTTGGGACGTGCCCTTGCGCACGCCTGGGGAAAGGGGAGCGCGACGCTCGCGGTTCTCGGGGTCACACTCGCCTCGCCCATCCTGTACTACGCGACGCTGCAGCCCCTGATGTCCCATGCGCTGACCTTCGGAGCCGCGGCACTCGTGGTGGCGCTCACGCTTCGGGCTGAGAGGGAAAACACCACCTGGCGCTGGGCCGCATCTGGCGCGGCCCTTGGCCTCGCCGCCCTCTTCCGCGCGCAGGCCATCATTCTGGTTCTGTTTGTGCTGGCCGGCCTCTTTCGCGCCCGCGCTTCTTTTCGGCACGCGGCGATCGCGGCCGCCTCGGCGGCGATCCTGTTCGTGCCGCAGTTCCTCGCATGGAAGGTTCTCTACGGAGCCTTCCTCACCGTTCCGCAGGGAGATGGATTCATCGACTGGCGCGGACGGCACGCCTTCGACGTGCTGTTCTCCGCCGACCGTGGCCTGTTCAACTGGCATCCCGTTCTCGTCCTGGGCCTGCTCGGTCTGTGCTTTGCCTTGAAACGATTCGGGTCCTACGTCGTCGCGTCCTTTTTGATCCTCGCCTTCACGACGTTTCTCAATGGAAGTGTGAGGGACTGGAATGCTTCCGCGGCCTTCGGCGGACGACGGTTCGACCTGGTCCTGCCCCTTCTCGGTCTCGGTCTTGGAGCGCTCGTGAATCGAATGGTTCTGCTCCTCTGGGCCCGTCCTCTGATTGTGCCGGCTACAGCACTGGCGCTCGCCACGCTCTGGAATGTCTCGTTGATCGATCTCCGTCAGGGAACCTCGGGAAGAGCGCTTCCTCTTGACGACCTTGCTCGACTCCAAGCCAACCAGGCGCGCCGGGTCGCCGACGCCACCATTGGTCGGGCGGGGGTGTATCCGCGCTCGCTTGTTTACCGCGCTTTCGTGGGACTTTTCACCTACGAGAACTATCGTCAGGGAGGGGACTTCGACCTCGCGACACTCGAGCCGCGCTTCCTCAAGCAAGGCTGGTCGGAGCCTCAGATCTGGGATGACGGCGTTGCCTTTCGCTACCTCCTTCATCCACAGGGATGCATCACGATTCCACTGGACGAGCCGTTCGACTTACGCGGGTTTGTTCTCGCTCGGGCGCCGGCGCGGATTCAGGACCAGCGCGTTTCTCTGATTCTCAACGATCAGGTTCTGGCCCATCTGTCTTTGCCTGCCGTGTGGACGGAGCTGCCCTTTGAGGCGCCGGCCCGACTCTGGAGAGCGGGTGAGAACACGTTCTGTGTTCGCTCCGACAAGAAGAGGCCGGGCGATGAAGGCGACGACCTCGCGTACACCGCGGCGGTGGTTCGCATTCAGCTTCCTTAGCGAGGGGTGGCGCGCTTTGCGAGGGCGGCCTCTGTGCGCGCCTTGGTTCGAGCCGGTACGGAGTTGTTTCGGGCCTCCGTGAGATGGTTTGCGCGCCGCTCCGCGCGCGCGTGGACCAGGGCCTGGGCGAGGGCGGCCCGCGGGTCGACCACCCCAAAGCCCTGCTGTTCCGCCCGCAGTTCAGATACGGTTTTCGCGGTTCTTGCGAGGATGGATTTGATCTCAAGCGGCTTGAGCGAGGGACTCGCCTGGATCATCTGCGCGGCGATCGAGGCCACGATAGGCGAGGCGAAGCTCGTCCCATCGACATGCTTGTAAGACTCGGAGATCACGTTCTGGTCACGCGCTTTCATCGAGACCAGCTGCCGGAGGAGAGCCGGCGCCAGGTGAACGGCGCTATCGAGTGTTTCGTCGATCCCAGGATGAAGGGCGAGGACGTCCAAGAGACGCCCGTCCTCGGTCTGAAGGAGACGCGAATAGAGCCCGGCCTGTTGGGCGGTCGGCGTATCGGGAAGAAGAGGTGCCGCGACCCAGATGCTTGGCGCCACCAGTTCCGGCTTCTGCAGGCCATCGACCGTGGGGCCGTAGCTCGACTGATACGGCTCGATCCCGATGCGGCTGAGTCGATTGCGGTCGTTGAATCCGCCGACGGCGAGGGCGGACGGTGAAGATGCGGGCGGAAGCACCGGATGAAGCGCGCTGAACCCCGCGTTACCCACCGCTGAGCATACAAAGATCCCCGCGCGCGTCGCTTCCTCGACGCCCTCGCAGATCGGGTCGTCCAGGTAGCTCGCCTCGTAGTCGCCGCCGACGCTGACGTTGACCACACGAATGTTGTGCTTCTTCCGGTTCTTGAGGATCCAGTCGAAGCCCTTCCGGATGTCATTGTGGAAGACGCGTCGCGCGGTGCCGCATTGGACGAGCACGACATCGGCCTCGGAGGCGATGCCGCGGTAGAGGCCCTTCGAGAGAGTGCCATTGCCGCAGGCCACCACGGACGTCATCAGCCCATGCCAGCCCGCCTCCCGCGGATCATCGATGTCCGCGCGTCGGGAGTTGGTTCGAGTCACGTCGACGTACTCTCGGATGCGATCGATCGGCCGCACCAGGTCTGGATGGGCGTAGAAACCCGCGTCGAGAAAAGCCATGGTGACGCCGCGTCCGCGGTATTGGCTCGAAGCGCCCAGGCGAAGCGGCGTGGGAAGAATGGGGGAACTGGAACCGTCAGCCATGCCCACGGCGCGGAAGTAGGAGAGCGCGCGGCGGAAACGTCGTGCGCACGCGGAGCAGCACGTCGCATGGTCGTCGAGCCAGGGCAGGTTGATGTAGATCAACGCTTCCAGTTCGAGCGAGGGGCGCACGGTCGCGCGCGCGGCCAGGCAGATGGAACACAGGTCGCTCATGCGCGGTGTGAGTCTAAGGGTCGCGTGGCCGACGAGGGCGGTTTTCGGTTTTCCGGCCCAAAAACATGAGAGGTCTCGGAAAAAGCGGCGTTAGCATGTTCGTCATGCGACTCGAAGGCCGGGCTGAAAGCAGCAACGTCGAAGATCGTCGTGGACAGCGCATGCGCGGCGGGCCCGCCGGTATTGGCTGCGGAGGGCTGATCCTCGCTCTCGTCCTCTCCTATTTCACGGGGGCCGACCCGAGCACCTTCCTCCAGTTGATTGGCGCGATTCAGCAAACCGCCCCTCAGGAGCAAGCTCCCGCAGACACCGCACCTCCCAAGGACCAGCTCGGCCAGTTCGCCTCCCTGGTTCTCAGGGACACGGAAGTCACGTGGACGGGCATCTTCGCGGAGAAGGGTCAGTCTTACGAACAGCCGCCGCTGGTGCTCTTCACCCGCGCCGTGCGCTCGGGTTGCGGAACCGCGTCTGCAGACATGGGTCCTTTCTACTGCCCCGCCGACCATCGTGTGTATCTCGATCCCGTGTTCTTCGATCAGCTCTCGAAGCGGTTCGGTTCTCCCGGCGACTTCGCGCAGGCGTATGTCATCGCTCATGAAGTGGGGCATCACATTCAGAACCTGATGGGCATCTCCGACAAGGTCACGGCATCTCAACAGAGGGGAAGTGAGGCTCAGGCCAATGCGCTGTCGGTTCGTCTTGAGCTTCAAGCCGACTGCTTCGCCGGCGTCTGGGGATATCACGCCAACCTGGACCGAAAAATCATCGAGCCAGGCGATTTCGAAGAGGGCATGAAGGCGGCGGCCTCGATCGGCGACGACCATATTCAGCAGATGTCTGAGGGATCGGTGCATCCCGAGTCCTGGACGCATGGATCGGGAGAGCAGCGCCAGTTTTGGCTGCGGCGTGGCCTTCAGACCGGCGACCCTGGCCGCTGCGACACCTTCAAGGAATCGCGCCCGTAAGGCGCCTTTGGACTCAGCTTCCCGTTTGCGTCGTCACGGGTGAGAGTTGCGACACAAACCCGTTGAGAAGGGCTTCTATTTTTTCGGCGTCGAGGGGTTTGGTCATGTGCATGTCGAATCCCGCTTCGCGAGAGCGCTTCTTGTCTTCATCGCTTCCCCAGCCAGTCAGGGCGATCAACTTCGCGCGCGCGTGCTTCTGTGAGGCCTCCAGGCCGCGGATCCGCTGGGCCACTTCGTAGCCGTTGAGGCCGGGCAACCCGATATCCAGAAAGATGACCTGCGCGGGAAACGAGTTCAGCTTGCTCAGAGCCTCCGGACCGGAGTGTGCGATCTCGGTGGAATGGCCGTGCATGCCGACGAGCATGGCGAGCATATTGGCTGCGTCGAGGTTGTCATCGACGACCAGAACGCGAAGCTTTTCGTCGCTTCCAGCGACGGTGTCCTTAGGGTGTGAGTCGGTGGACGCCTCAGGAGCGGCCGAGGCGGCCAAGGGCATCGTCACGGTGAACACGCTCCCCTCACCCATCCCTGGGCTCTCCGCACTCACCTGACCGCCGTGCATCTCGGTCAGTCGTCTGACCAAGGTCAATCCGATGCCCAGCCCACCCTGCGCGCGGTCAGGATTTCGCCCGACTTGCGAGAACATTTCGAAGACTTCCGAGACCATCTCTCTGGGAATGCCGACCCCGTTGTCCGTGACTCGGATCGCTACTTCGCCCAGGCCGACTTCGGCCTTGAGTTCGATCTGGCCACCGTCAGGCGTGTACCTCGCCGCGTTGTTCAGCAGGTTGCTGAAGACCTGCGCCATCCGCGTTGCGTCCGCCTCGACGGGGATCGGCTCGGAAGGAAGTTGAACCACGAGGTGATGCCCGCCCGCTTCGATGAGAGGCAGGCTGGTTTCGATGGCCAGGCCCACGATCGCCTTCAAGTCGAGGACCTCGCGCTGGAGTTCGATCTTGCCGCGACTGACGCGGGAGACGTCGAGCAGGTCGTCGATCAGCCGGATCATCTGAGTGAGCTGGCGGTCCATCATTTCGCGTGCGCGGTCCGCGGTCTCGCCCTGCGGCGACAGCTTCAGGATCTGGAGACCGGTGCGGATGGGAGCGAGCGGGTTGCGAAGTTCGTGCGCCAGCATCGCGAGGAATTCATCCTTCGACTGGTTCTCTCGCTGGACCTTGGTCATGGTGCTGAGGTCGGTCACGATGAGAGTGCGGTGCTCGGCGTCGTCCAACGTCATCTGACTGACGGACACGTGGGCGTCGAGCGGGGTTCCGCTCTTGGTAAGAAGGCGCGTGCGCAGCGCACCCGCGCCTGCCAGCAGCAACTCACTCAGGGTTGCCTGATCCGTCCCTTCGATGAATTCGTCGATGGAAGATCCGAGCACTCTCTCGAGCGGCCAGCCGATCAACTCCGCGAAACTCCGGTTTGAGTAAAGGACATCGCCCTTCGAGTTCAGGGTGACCGCGCCTCCTTGCATTTGCTCAACCATCGCTCGATACGGCGCGTCCGCGCTCTTGAGCGTGAAGACCTTGTCGGCATCACCATCCGAGACCGGGAGGGCATCCACTTCGCCATTCTGGATGGCGCGCAGCGCATCCCCGGCATCGCGCAGTCGCGCGCGCAACTCGTCCATGCCGAGTCCGTCGATCTCGTGGATTGCGTCCTCGCTCATCTCAGGGTGTCTTAATGTCGAGTCCCAGCAAGAGCCTGCGCCAGTGTTCTGGTAGGTGTTTTGTTCAGAGCCTGTGCTGAAGTCATGGATTGAACTCCGATACTGAGCAAGAAGCCTGCCGTAGATTCGTAGCCCACCCGACCCGACGCAATCTCGTCTAAGCAGCTCCCAAAGAGGGACTTGCGCCCCGGATGAAGAGGTCAGTCGGCGAGGGTGGCCCAAGCCTCTTCTGCAGAAAAGGCATAGCGCTTTCCGCAAAAATCGCAGTCGACATCAATCGTCCGTCGATCTGCGAGAAGGCCGCGCACTTCATTCGTTCCGAGAACTTTAAGGACGCCCCCCACCCGATCCTTCGAGCAGCGGCAAACGAAGTGAACGGGCCGTCCAGGCAAAACACGCACCTCTTCCTGATGGAAGAGCCGATGCAGGGTTTCTTCGGCGGAAAGCTCCAGAAGCTCCGCGGCCGTGAGCGTAGAGGTCAGGGTCTGGATACGGTTCCACAGATCCGGATCCGCGTCCGCATTCTCCTTGCCGCCCAGGGCCGGCACTTTCTGCACAAGCAGACCAGCACAGGTCGCTTCATCGGCGGCGAGCACGAAGTGCGATTCGATCTGCTCCGACTGACGCATGTAGGCGTTGAGGATCGAGGCAACGGAACCCGACTCGATGGGCACGAGACTCTGATAGGAATCGAAATCGCCGCCGGGTTCGATGGTGACCGCGAAAGACGCCCCCCGCGTCAGGTCGGCGAGCGACATCCCTTCCTTGATCTCGATCTGTGGATCAAGGCGCGCCATCGCTCGCACCGAAAGGTCGGCCCGGCATTCGGCGATCAGGAGCGAGACGGGCGCCCCGCCCTGGATCTGCAGGGTCAGGCGACCATCGGCCTGAATCAGCTTCAATGCGGAGGTGAAGAGCGTCGAGGCGGCCAGGCACTCGCCGAGCAGTGATCGCACGGAGGTGGGATAGGTGCGACGGGCGAGAAGCGATTGCCAGGCTTCGGTGAGTTTGACGTGTTCGCCGCGCACAGAGCCGTGTCCAATGGTGAATCTACGTGTCTCATCGCTCATGGGAGGTCTCTCTTGGGTCAGCGGAAGGGAACGACGAGGATATCCGCTCTCAGAGGATGATCGCTGACTCTGTTATGGTCGTCCCGCTGTGAACCTGAACGTCATCAATGCGCACCGTTATTACTACCCGGGAGGGACCCGGGTGGCCTAGAGCTTCGTTCTGCTCCGGTCCGCACCCACGGGCCCGCTCTTCAAGAGAGCGGGCCTTTTTGTTTGTCTTCTTTTCTGAGATCTCCATGAACATCACATTGCTCGAATCCAACATCGTCACCCTGCCCGCCGGACATCCGGGTGAAGGCGACGCAACCTACATCGCGCGCCGTTCCGCGTTGTCCAGCCTGGTTGCATCGGTCGATCAGCTCGGAGCGTCTTTGCCCGCCGTTGAGTACACCGCCGAAGAGACCACGGTCTGGGGTGCGGTCATGGATCGTCTCTCCGGACTTCATGAAACGCTCGCGGCCTCGACCTATCTCGAAGGATTTCGTCGCCTGGGCCTGTCGGCCGCTCGTCCTCCATCACCCGGTTCGCTGGCGGCGGAGCTTAGCCAGCAGACCGGTTTCGGACTGGTGCTCACCGACGGTCTGCTGGATGCGCGAGTGTTCCTCACTCATCTTGGGAATCGACGACAGCCCTGCACCGTGTATCTCCGCCATGGATCTCGGCCCGACTACACGCCTGAGCCGGATCTCGTTCACGAAGCTGTCGGTCATGCGCCGATGCTGACCGACATCAATGCGGCGCGCCTGAATGAAGTGATCGGCCAGGCAGCGGCTCTCGCGTCGCCTCGGCAACTCCACGCTCTTCTTCGTATCTACTGGTTCACGTTGGAGTTTGGTCTGGTGGAGGAACGCGGTGGGCTGCGCGCCTATGGCGCAGGGCTGCTGTCTTCATTCGGTGAACTGCCGCATGCGTTCTCGGACGCCGTGGAGCGCCGACCGTTTCATCTCCGTGAAATCATCGAGCAGGATTACTTCCACGATCGCATGCAAGACGTTCTTTTTGTGGCACCCAGCCTGGCCGCGATCCTTGTCGAGATCGAAGCGTGGCTGCACAGCGACGAGTTCAGAAGCCTCGCGTAGGCCTTACTTGGCCTTGTACTTGAACGTGAGAAGCGACTCCTCGTCGACCACGAGCGGCCGGGCGAAACGGTAGGAGCGCCCGGCGCGGGGGATGTCGATGCGTACGGGAAGGACGCCGGCCACCCGCCGTTGGAGATTCACCACGTTCGCGGATTGAGCCATGTTCTTTGATTCCTTGGACCGTTCCGCTTTGTCGATCTCCGGAGCTTCTCCCGTGACCTCCAGCCGGTCCGCGGCTTTAAGCGCTGACCGAGTCAGCAGGCCGGGGGCGGGTGAGGCGTTTGAGGGGGCAGCAACGGTTCCACCAGCGATGCCTCCAACAGTTCCGCCTTCAACGCCACCGCTGTAGCCGTTCACCACCGCTTCCGTCCACAACTCTTCCCTGCCCACGTTGCCTCCGAAGTCGCGAACCTGGAGTTGGTCTGGCAGGAACACCTCCCACGAGAACAGGCCGACCGGCACATCCATCTTCGGCAGCGTGAGTTGCCCATCGCCGCGCTTCGCGAACGCATCGGCCGTCTGCAGGTAGACGAAGCTGACCTCATAGGGACCGGCGGGCCGGAAGCCCGCTCGCAGCAGGGGAATACGTGTGCCGCCTTCGCCCATGGCCGGCTTCACGCCTTCGCCTCCAACTTCAGCGGAGAGGACACTGGCGCCCGGAGGCAAGGCGACGCGCAGGAAAGGCTGAGCGTGATTGCGCAAGGTGAGCTTCACTTCGGTCAGGACGCGGCCTTCGTTGGTCACCAGGGAAGTCGCTTCGGCGCGATCCGCTACGGCGGCGAGTGTGGTCGTCTCGGGGAAGCGCTTCACATCGACCGGCACGCTGACGCCTTCTCCGGCGCGCGCGTGATAGCGGAACGCCGCCAGCAGCGGCTCGCGGGTCAGAGCCTTCAGCGCAGCATGCGTTTCCTTCGTGTCCATGCGCTTCACGACGCCCTTCTCTTCAGCCGTCAGCTCCAGCGTGCCGACACCCTCGATCGCGACTTCGCCGGTCTCGCGTTGCGCCCCGTTGATCGAGACCAGCCCCAGATCCACGGGAAACTTCAAGCCGCTCACTGGTCGCTCGAAGCCAAGCAACACCTGATGCGTGCGACGCTGAGGCTCGCGCATGTTGAGCTGCGCGGTTCCGTTCGGGAGGGAGAAGCTGTCAAGGGTGCCTCCGCTGGCGCTGGTGAGCGTCCAGCCCTGGGGAATCGAAACGACGAAGCGCTCCGGCTGGCCCTGCACGACACTGAAGTCGATCAGCGCCGCCATTCGCAGGTCCGTCTCGTCGACCGTGATCAGCGTCTTCACATCGGCCAGGAAGCGCGACTCGCGGGGTGCAACGGTGGTGGTGGCGCGCGCCGCCCACGACACTCTCACGGAGTTCGCCCGATCAGGAGACGCCTCCACGATGGTTCGCCCGGCGTTGGTTGTCTTCTTTGTCACGAGACCGGGTTCCACGCGCACGTCACTCACGTCGCCCGGCAGGTCGATGATCAGGTTCACGCTTCCTGCGAGGGGCACGGGGATCTGAACCGAGGCCCGACCGGGCTCCGTCACCACGGGCGCGCCCCAGCCGAGATCAATCTCGAACGGGCGCGGTCCGATCAGGATGGCGGAATGCCGGCCGTTCTCGAGAGCCAGCGGCGGCGTCGTGCTCTGAAGCGATGTGTCGAGCAGGGTCGCGCCGGTGATCAGCGGTACGCGCGCTGCGCCCTTGCGGAAGACCTCGCCCTCCAGCCGGAAGGTTCCCCGGACGAAGTCATCGGACACGCGCAGCTTCATGTCGGCGCGCGAAACGATGGCGTCGACTGGCGGCGCTTCGGGAAGCTTGGGCGGTTGTGCCGCACGGTCGATCAATCGGTCATAGTCGGAAAGTGGAATCGTGACTGAGCCGGGAGGCGTGTACGGCTTGTCTTGGGCTCGTGAAATTCCACTCAGGAGGAAGATGCTCGAAGCGGCGGTGAAACGAACCATCGTGCGATTCATTTCTTGCCTTCCTTCTTGTACGAAAACTCAATCGATGGCGTGGATCCTTCACCGGTGAGTTCAGAGGTCAGAAAGACGGTCGACCCCACTTCGGGCAGTTCCACTTGAACCGGCAGTGATGAAGACATGCGGCCCGACCGGCTGCCTTGCTTGAACTGATCGACGAGGCCTTGAAAGGCTTCCTCGTGCACGTCCTTTTTGGCAAGCGCCGCGGATATCGGCCTGGGCGGCGGCGGCGGCGCTTCGGACGGACTCACCCGGTTGAACGCGGGCGAGAGCGGAGGTTCGAAATCAGTGACGCGGAACGAGCCGCGGTCAAAGGTCAAACGGAAATCCGGCGAGTGATAGACCACGTAACCCGTGCGCGACACCGGAAGGTCAAGGGACGGAAGAGCCAGCGTGGCCTTTCCGTCGCGTTGCCACGTCTCTGCCCGCTCGAAGTAGATGACTTCGGCGGGGAAGGCTTCGGTCTCTTCGCCGCCTCGTGTTTTCTGCAAAGGAAGCAGCAGAGCGCCCGTGGGCGAGACACCGGGCCGAACCGGTTTGCCCGCCATCGACGCGCTCCACAAGATGGCACCCGGCGGCAGGTTGATGGCAAGAAAACTTCGCTGGTTGTTTCGGATGGCGAAGCGGGCGCGGGTAAGGCGCTTGCCTTCATCCGTCACGAGCGATTCGTAACGCGCTTCATCGATGTTCGCGAGGAGCACCGCCTGAGCTGTGTAGCGCGCGACATCAACAGAAAGGCTCCGCACCCCGCCCTCGGCGATGGGCCGGAACCTGAAGGCGAGAAGCGAGGGTGAGTCGCGCCCCGCGAGCGCATCGCCCAGTTCGCTTGGATCCGTCGCGTCCAGACCTTGAGGCTTCTGCGATTTGATTTCACCCGCGCCCAGAACTTCCACGGCGACTCCGCCGGTTTCACGCTCGGCATTGTTCAGCCGCACGATCGGAATCTCAATGATGCCTTCGCGCGCGGTTTTCGATTCGCCCTGAATCGTCAGGCGCGTCGAAGAGTCAACCGCTTCAAGGAAGGTGACGGACAAAGCGCCGGGTTTGAAATCCCAATCGGCGACGAGCGCACCACTCATTTGATTGACGATGAAATCACCCGGCAACTTGAAGCTCACCGTATTGGTTTCGCCCTGGGTCATATCGACCGACGCGTAGGCCGTGGTGGTCGCACTCTCTTCACCGAGGCCCACGACTTCGGTCACGACGCTGCGGAAACGGGGCGGCAGGGTCGACTTACGCGCCTCGGAGCGTCGCCGCCAGCTCAGGTTGACGCTTTCTCCGGGGCGAACACTCAATCCCACGCGCGTCTCCGCGTCGGTTTCGTCTTTCGACGCGATCACGCCGCCGTTGACCGTGATATCCACCGCCGGACGAGGGATATGCGCGGTCACGCGAAACACGCCTGCGCTGGCCGCGGGCAATGCGAAGCCTTCGCCTCCGCCTTGAGCGCTGATGGGCACCGCGATTTCGAGTGTCACCACCACGCGACCCACTTTGGACAACAAGATGACGGGTTCGCGCCCGGGTTCAGAGAGCAAAGCGACGGGCCGGCCTTCGACGCGGGCGGATCGAACCTTCAACGTGCGGGCCAGGGGCAGGCGCACCCAGCCGTCCTTCATCACATCGACGGTCAGCTTCGCTTCACCGACCGCCGAGTCGCCATCGACACGGAGGTCGCAATCCAGCCGAGTGAGCGCCCACTCAACCGGAGGCGGGCCAGGCTCGGGATCCGGTGGATAGGCCTTGGTGCGGAGGGCGCGGTATTCCTCGACCGGAATCACCACCCAGCCGTCGCCCGTCGCTGGCCGGGAAGCCGTCTGCACGGGAGCGAAAGACGGCGCCACCGAGATCGCCGCGAGAAACCACAAAGCCACACCATTCATAGAAAACGCCCCTTCTGCTTGAGCACGAAGGTTAGACGCTTGGCGGAAGGGATTTATTGGAAGGACCGGCGGATTGGCTTAGTCCCTTCACGCCGGGTCAACGGCATTCCG
>JBDTQB010000005.1:0-38550 GCA_039932395.1 Vicinamibacteria bacterium | reverse complement strand
CGCCACGATGGGACGTCGTATGAAGAAGTCGGACACGTTACTTGCCCGCCGGAGTCGCGCTGGCGCTGGCTACGGCGGCGTCCTGCGGCGCGTAGGGCTTCGTGACCACCTTCGCGCCAGCCGCGACGGCACCCGAATCGACAATCACTTTGTCGCCGGCCGCCAAACCCTTTTCCACGATGTAGCGAGAGTCGATGCGATCACCCAACGTGACGTTGCGGATTTCCACGGTGTTGTCGGGCGCCGCCACACGCACCTGAAAGGTGCCTTGCAGTTCCGAAACCGCGCGCAGAGGCACGAGCAGCGCTTCTTTGGCCACCTTGGTCTCCGCACTGACGCGGCCGTACTGGCCCGGACGCAGCTGATTGTTCGGATTCGGGAAAGTGGCGCTGATACGGATGGTCCCTGTCTTGGGATCGATCTGACGATCGGCCGCGAGAAACGTTCCCTTCTCGGGATAGACAGAGCCATCGGCCAGCGTCAGGGTGAGTGCGGTGCCGTTGCCCCAGAGGGACTTCGTCGGAGTACGCGCGTTGATCTGCGCGGCGATCTGCAGATACTCCGGTTCGTTGAGCGAGAAGTAGACGCGGATGGGATTGACCTGCGAGACCGTGGTGAGAAGCGTGGTGGGACCGACGAGGTCTCCGATTTGCGCGGTGGCGATGGCAGCCACACCGCCGACCAGCGAGCGCACCTTCGTGAACTCAAGATTGAGGCGCGCGGTTGCGACCGAGGCTTCGGCGGATTTCACCGCGGCCTGCGCCGCGAGATTTAACTGGACGTCGTTGTCGAGCTGGCTCTGCGCGATGGCGCGTTCGGCCGCCATGGGCTTGTCGCGCGCTACGTCGAGTTCGGTGCGTCCGAGCTGCGCCTTCGCCTGACCAAGCTGCGCTTCCGCCTGGGCGAGGGCCGCCTCAAACGTGCGCGGATCGATCTCGAAGAGCACATCGCCTTTGTTGACTGCGGCACCTTCGCGATACGTGGCGCGCACCAGATATCCCGAAACCTGCGGGCGAATCTGCGCGTTGACCAGGCCATCGAGCGTGGCGATCCACTCGGTCGAAATCCTCACACTTTCCGGCGTCATCTGAATCACGGAGACGGTCTTGGGTGGGGCAGCCGACGGATTGGCCGCGGCGACGGCGGGCTCTTTGCCACAGCCCGAGGCCAGAAGGGCGAAGGCGATACCCATGAGGGCCGCGGGCGCGCGTCCAGCGAGCTTCCGCTGCGGGGTCATGCGTTCTATTGAGACAGCGATGTTGTCCACGTGGTGGAGATCTTTCCTTTAATGAAGTGCGTCTGCTTTGGCCACAGCCGCGCGCAGCGCTTCGGCGAGAACGGCGGCGGGCTGGGCGCCGCTCACCTGCGTCCCATTGATGCGCACCACGGGCAGGGAACGGATGCCCTCGGATTGGGTCTGCGTTTCGATGGCCACGACCTCGCTCTCGCCCGCCGGGCCAAGCAGGGACAAGCGCGTCGCCACCGGGTCGAAGCCGTTGGCTGCAGCCAGGATCACAAGCACGTCCAGGCTGCCGATATCGCGGCCTTCCGTGAAGTACGCGCGGAAGATGCTTTCCTGCAGCGCCTCGGCCCGATCCACAATTCCCTCTGCCCGGGCGAGGAACATCAGGCGGTGAGCGAGTCGCGTGTTGGGAGTGATGTCGATCAGGTCGAAGTTGAATTCGGCGGCCAGCTCGCGTCCGGCGAGTTGCACTTCGGCATCCATGGCCTGGGATCGAGCCCAGCTTCCCAGCTTGGCGCTTCGGTACAGGCGGCGGCTCATGCCTTCAAGGGGCATCGCGGGATTGATCTCGTAAGGCTGGTATCGAACGATGGGCGGGGTGGTCAGGCGCGCCATTTCAATTCCGGCGGTCAGGCGTCGTTGTCCGACCCAGCACCACGGGCAGATGAAGTCAGAACTCACCACGACTTCGATCTGATTGTGTGTTTTACTCATTGTTGACGCGGAAAGGATCGTATGCTTTGCGCCGGAGACAGGGAATACTCAATAAACGCAAACGTCTGTTGCGTCGGACGCAAAGGTGAGGTGATTTGGACAAGCTTTTGGCCCTTAAAGCCTTCAAAGAGGTGGCCACTCTCGGCGGATTTTCCAAAGCGGCGCGAAGGATGTCGGTGGCGACCTCATCGGTCACCCGTCTGATTGACTCCCTGGAACAGTCCCTGGGCACTCCGTTGCTTACACGCACCACGCGCAAAGTGACGCTGACGGACACCGGCGTCACCTACCTTGAACACGTGTCGCGACTGCTGGCGGAACTTGACGACGCCGACGACAGCGTGGCCGATACCGGCACGGAACCGGTGGGACCCCTTCGCGTTTCGATGCCGGTGACGTATGGCCGTTTGTTTTTCGGACCCAGGATCGCGAGCTTCCTGGAAACGTATTCACGCGTGACGCTCGACCTGGTGCTGTCCAACCTGAATGTGGATCTGACCACGGAACGGATCGACCTCGCCGTCCGCATCGGCGAGTCGTGGAAGCAGCCGAACCTGATTGTGAAGAAGCTGGGAGAGCAGCATCTTTTCGTGGTGGCGAGCCAGGAGTATCTGGCGCGTCGCGGCGTTCCTTCGGATCCGCGAACGATGCGCGATCACGAGTGCATGCGCGTCAGCAATCAGGTGGGCCAGCGCTGGACGTTTCAGAGGGGCAGCGTGATGGAGCACGTTGAAGTGACGGGCCGCCTCGCCGTGAACAGCTCCGGCGTCTTGCGCGAAGCGGCACTCGATGGCCACGGCATCGCCCTGTTGCCGGAGTGGCTGGTCAGCGACGACATCCGCACCGGCCGCATGCGTCGCCTGTTCGAGGACTACAGCGTCAATCCGGAGGAAGAAACCGCCAGCGTCTACGCGGCCTATCTTCCAAACCGGCAGCACTCACGCAAGGTGCAAGCGCTCCTTGCGTTTCTGCAACAGCAGATCGTCAGTCTTCCGACGAGCTGAGGGCCGGCGCCGTGTCTTGACGTCAGTTTTTCGGGCCTTCGGCGGGAGAAAGGCTGTCGGATGGGGGATTCGACACTGAGCGAAGCGATGTGCCGACGCGGTGTCTTGACGTCAGTTTTTCGGGCCTTCGGCGGGAGAAAGGCTGTCGGGTGGGGGATTCGACACTGAGCGAAGCGATGTGCCGACGCCGTGTCTTGACGTCAGTTTTTCGGGCCTTCGGCCCGAGAAAACTGGCGGAGAGACAGGGATTCGAACCCTGGGTAGAGGGGTCACCCCTACTTACGCTTTCCAGGCGTACCGATTAAACCACTCTCGCATCTCTCCGCGACCGGTTACTGGAAGGGGGCAAGATTACCAGTCTCGCTGGTTGTGCGTCATCTCGGCGGCGTCAGCCCATGCTTCTACGATCGGCGGGCTTTGAAGAAAGCTCTCAGCAGATCCCCGCATTCCTGCTCGCGGATGCCCGAAACCACCTCGATCTGATGATTGAGCCCGAGGCCGTCCAGGGTCAGCCGGCTTCCGAAGGCGCCCCACTTGGGCTCTCGCGCGCCAAAAACCACGCGCGCCACTCTCGCGTTCACCAAGGCACCCGCGCACATGAGGCACGGTTCTACGGTGACGATCAGGGTGGTGTTCGGCAGCCGATAGTTGGCCATCTTCAGGGCTGCCTGGCGCAGCACCACGATCTCCGCGTGCGCCGTGGGATCGTGAGAAGAAACGGGTTGGTTGAAGCCGGAGGCCATGACCGCGCCTTCGCTGTCCAGCAGAACCGCTCCTACCGGAACCTCCCCAGCAGTGGCTCCCAGAGCGGCCTGAGCGAGCGCCAGATCCATCCAGGATTCGTACGCCATGAGATGCGCTAGGGGCGGCAAAGTGCTGGATTTTTCTTGAACAACTCGATGAGCGCGCCTGCCGCCGCTTGATGTCCAATCGACGACCAGTGGCCGTCGTGCGCGAATCGAATATCTTCTGATTTGATTCCGTGCTCGTCGATGTATGTCTGTTGATCAACGTAGGGGATCTGGCGATCTCGAAGGAGGCGGATCAAGCGATCGAACGCCGTGTGATACACCCTCGGACGAGGCTTCTCAGACGCGGGCTCTTTGGTGGAGAGCTCGTTGGCAAAGGTAGTGGAGATCAAGGCCACGACACTGGCGCCATCTTTGGCCGCCTCCGCCCGAATGGTGTCGATACCAAACGCCGTGTAAGTCCAGGCATCCTCAAAGGCGGGAGGGAGTGGACCCTTGGCGTCGAACATCAAGTCCAGATCCAGATCGTTTGGATACGCCCAGCCGTCCAAAGCATGTTCCAACCCCGCGATTCGCCCGATCTGAGCCTTGTTGTTCGCTTGGATTCCAGTGACGTCCGACGTTGGGTCGATTCTTGCCGCCACCGCAGGATACTTAAGCTTCGCGTTCGCCCATGCCCATGAGTACAGGTAGCTATGATCTCTCGCCGCAATGTGTAGGGAAGACCACCATGCGAGTTCTGGACGCTTCGGGAGAGGCTTCAGCAGGTGATCAGCCCAGTCGTCCGCTGGCGGCAGACGCTCGATACCGGACTCTCCGCTTCGCCTGGCGAAGGGGCGCGGAGCGTGGGTCGGATCCCATCCATTTCGCACGCCTTCAAGCAGGCTCGAGTTGTTGGCCAGGTCGTTGCTGGCAAAAACCAGCACGACCACGCGGGGGTGAAGCGGGCGCGCAAACACGGTATAGAACGGAACCTGGTTGACTTGGCCGGTCCCTGAGTAACCGAAGGCCTGTGAGCGGATAGACCGGTCGGGGAGCTGATTTTGCGCCATCGTTTCGAACAGCACGTGCGACTTCTGCTCGATCGGGACCTGGGCCGCCTCGACGAACGAGTCGCCTAAAAAAGTGACATTGCAATTCGCGCTGTTGGTCAGGTCAGCCGACGGCTCCCGATCCAGAAAACCAAGAGAATTGACGAGTCCCTCATTCCAGTAGTCGAGCTGATTGGTCCAGCGAACGAGCGAATGGGGAGTGAACGTGAAGCCAACGAGAGGTATGGGTTGCGAGGGCCAAAGCGGGGTCAAGAAGGGCCTCCGGAGCCGCATCCAGCCTTCGCCCAGGCCAAGAAAGAGAAGCGTGGCGACCGCGGTGATCACAGCGCCTTGAAGCGCTCCCGTAACGTTTCCCCAAATGCTCCGCGCGCGGGCGGATCCCGCCAGGCGGACGACCAACGGCCGCAAGAGCAGACCAAGCAGGATCGCCCAAAGAATTCCGGCCGAGACCAAGGCCACCAGCCCGGCGGTCCGAGGAAGAAACAGCCGATATTCCAGGCGATACGAGCGACGATTCTGGCGCGGGTCGGTATTGTCGGAGGCAGAGAAGTAAACAACCTTCCCCCAGTGCGAGAAACGGCCCTTTCCCGTCGCGGCGATCTCGCTGTGAAAGGAGTGAGCCGGCCCAAGAGCAGTTCCGTTCTCGATGACCACCAAGGGCGAGCGATTCGGTTGGGTTTCCGTATCCCACCGGGTATCGATCCATCCGAAAGCGCCCGGCGCGACATCAACGCAGTACGAGTGGCCCGACACCGGGATGACCTTATTCGCAACGATGTCGAGTCTGCGGCTCCAGCCGTGTATCCCGCACCAGCCGACGAGGGAGAGAAAAGTCGCGACCGAAAAGATCGCGATACGCAAAGACATTCGCCCCTTCGTTCCAGCGTCGCTTCCGCTCTTGGGGGACATGAGGCAAGGCTCCACTTTCGCGACGCTATGAACGCAGTTTCATGTGCGCGGTGTAGGCGCGCCCGTTCGTGTTCGGATCTGAATTATCGGACGACGAAAAATACAGATGGCGATTCCAATGACTGAACGCGCCCGAACCGGTCTGTCGCACCGCAGCGCGTTGGCTGTGGGGAGTTCCAAGCGAGGCCCCGTTCTCCCGCATCCCGGTTGCGGAATACTGCGGACGCTTGGCCGAATCGCCGTGGTCCACGTGATTCGAAGTGGGGTTCGTGTGAATGACCCGGCCCCCTCTTTCAGCATCCCAAAAACATTCGCGAGAAAGTTGGGCACGTGAAACACGTGTTCCATTGAACCCATATTTCTCAGGCACCAGTCGCGCGTGGTGCGCCCCGGAGGATTCGAACCTCCAACCTACAGATTCGTAGTCTATTGCTCTATCCAATTGAGCTAGGGGCGCACGGCGCAAACCATGATTCTATTTGACTAGACACCGTTCCGACAAGCCGTACTTTTGAGGGAGGGGTCGACGTTCAAACGTCGCGTACATAAAGGGTGTGTCGCCTCTCGAGCTCAGCAACAGAGCTCGGAAGATCCGTCACTAGGCCTGCGCGCTCTCGACCCGCTTGTACAGATATTCATGGCAGGCCTCGCCCGTCTGGACGCGCACCGGCGTCAATCCGGCTTCGACGCAGACCTTTTCGACTTCGGCGTCGCGCACGTACTCCATGGGCCAGCCCCCCAGCCAGTCGCGGATGTCCACCAGCAGGCTCATTCCCCGATTGTGCTTGTGCTCGCGGAAACGCTTCATCACGACGGGCACGTTCTTGTAGTCGCCCGCGATCATGAATCTCCAGATGTACCAAAGCAGCAGCTTCTGTCGACCAAACCAACCCGCCTGGTTGTAGCGCTGCTTCACGTCCAGCCAGAACTCCGGGGAGGGCTGCACGTCGGCATCGGACGAATACAACGCAATGTAGAACAGGCCGCCCGGGGCAACCCGGCCTGCCGCGTTGCGGATGGCCGTCCAGACGTCGCCGGTGTGGTGGAGAACTCCCCACGAGTAGACGAGCGACGCTTTCGGGACTTTGTTCTCCATGAACGAAGCGTCCAGAACGGAGCCCTGACTGATCGACCAATTGATTGGTTTTCCAGCGTATTCATGGCAAACACGGCTAGCGTTGACCGAGTTTTGATCGTAGTCAAACCCCGTCACCGAGTCGGCGCCCGATCGGAAGGCGGCGAGCGAATGGATTCCGCTGCCGCAGCCGATATCGAGAAAAGAATGGCCTTTGAGATCAGACAACTGCAGGAAGCCGAGAAGGTGTCGCTTGGAGATATCCACGCGCTCTTCGGAGAAGTTTCGGCGAATGAAATCCTCCCAGTTGCGGCCGAAGCCAAAACGGAGGTCATTTTTGTCTGCGTTCAACGTCTTACCTCGATTTGACTCGGTCAGGAACCGAGTCAATGAACATTTGCTGCCACAACTCGAACATCAGAAGGTTCCAGAGTGGATACTGCCACGACTCGCCGGACTCATGGCGGGAGATCAGACTCTCCACGAACGACGCATTGAAGTAGCCGCGCTCCCGAGCCTTCTGGCTTAGAAGAGTGGATCTGAGGAATTCACGAAGCTCTTTCCGAAACCAGAGATCGATGGGAACGCCGAATCCCATTTTCTTTCGATGGATCAGGGTTTGTGGCAGATACGGAGCGGCTGCGTCCTTGAGGATTTTCTTCGTGATCACGCCGTCGACCTTTAACCGAGCGGGCAGGCGGGCTGCAAATTCCAGGAAGCGATGATCGAGAAACGGCGGTCGGGTTTCGAGCGAATACGCCATGGATGCGACATCGACCTTGGCCATGAGGGTGTCGGGCAGATAGAAGCGTTGATCGACCTGCATCGCCTTCTCGACGTGAGAAGCCGCGTCGGCGCCGGAGAACTTCGAGGCCATCCAGTCGAACGCGGGTGACTTCAAGCGACCGGCGAAACCCGGAGTGAACAGACTCTTCTGGAGCAGTTCGTGGAAGTGCGTCAGCTTGAAGTAGTACTGCGCTTGATAGGGGGGGATCGGAGAATGGCCGGCCGGCAACGCGTTCTGCAAGGCGGTGAGGTCAGTTTGCGCGACGCTTGGCGCATCAAGACCGATGTAGCGCGAGTATCCACCGAGCGCTTCGTCGCCGCCATCACCCGTGAGAGCCACCGTCACGAACTCCCTGGCCAGCTTTGAAACATAGAACGTCGGAATGGCCGACGAGTCGGCGAACGGCTCGTTGTAGTGCCACACCAGATCCTGGATGAGCGCGCCGGCGTCCGGAGTCACCACGAATTCATGGTGATCCGTCTTGTAGCGATCAGCCACCGTTCGGGCATAGGGAAGCTCGTTGTACGCGTCGTCCGCGAACCCGATCGAAAAGGTCTTCACCGGTCGATCCATCAGTTCCGCCATGAGGGCGACGATCAGCGATGAATCGACGCCTCCGGAGAGGAAGGCTCCGAGCGGGACATCGCTCATCAGGCGTTGTCGCACGGAGTCGCGCAGTCGCTCGATCAATTCTTCTTGGACCGCGACCTCTTCGCTCTTCGTCTCCACCTTGATCTTTTCGGCGTAGGAGAGAGTCCAATACGTTCTTGGCGTCTTTGCGCCGGCGCGCGTGACAAGGATCGATTGAGCGGGCCCCAGCTTGTTGACGCCGCAGAAGGCCGTCATGGGTGCGGGAACGGATTGATAGGTCAGATAGTGCTGGAGGGCGACGTCATCCGGTTTCGATCGGAATTCGGCATCGGCCAGAATGGCTTTGATCTCCGATCCGAAGAGAAAGCGATCCTTGGAAGCCGCGTAGAAAAGAGGCTTCTCCCCCTCCCGATCCCGGGCGAGAAAAAGCGCTTCCTGATTCGAGTCCCAGACGGCGAAGGCAAACATGCCCTGCAGGTCCTCGACGCAACGCTCCCCTCGCTCTTCCCACAGGTGAACAATGACCTCGGTGTCCGACTGGGACCGGAAGACATGTCCTTTTGTTTCCAGCCAGGCTCGGAGAGCACGATGGTTGTAGATCTCACCGTTGAGAACCACCTGCACCGACCCATCTTCGTTGCCCATGGGCTGGGCGCCCAGCGGAGAGAGATCGACGATGGCCAGGCGCCGATGGCCGAGCCCGACCGAGCCGCGGCAGTACACGCCCGATCCATCCGGTCCTCGATGAGCGATCGTGTCGGTCATGGCGCGAACAGCCTGCTCACCGACCGTCCGGGACGCCTCCAGATTAAAAACGCCTGCGATCCCGCACATTCAGCGTACCGCCGGACTCGATAAGGATCCCCGCCCCGAAGCCATCAGGACTTCGGTCAGAACCTTTTCATATTCACGCGCGATCGCCGACTTTTCGTGATGGACGCGGACATAGTTCTCGATGGCTTGGGAGGCCTTCTTGAAGCGATCGTTGTCTGTCGCGAACGAGGAAAGTTCGGCGGCCATCTTTTCCCAGTCATCGCCGCAGGCGGCACCACACTCCTTCACCGCCAGCATGCCGTCCGGGTCGACGACCAGGGACACGATGGGCAGGCCGTACTTCGCGGCCTGCAGAAAGGCGTTCGGAAATCCTTCAAAAACCGAGGTGCTGACCAGCAGGCGTGAAGACGCGAAAAGCTTCTCAACCTCATTGAATGGCGTGTAGTCGACCAGGGTCAGGTTCGGAAGCTTGGCAGCGCGCGCATGGCACTCGTCCCAGATTTCCTTGTTTGAGAAGGTCATCAACATCCGGAAAGACAGTTCTGGGAAACGCTCGGCCAGATCGAGGAAAAGTCCCGGACGCTTGATCCAGTCTGACTTGCCGATCCACAGGATGTCCCGGGCGCTCGCGTCCTTGGGATAGATCCGAGACAGATCGATCGGGTTTCGAACGATCTTTGCTTCGCGGCTCCACGACGCACGGAGCAGTTCGGCCTGCCGCGCGTTCTGCACGACGTGCGCCGACGCCAGATCAATCGTGGTGTTCATGATGTAGCCCGGAAGGCCGTAGATCCCCGCCGCCTCAGGCTGCTGCTTGTAGTCGGGATGAAAGTCGCCGTCCGAACCCGAGAGCATGACGTAAGGCCTGCCCTCGATTCGGCACCAGGACACCAACTCCGCGGACACCCGACTGTTGCCCGGCATCATGTAGAGGTCAGCGTCGAGGACTCTGAAAAAGGAGACGTTCTTCTCGAGAACCGGCTCGGGGCCGATGTGGGTCAGGATGCTCTCGGGAGATGGCTCCGGCCGGGTCCAGCGCCGCCAAAGTCGAGCGGCGCGGCTGACCAAGCTCAATGTGGAAGCCTGCTTCAAAATGGCATGAGTGGCCGCTTGCCCGGCGGCGAGCCCCCGCGGTTTCCGGGTTGGAATTGGGCATTTCATCCCGGGCCAGGCCTTGATCGTGACGCCGTCGATGGTTTCCACCGACGGCTGATCGTGATCGAAGACGACGACCTCGACATCGAGGGTCCCAAGGGCCGCCAGGGACTTCGCGATCAGGGAAACTCTCACTTCCGATCCGCCGAATGGGCTCTCGCATTCAGGATTGAAGAGGGGATAGGCGTAGAGGCAAACGATCGCGACTTTCGGACGCACGGCCTCTCTTGCGCGTTTTCTGGTCATTTGGATCCACCGCTTGCCCTGGTCCAGGATTTTAGCTTTCGATTCTGCTCCACTCTCTGATTGGCGACGCGCTCGTTCTCGGCGACTTGTGTCTCGGCTTCCGACATCAGTTGTGCCCAGTGGCTCTTAATACGCTGCCTCGACGCTGTTTCTGTGGCCTTCCACTCCGCTAACTCTTGCGGACGCGTAGCGTCGATGATCCAGTCTTCCTTCTGAAGATCGACATCCAGGTAGCGATGTTCCGGACGGTTCAGAACACTCTTCTGGTTCAGGATGAACACCACGTCGTGTCCCGCTCGTCGTATGGCGCGAGCGAGCATGAACGGGTAGTCGTTCGCGTTTCCGAGGAATCCGATTTTCAATGAAGCGTTTCGCGTTTCGCCGCGAGTGACGAACGCCCGACAGTATACAAAATCGGTCCGATTGGCCCTGTCCTGATTGCGACAGTCGCGAGCTATCCTTGGTGCCGACAGCGCATCCAGCTAGCATCAAAGCCCGTCGAGCGACCAGGTCTTTCGCCTGCGCCCTAAGAAGGAGTCGTCCTGTGAAACCGACCTTACGGTTCTTGGTCTTTGCGCCGATGCTTTGCCTTCTGGCGCCGTCGTCGATGGCGCAGACCGCTGCTACCGCTTCGCGGGCCATCGAGGCTCTGAACACCGCGGCGGGCGTTCCACTGACCGTCACACGTTCTCCCAAAACCCAGCTGGCAACCTTCCTCAGCGCACCGCGCGGTCGCTCTATCCCTTTGCCCGCAAGTGCGGGAACAAGCCGCGAGTCTCGTGCGCTTTCATTCGTCGAGACGTACGGCGCCGCGTTCGGTCTGCGAAACGCGGCCGATGTCCGGATCCAGCGAGTTGAAACCGACAGCCTGGGCCTCGACCACGTGCGCATGACTCAGGTCAGAGCCGGGGTGCCCGTCACGGGCGGCGAGTTGGTGCTTCACATGAAGGGCGCTCGGGTCCTCGCCGCGAACGGCAAGACGCTTGGCGGGATCGACGGAGTGGATCTCAATCCAGCGGTCAGCGCGCCGGAATCGCTTTCGATCGCGGGCAAATATGTGGCCCGCAAATTCAAGACGCTTGGAGTGAACCTGAGCGAGCCGCGTCTCGAGATCCTCAATCAGGAATTGCTCGGCGGGCGCCCGTTTCCCACGAGACTTGCCTGGTTCATCGAAGCGTCTTCTATGGATCTCCGACAATTCATCTGGATCGACGCTCACAGCAAATTGGTGCTCCTGAGCTTCAGCCAGCGGACCGACGCGAAGAATCGTGCCGTCTACAACGGAAACAATCTCGCGACCCTCCCCGGAACCCTGGTGCGATCCGAAGGCGATGCGGCCACCGGTGACACCGACGCCGATCTGGCCTACGTCTACGCCGGCAGTACGTACGACTACTACTCAAGCGTTCACGGCCGCGACAGCTTCGATGGACTGGGTGGGCAGCTGAAGTCGACCGTTCATCATTGTCCGACAGGTTCCGCTTGCCCCTACGAAAACGCGTTCTGGAGTGGCACGCAAATGGTCTACGGAGACGGCTACGCGAGCGCGGACGACGTCGTTGCCCACGAGCTGACACATGCGGTGACCGAGCGAACCGCGAATCTCTTCTACTACATGCAGTCCGGGGCCTTGAACGAATCGTTCTCTGACATCTTCGGCGAGACCGTGGACCTGCTGAATGGCCTCGGCACCGACACCCTGGCCGTCAGATGGGAGATGGGAGAAGATCTACCCGATGGAGGCGCCCTCCGCAACATGGCGAATCCGAATCTTTTTAACGACCCGGGGAAAATGACGGACTCGCAGTTCCGTTGCGAATACGATCCGGTCGCCGAAGATGCTGGCGGCGTGCATACGAACAGCGGCGTCCCAAACCACGCCTACGCTCTGATGGTCGACGGAGGAACCTACAACGCCCAAACCGTCGTAGGCATAGGCCTTACGAAGGCCGCGAAGGTTCAGTACCGCGCCCTGACCCAGTACCTGACTTCGGCTTCGGATTTTCTCGACAACTACAACGCCCTGCAGCAAGCCTGCTCCGACCTGGTCGGGACCGACGGCATCACGGCCGGAGATTGCAGCGAAGTGACCAAGGCCTTGAACGCGGTTCAGATGTCCAATCCGTGGCCGTGCGGCGCGAACTACGGCATGAACGCCCCGCCCCCTAACGTGTGCCCGGCCGGGCAGTACGCCACCAACACGTTCTTCGACGGGTTCGAGACGGGCCTTTCGAACTGGACCATCAGCGGCAACACCGGGACCTGGTTTCGGGGCAGCAATCCGGTCAATCCCCTTGGAGGATCTGTTTTCGCCACGACGGGGGCGGACAACCTTTGGGGCTATTCCCAAGACACCGCGACGGATTCGAGAATCAGTCTGGCTTCGAACCTCAGCATCCTCCCCGGGTCGCGCCTTCAGTTCAACCATTCCTTTGGTTTTGACAACGACAGCGGCGGAAACAACTGGGATGGGGGGCGAATCGAATACAGCACCGACAATGGCGTCAACTGGAGTGATCTCTCCCCGCTTTACGCGGCGGGCGCCAACTACGGAACCGGGGCGATCAAGGCGACGACCGGCAATCCCATCGGCGGGCTCATGGGTTTCGTGAAGGACAGCTTCGGCTACACCGCGTCCCAGTACAACCTTGGGACTCTTGGCGGCCAAAACGTCCGGTTCCGCTTCCGCATCGGCACCGACAGTTCGATCGACGACTACGGCTGGTTCATCGATGACTTCCGGGTCTATCAATGCTTCTCGATCACGCCGCCGACTATTTCGATCGCCGATGTCTCTGTTCTGGAAGGCAACGCCGGAATGTCCAACGCGACCTTCACGTTGAGCCTGTCGGCGCCATTTGCTTCCACGGTCTCCGTGACCGCGACGACTGCGGACAGCACAGCCACCGCCGGAAGCGACTACACCGCCGCCGGTCCGACGGTGCTTAACTTCGCTCCCGGCGTGACCACGCAGACGTTCAGCGTTCCCATTCAGGGCGACGCCGTGATTGAGGGAAATGAGACCTTCTTTGTCAACCTCACCGATCCCTTATTCGCGACCATCGCAGATGGCCAGGCCGTGGGCACGATTGTTGATGACGATACGGAACCGAACGTCACCCCCACGAGCGCTCGCTTCATGGCCCTCGACTCATCCGCGCGAACAACCCTCGGCGGAACCACTCCCGAAATCTGGTACGCCGTTCAGCTCTTCGCCAACCGGTCCTACCAATTCTCAGCCTGGCCCGTCGCCGATGATGAAACCTCAGGCGCGGTCTCAATCTCTCTGGATCTGTTTTCCGACGCGTCGGGAACGGTTGCCGCGACGCCGTCTCCTCGAAAAGAGAGTGCGGGGCTTGAGGGTTCGCCCAACCAGTCGACTGGTCGTCCGCAGACGTTGCTCTTTCAGCCGACCACGAGCGGCGTCTACCGTCTACGCCTGACCGGCGTGGCCGGGACGCCTGAGGATGTCTCCCTCCTGGCGCGCGAAACCACCTTGTTCTCGCCCTGGCTCTTCGTCACCAACGCCACTTCCTACGATGCATTCCAGACCATTCACAACAACACCGCGCAACCGGTCGTGGTGACCCTCCAGGCTCTTGATGCGTCGGGCACTGCCCTGGGCAACTCGATTACCTTCACGGTCCCGGCGGATGCCACCGTCTTCAAGAGCACGAAGTCCGACATGGGGGTCGCGGCTGATGCCTTTGGGGGAACTTTGCTGAGGCATGACGGCGCGTTCGGTGCGATCTCCGCGAATACCACCACGCTCTCCGGCTTGACTGGGCTCTCCTTTGACTCGCCCTTCACACCTCGAAGTTCCCAGGTTTTGGGATCTCCGATCCGGTAGATGTTTTTTGATTTGACGGATGAGTGGATTCCAAGTAGTTTGGTTCATACGCACCCACCGTGTGGATGCCCCGTTCAAAGGGCGAGGGTGCCTTTTTCTTTCTGGAGATGAATGTGAATTTGAAAACAATAGTTCGTGCGGGAATTAGCCTTGCGGTGGTCGTTTCCAGCGCGGGGTTGAGCTTTGCGGACAACCTCACGCCCGCTACGGCGCGGTCGATTGCGTTGAACTCCATTTCGCGGAAGCAGTTTCCCGCGGTTAACGCCTCGGATGCGTGGTGGAAGGTGACCTTGTTTGCAAACCGGTCCTATCAGATTTCTTCCTGGACTTCGACGTCGGACGGTAGCAACGGCTGCGTGTCGGTTGCCTTGTTCTCGGACGCCGCGGGGACGGTTGTTGCCCCCAGCACTCAGTACCAGAGTACGCTGGAAGGTTCACCAAACGACCCAGTGACGATTGATCCTGAAACCGAAGTCATCAACGTGACGACAACGGGCGAATATCGCATCAAGCTCACGACCTGCGATGCCAGCGGTCAGGATTTGAACCTGATGGTGCGTGAAACCACGCTCTTCTCGCCTTGGTTCTTCGTGACACCTGCCTACGACTCCTATCAGACGATCCACAACAACACCTCGAGCCCCGTCAGCGTCACCCTTCGTGCCACTGACGCCACTGGCACCCTTGTTGGCACCGCCCTGACTTTCACTGTTCCTGCGAATGCCACCGTTTTCAAGAGCACGAAGATAGACATGCTGGTGCCGGGAACCGGCAACGGATCGTTTGGCGGCACGACTCTGACCCACAATGGCGCGTTTGGGGCGATCTCGGCGAACACCACGACGCTCGGTTCGACGGGGCTGTCTTTCGACTCACCTTTCACGACCCGCGACGCGATCGTTCTAGGCTCTCCGATCCGCTAGACCGCGCTCTGTAACGGTCAAGGCCCCGGGAAACCGGGGCCTTTCTGCGTCAGGGGATTTGAAAGACGACCTTGCTAGGACTTGGGAAAAGGAAGTGCGACCGGCTCCCATTTTCGATACCAAGTGCCGTCGACCTTGATCCACGGGTCTTCGGCAACCGTCTCGGGCGTGCCAAATCTCACGAAATCAAATCTGGCCGCCACGAAAACCTTCGCTTCTTGCCGGCTCATGTCGGCCTTCTCGATACGAAAACTCACCAGATCGAAGCGCGATCGCATCGTGCTGTCGACGACGAAGTCCTCGTAGGACTTCTCCTTGCGATAGGAGGGTGGCGCGAGGTCGTACATGGCGCGGTGATTCCTCGCCTGCCGAGCCTTCCACCAAAGACAGACCCGATCGAAGAGAAGTTGTTCCATCTTCAGATCAGAAGCTGACGGAGTTGCGCTTGGACTGGCGCTTGCCGTCGCTGAAGGTGTGGCTGCTGCCGGTTTCTCGCCCTGGAACAGCACGAGGCCCGCTGTCAGGACAGCCTGGGGAAACATCTACTTGACGCCGAGATCCCTAAGCAGAGCCTCAAGGCCCGTTTTAGCCGGGGGAAGCGCGTTCCCCGTCACACCCTGCGGAGTGCTACCCGGTCTCGCGAAGGGGCGGGGACCGACCTCTGCGGGACGCGGTGGACCCTGAATGTAGGTGAGCGGTTCCCCATTCGGGCCCGGGAACGGAAGAGTGCCGATTTCACCCTGCCGAAGCGCGGGTTGGGCGAGAACGACGTTTAACTGTGCCAGAGCCGTTTCTTGAGAGCGTGCGGCCTCTTCGCGAACCTCGAAGTCGAGCCGTTCCTGTTCCTCTGGAGCGATCTCTTCCTTCTCATTCGCTAGCCGGACTTTCGAGGGAGCCGACGTTGTCCCGCCAGTCATGCTGTCTTTCACATCCCACGCTTTGAGAACGAAGTCGATCTGACCCACTGCGATTCGCTGCGCGTTTCCGGCGAATGCCACATCGGTGCGCCCAGCGAGCACTCTGCGAAGTAACTCTTCGGCTGAAGATGCGGACCAGGCCCCGGACAAGGAGAGACCCCTGACCCGTTCATCCAGGATTAGACCCACGATGGCTTTGCGTCGCGTCAACTCGGAAAGAAGGCTGCCAAGAGTCCCCGAGGTCATGGAAGCCTCGATTGAGCCATCCGCCTTGATGTCCATTTGTAGGCCAACAGCCGGAGACGCGGTCTGCGAGGCCATTGCCGTCGTCGTCTGCCCGCTCAGAAGGGTCGATAGAGCGAGAGCAATTGTCATCATCATGAAGAGAACACCATCCAGGAGCAGCGTACGGCGCGGTCGAAGGTCGTGTCAAGCGACTCGACTTCAGCGTCACGTAAAGTGAGCCTCGCCTCATGCTCTCGCTCATCAGTCCGCGCCGAAACATCCAAGCCTTTAGAGAGGGACTTCAAGTCTTGATCTCCCGGCGATATCTGATCTACGAACTGGCCCGGCGCGAGGTGTCGGATCGATACGCCGGGCAGTTCTTTTCCAGGTTCTGGACCATCGGCCATCCGCTCATCCTGCTGACCACCTACGTCTTCGTGTTCGGTTACATCTTCAAGACTCGCATGGGCGGCACAGCGGGTCAGCCCTTTGACTACACGAGCTACCTCCTTGCCGGTCTGATTCCCTGGCTGGCCTTTCAGGAAGTGATGGCGAAGGCTGGATCCGTCATTGTGGCCAACGCCAATCTGGTCAAGCAGGTCATTTTTCCCATCGAGGTCTTGCCGGTGAAGTCCGTCGTTTCGACCCTCCCCAGCGAAATGGTGCTGCTGTTTGGTCTGGCCCTGTTCATTCTGGCCAGGTATTTCACCCTTCCTCTGACGTGGGCGCTTCTGCCGCTGCTCTTCGCGATGCAGGTTCTGGCCATGACCGGCGTCTCCTTCGCACTCTCGGCGGTCGGGGCCTATTTCCGCGACATTAAGGACGTGGTTCAGGTGTTCAACGTCGTCGGGATCTATTTTCTGCCCGCCATCTATCTTCCTGGCTCCGTGCCTCGGGGATTCGAACTCTTGCTGTTGCTCAATCCGTTCAGTCACCTTGTCTATTGTTTTCAGGATGCTCTTTACTTCGGAGCGATCCGGCATCCCTTCAGCTGGCTGATCTTCTTCTCTTTGAGCCTAGTGAGCTTCATTTCGGGGCATCGCCTGTTCAGGCGGCTTTCCGCCATGTTCGGCAACGTTCTCTAGCTTGGGCGGACGAGTCGCCTAGAATCAGGTTCTGGAGCGCCCCTGAGTCAACCATCCGCCATCCGCGTCGAGGGCCTGAGCAAGGCCTTCAAGCTCTACGCGCGCCCCGCCGATCTCTTCTGGGAAGCTCTGACGGGTAAAGCCCGGCATCGCCTGTTCTGGGCGCTCAAGGATCTGTCGTTCGACGTAAAAAAGGGGCAGGCGGTCGGCATCTTGGGCCGAAACGGCGCGGGAAAGAGCACGCTCCTCAAGCTGATCTGCGGGAAGCTCGACCCCACGGCGGGCGAGGTTCAAGTCGTGGGAAGGATCTCCTCGATCCTAGAGCTCGGAACGGGATTCAGTCCCGACTACACCGGTCGCGAGAACGTCCGGCTCGGTGGGCTCATGATCGGAATGACCCAAGAGGAGATCGACGCGAAGATGGAGTGGATCGTTGATTTCTCCGAACTTCGCGATTTTATCGACCAGCCTTTCCGCACCTACTCGTCGGGCATGCAGGCACGCCTGACGTTCGCCACGGCAATTTGCGTGGAACCCGAGATTCTGATTGTCGACGAAGCCCTTTCGGTGGGGGACGTCAAGTTTCAGCGCAAGTGCTTCGCCAAGATGTCGGCGTTTCGGGAATCGGGGCGCACCATCTTGCTTGTATCCCATGACCTCAACACCATCAGCACGTTCTGTGATCACGCGATCTTGCTGGAGGGTGGCCGGATTTACGAACAGGGCGCTCCGCGGCATATCGGGATGGTTTACTACCACCTCATCTTCGGTGATCAGCCGGGTGCGAGCTCACGGGTAGAGGCCGCTGACGGGGCACTCCCGGCGCCTACCGTTCCGCCCACGGATCCGTTGCCTGGCGGACACGTTGGAAGTGACGCCGTAAGAGAAATGGCGAGGCAGGCCCTGGCGCGGAGAACGGAAGGCTCTCGATCGGTCGCGACAGCGACGAACGCGCACGAACTGCGCACCGGTTCCTTCCAGGAAGCTGAGGTCTTGTCTTACGGCATTCTGGACGACCGCGGCGCATTGGTGTCTATGCTGACCTCCGGCGAGCGCTACCGGCTCTTTGTGGTGGCGCTCTTTCACGCCCGCGTCGATCGACCCATGTTCGGTTTCGTCATTAGGAACAAGAAGGGCGTGGACATGTTCGGTGTCGACACACGCGCCGCCGAGGTCGTCTTGACGCGCCACGAAGCGGGCGACATTCTGGTCGGTTCGCTCGACGTGACCATGTGGCTTACGAACGGCGACTACTTCCTAAGTGCCGGAGTGGGCCACACACCCGATGGAAAAGAGGCCTATCCGATCGACTTCAGGTACGACGGACTGCTTTTCTCTATTGGCCTCGCGAAGCACATCCAGCACGCGTCCGTGGTGAACCTCCAGCACGAATTCAGCTGGACCGTTCACACCCCAGGTGCCGCCCCATTTCCGGACCCATCCGGCCCGGCGTCCCCGGCCGATCCAAATTGAACCCGATCGTGCGCCGTCGCGCCCCTTTGGCGCAAGACCACACGCTTCGCGCGCGCACTCTTTAAATACTGGAGGATCTCTGCCCATGACCAACTCAACCAAGGAATTCTGGAGTTCGCAGGCCGACAAGTTTGGGACTTCGCACGAGGTCAGTTGGGGCGACACTCATGCGATTCGCCTCGAGATTCAAGAGATCGGATGCCATATTGATAAAGGGGACCGTGTGCTCGACGTGGGGTGTGCGAACGGCTATTCCGCCCTTCATCACCTCGGCAAGGGCGTCGCTTCGATCACGGGGGTCGATTTCAGCGAATCGATGATTCGGGAAGCGCAGAAGAACAAGGCGCAGCTCGATCCTGAGAACCTCACATCCTTCGAAGTGGGCGACGTTCGGCGTCTTCGCTTCGACTCCGAGAGTTTTGACGTGGTCTACACGACGAGAACTTTGATCAATCTGCCGACCTGGGAAGACCAGAAGCGGGGCATCACCGAGTGTCTGCGGGTGTGTCGTGCAGGAGGCAAGGTGATTCTTTGCGAAGCCTTTTGGGAGCCTCTGGTCCTACTGAACGCCATGCGCTCTTTGAAGGCTCTGCCGCCCCTCGTTGAACACGACTTCAATCGCTATATCAAGCACTCCCGCATGCCAGGTTTTCTCGAAACACAGGGAGTGACTTTCGAGGTATTGGACTTTTCGTCCCTGTACTATCTCGGCTCGCGGTTTCTGCGTGAGATTGTGACCAGGCCCGCCGACTACCCGGGCTACTCAAATCCGATCAACCAGGTGTTCTACGAGATCGAACAGACCTATTCCGGCGGTGGTTTCGGGATCCAGCAGGCGTACATCCTTCGCAAGGCCTAAAGGTGCTGACCGCGTAAGGGAAAGGTACGTTTCGGGCTGTTAAACTAGACCATGGGGTTCATACGGGCGAACGCGATTCCGATTTTGCGGGAGCATCGTCTGCGGCCATTTTCGGGTCGTTGTTTGACCCTTGGCCAGGCGGACATGTACTTCGATAAGCCCGCTCTCGATCGCATGGCGCACGCCGCTGGTGTTGCGCTTGGTCCGGCGCCTGCCACGCTTTCCCATCGTGCGGACTTCGCCCAGAAGGGCTACATCTCCCGCGAGGCTTTTTTTCTGAGTCTGGGGTTCAGCGAGGTCGTCTCGCTCGACAAGAGCAGGTTTGAAGGCGCTGAGATCGAATTCGATCTCAACTCACCGTCCCTGCCCCCGGAGCTTCAAGGCGCATTCGATTGCGTGGTGGACCACGGGACGCTGGAGCATGTCTTCCATCTCCCGAATTGCCTCGCCAATATTGGCGGAATGCTGAAGCCCAGCGGGCGGATGATCCACAGCTCTCCAAGCCACAATTACTTCGACCACGGCTTCTACATGTTTTCGCCGACGCTCTTCGCCGACTTCTATGCGGTGAACGAATGGACCATTCACTCGATTCAGGTCTATCAGATCCGGCCGGAGCGTCAGGAGATCGAGGCACCCTTCTTTGCCGACTACGAACCCGGCATCTTCGCGACGCAGAGCGCGGGCGGTATGGACGGAAAGGCGTATGGCACGGTCTGCGTCGTGCAGAAGGCTGTCACGTCCACCGTTCACAAGATCCCCGACCAGAGCTACTACAGCAAGATGCCGCAGTGGCGCGCCAGCTAGCTCTGGCCCTTGGGCCGTATCGGAACACGCGATGACACGATCCAGCTATCTGGCGTTTGGCCGTCCCGATTTTTCGACTGAAGAGATCGAGGCGGTGGCGCGAATCATGCGGTCGGGCTGGGTCGGGATGGGGCCCGAGACCGTTACCTTCGAGAAGGAGCTCGCGGCTTTCATGGCCGTCCCCGAGGTGGTCTCCTTGAACTCCTGTACATCCGCGTTGTTCCTGTCTCTTCTTGCCGTGGGGGTCGGGCCAGGCGACGAGGTCATTACGCCCAGTCTGACGTGGTGCGCCACTGCAAACGCTGCGCTCTATCTTGGTGCGACGCCGGTCTTTTGCGACATCGACGAAGAGACTTTGTGCGTCGGCCTGGACAGTGTTCTTAAAGCTGTCACACCCAGGACCAAAGCGGTCGTTCCCGTCCACTACGGCGGATTCGCCTTCGATGTCCGGACGCTTCGGGCGTTGCTACCCGCCCATGTAGCGATCGTGGAGGATGCGGCTCACGCGCTTGGCGGACGTTATTCCGACGGAACTCCCGTGGGCTCATCAGGCAACCTCACCTGCTTCAGCTTCTACGCGAACAAGAATCTTTCTACCGGCGAAGGCGGCGCCATCGCTGTGGCTGCCCCTGCGACCGCTGAGAGGCTCCGTTCGCTGCGCCAGAATGGCATGCCGTCTAACGCGTGGATGCGTTTCACGGATCCCAAAATTCGCGGGGCGGGGCACATCGTCGAACTTGGCTATAAGGCGAACTACATAGACCTTCTTGCCGCAATCGGCCGAGTGCAGTTGAAGCGCCAGCCTGAATTTGCTCAACGACGTCTGGACATCGCCCGCGAGTATGCCCGCAAACTTCCATCGCTCCCCGCGCAGCGCGGCCTGCTGGACGATGCCCACGCTCGTCACCTCTACGTCGTGAAACTTCCCTCCGGTCCCGGTTCGGTTCCCAGAGAAGACGTGCTTCGCGAGATGCGCGCGCGCAACTTCGGCGCCGCTGTTCACTACACTCCGCTTCACTCGATGCCTTTCTACCATCAGCAAAGGCCTTCGCTTCCGGTCACCGACAAGGTGGCGGATGCCATTCTTACTCTGCCCATCAGCGCGAGCATGTCGGTCGCCGACGCCTCGGATGCGGCCGACGCTTTGAGGGAGTCGGCGCGCCTATGACAAGTCTTCTGCCGGACACGCCCGTGGTCGCGTGGATCAAGGAACATGTGTTGACGATTCCGGGATGGACCCCGGAGGATCAGCTCCAGGCGCTCTTCGCGTTCACACTCGCTTCAGGTCACCTTGAAGGAGACGTGCTCGAACTGGGATCGTGGTGCGGGCGATCGAGCGTGGTCCTCGGGGCGGCCGCGTCGCGAGCGGGGTCATCGAGGGTCCGCTGCGTCGACCCGTTTCCGGAGCGCGACGATTGGATTCAGAACGCCGATGGCAGTTACTCGATGAGAGTCCGCATCGGCGATCGAGTGATCGAGGGATACGACGAGCAGACCGTCTGGCAGGCCCCTTTCGACCGTGATATCGCGCCGCTCTATCGCGACCATGGAAGCGTGCGCGCCATCTTTGACGCCTCCCTTAAGAACTTTGGCGTTGCCGACCGCGTCCACACCTTTCGTGGGACCGCTTCAATGTTCGCCGAGAGCTCCGAGAGCGCGGGCTTTCGCTGCCGCCTCGCCTTCGTGGACGGCGATCACGGTTACGAATCGGTGCTCAAGGACATTGAACTCATTCTGGGCTGGCTGGTACCAGGCGGCTGGATCTGTTTCGACGACGCGTTTTCAGGCTACGCCGGCGTGACGCGCGCGATCGAAGAGGCTGTTTTGACCAACGACTCCTTTGACCTGACCCAGCAGGTGACACGAAAAATGTTCGTGGCCCGTAGGCGCCTCGATTCGCTGATCTTCGAGAGGGACCGCGGTGAGAGTCGGATTTCTCGGCAACGCTAACAACTATCCGTTCATGCTCGCGCGGGCCTTCAGGCGCGCCGGCCACGATGTTCTCTTCGTTGTCGATCGAACGACGCTGCTTGACCGTCCGGAAAACCGCTATAGCGACGTTGGGCCGCCCTATCCCACATGGATTCACGATGCGAGCAACTTGCCCGCGGCATGGAGCTTTCATAAGCCCGGCCCGGAGCTGAGGTCGGTTATCGAGAGTCTGCGCAGTTGTGATGCTGTCGTCCTGAATCAAGCAGGCCTGGCCCTCGCCCCATGGATTGAGAGGCCCCATATCGGATTTCTGACCGGCGCCGATCTCACCGTCCTGGCCAATACCGCCTATGGGAAGGATGCTGAGGGCTACCGAGGGACGGAACGGGCCGCTTTGGAATTGCTCATTGCTTCTCAGCGAGAGGGCATTCGTTCGTCGGTAGCCCTCAGCTATTTCTATCCTGGCGTGATCCCGATCGGAGACGCGCTCCTTGCTGAGATCGGTATTGACGAAGATCGACGCCTGTTCTCGCCGATGTCCGACACGGACTACATTCCCTTTTCTCCTCCGCCCAACAACGAGATCCTTCGCGTCTTCTGCCCCGCGCGCCTTTGTTGGATTCGAAAACCCGGCGAGCCCGTCACCGAGGACTACAAAGGGACGGACATCCTCCTTCGCGGTTTGGCGCGCTTCGTCGCGACCACCGGGCGTCGTCTCGACATCCGCCTCCCGAGGAAGGGCAAGGATCTTGAAGCCGCGAAGACGCTTGTGACCGAATTGGGTCTTGATCCGCTGGTTCAATGGTTCGAGCCGATGAGCCAGGCCGCGGTGTTGCTCGAGTACGCGGAGGCCGATATCGTGTTCGATCAACTCGGGAAAAGCATCATTGGGATGAGCGGCATGGACGCCCTTGCCGTGGGGCGGCCGGTCATCGCGAACGGCCGCCCTGAGGTTGTCGAGCGGTTTCTTGGTCAGCCTTTCGCCGTCCTGCAAGCCTCGACGCCCGACGAGATCACGGAGCAATTGCTCGCTCTTTCCACGTTGGATGCAAGGGAGGCGGCGGGGAAAGCGGCCAGGGCGTTCGTGGTCGAGCACTGCTCGTCTGATCGCGCGGCTAAAGTATGCGCTTCACGGTTTGGCGAACTGTTGGCGAACGAGGCCGCCCTTCGCATTTGGCGTGAGGACTTCATGGCTGGAAAAGAAGCATTGCTCAACGAGCACGCAGAGCGGCTTTCGTCGCTCGCGGAAACGCTGTCTCAACGTGAGCTCGTCGTTCACGAGCGTGAGGCGGGCTACGCCGCACGGATGCAAGCGGCGCTTGAGCGTGAAGGAAGTTCGACGCGGGTCGAGGCGGCGCTGACAGCTCGAACGGAGACCCTCACGCTTCGGGAACAGGCATTTGCGGGCCGGGAACAGACATTGGCGGCTCAGGAATACGCTCTCACGAATCGCGAACGGACGCTCGCCGATGAAGTGAGCTACTACCGCTCCCTTCCTTTCTTTAAGCAGGCTCTTCAGTTCAAGGCGTGGTGGCGGCAGCGCAAAGCAGAATAGTCCGGCGCCCAAAGCCGCTCGTGTGATTTTCCCCTTCTCCGTCACCCTCGTTGCTGGCCAATTCCGCCCCTTGGTCGGCGGCGCCGAGCGCCAGTCAGAAAGGCTCGCAGCGGAGCTCCTGAAGCAGGGGCACTCCGTGGAAGTGGTCACGCGCCTCCTGGAGAAAGACCATCCCCGGTGTGAGATTGTGCTCGGTGTGCCCGTGCGCAGACTCGGTTCCGCTGGGACGGGCTTGTTTCGGCTCAGGAAGCTGGAGCGCGCGGGTTTTGCCCTTCAGCTCTGGCGGGAACTCCGGGGGAGTTCCGTCTCGCGATGCGTGCTGGTCCAGCATCTGTTGTATCCGGCGCTTGTGGCTGGTCTGGCCACGGGTGGAGATGGCTGGCCCCTGGTCGTTCGGGTTTCAAGCACAGGCACGACGAGCGACTTCAAAATGTGGGGCGGGTTGTCGGCCGCCGTGCACCGCTTCCTTCGTTCGCGCGTCTCCACCTTGGTCGTCCTGAATGAGCAGGCGCGTGTCGAGGCGATGGAACGGGGGTACTCAGCCGATCGCATCGTCATCATTCCAAACGGAGTTGACGTCAGCGTCGAGCCAGAGCCAAGAACACACTTGGGTGCCGCTCAGGTGATCTACGTCGGAGGTCTGCGCTCGGAAAAACGTGTGGACGTTCTTATTGAAGCCTGGAAGAAGGCGGCCACGAAAGGGTCGCTTTCGATCGTGGGCGAAGGGCCCGAGCGGAGCCGCCTTGAAGCGCTTTCTGCCGGTTCGCGTGTTTGCTTCCTCGGGCGAGTGGAAGATCCCTCTTCTCATCAGCGCGCTGCGGACGTGGCGGTCCTGTCTTCAGACGCCGAAGGCATGTCCAATGCTCTGATTGAGGCGATGGCGGCGGGATGCGCGTGTGTCGCCACCTACATCGGCGGAAATGTCGACTGTCTTTTTCCGGGATCTACGGAGCCGGCGGACGGCACCGTCAGCGAGGGCCCGTTTGGATGGCTTGTGCGGAGGGGGGACATCGTCGCGCTTGCTCTCGCGTTGAAGCGGCTGGATGAAGGTCCGGAGATCAGGAGCCGGCTCGGCGCCGCGGCGCGTGCACGCGCTCTCTCGGAATACTCGATCGCCGCTGCTGCCGCCCGGTACTCGGACCTCTTCACTCGACTCCTGCGGGAGAGAACCCCGCCTACTTGAGATCCTTGTTTCGCTCCATGTCCATCCAGAGAGCGAACAGAATGCTCTGAATGCCGATGATCAGGCAGAACGCGTCGAAGATGACCGCGACCGCGGTGATGGGTCCGGAGAACAGTCTCAGATACGCGAGATAGGCCCCAAACGCCGTCCCGCCGAGGGTGAGGAACAAGCCAAAGGTCAGGAAGAACACCAGCGGATGGAAGTCGCGGATGATGTACTTCTCCTTCATCCTCCAGAAGTAGCAGCGGAAGAGCAGCCACGAGATCGTGGGGATCACCTTGTGGAGCCTGATGCCCGACACTTCGCCGACGTTGTAGACGGGCTTGATCGGCACATCTCTCACGCGGAAGTCGTAGTTGTTCAACTCGACCAGCAGGTGGTTGGGGAAGCCGTAGCGGGGGTAGAGACGACGCAGCTGCAGCACCGCGAGCGCTTCCGCGCGGATCACGGTGTAACCCGTCTGCGAGTCGGCGACGTGCCAGTAACCGGACGCGATCTTGGTGAGAAGAGACAAAACGGCGTTCCCCAGATACCTGGTCCTTGGAATGATTTTCCAGGCCTGGCCGGTGATGAGGCGATTTCCCTTCGCATAGTCAACCAAAGAGGTGGCGCAGGGTGCCAGCAGTTTGGGCAGGTCTTCGGGGTCCATCTGCGCGTCGCCCGCCATAACGGCCACAAGGTGTTTCTCGGCCGCTAGCTCCAGGGACTTCTCGTAGCCGGTGACGATCGCTCCGCCTACGCCGAGATTCGTCGAATGACGAATCACGATCAGGCGGTCGCCGTAGACCTTTTTCAGACCCACCAGCTTTTCGGCGGTTTTGTCGGTCGAAAAATCATCGACCACAATGATGTGGTCCACGAATTCAGGAAGCCCGCCGACCACTCGTTCGATAAGCAGCTCTTCGTTGTGGGCGGGAATGACGACGGAAACGAGGTGTTCTTGGTACACGTCAGCGGAGTCTATTTCTTCGTGAGGCGGAAGATACGGAAGTCCTCAATGTCCTGATAAACAGGGATCAGGTCAAGCGCCGGCTCGGCGCGGCTGCCTCCCGACCCTGGCGTTGGCGTCGCTTCCCCGGGCCCCAGGAAAAGATGTGTGGCGTTGAAGTGTTCAGCGAGGCGTTGACTGGGTTCCCCTCGTAAGGTCGTCTCCCACAGGCGATTGCGGCGGAACGGCTCAGGAAGGATCTCGGCGGGAGCTGCCAAAGTGAGCGGAGGGAACAAGACCCGCCGTCCGGCAAGCGCTGAGATGGACGCGCTGTACGCCCTTGATGACAGCACGACTTCGCGCGGAGATACATTTTCCAGAATCCAGGCCATCGGCTTGCGCAACGCGACGCCGGGATCACGTGCGTCTGCGAAGCCTTTCACAGTCTGCGTGGGTGTCCACCAGAGCAATCCACTTCCGCTCAACACCGTGAGCAGGATGGCGCCCTCCATCCCGCGTTGTTTCTGCGGAGAGGCGCTTGTCTGCTCCAACCAGAGGCGAGCTTGAGAGGCTGCGAGGAGACTGAGACCGGCCAGAATCCAGACTTCAGCGACCATCAATTCTGGCCCCGCAGCTCCGGCGCGAAGCAACGCCAGGACAACCGACAGGCTGATGAAGGCCACCCCCCTGACATCGCCCCGCGGTTTCCCGTTCTCGCGGGTCGCCCATGCGATCGCAAGGGTGAGGAATCCAAGCGCAAGCGCCGACTCAGGATGGAGCAAAGATGCCGCGAACGAAGTCGTGCCCGGATAGATTCCGCCCAAGCCTACGAGGATCGAGCAGAAAGCGGCGGTGGTTTTGTCTCTGAAATGGACGAGAGGAATCGCGAAAAGGAGCAGGAGGCAGATGATCGCCGCCCCTTGGGGCACCGCGTGCACAATGGCTTCTCCGCAGCCCATTCGAGCAAGCGTCGCGGCAAGGGAGACCTGTGCCGGCGTTCCCCACACGAACCCCCCGTCGTCAGAGGGAGCGAACAGATTGACCCCGGTCTGGGCCCACCCGCGGGTGAGCGCCTCGTCCGTGCCCAGACCGAAAGGCGACTGGATCTGGATGAGCCAGAACGAGAGGCCAGCGATGCAACTGGCGACGAACAGCCACCACGATCCTCGCCTGTGAAGGCGAACCCACGCAGCACTTCCCAGCAAGCCCAGGAAAAACATGACCGCGCGTAGGACTGGAATCGCCGCGTCCTGCGCCAGCACCGACCTGGTCTCCGTCAGCATCAACGATTCCCCTCGGATCGAATTCGGAGAATGACCACGCGCCTCTCTTCGAACTGACGGTCGTATACCGCTTCCAGATCGGCCCGCGACACCAATTGATCAAGGGTCACGCCTGGGGCCTGGGGCATCTCTTTGGACGTCGCCAGGATGTAGGTCAGGCCAAACTCCTTTCGCCCGTCCGACATCAACTGACTCGATCTTCCGGTCAGGACGGCGTCGTCGATTTCCAGACGGCGGCTGGAATCATTTGGGGCGTTCAGGGAATCGGCGAGAAGGACGCGCCGGCCTCCGTACGCCGCGATCCAACGCGCGAAGATTCGGTCGCCGCCGAAAACCGCATCCTTTGGAGTGTGCTCCCTTACGAAGCGCATGGGATCCGAGATCCAATCCGGGACGGGTTTCCGCGCGGCGACAAAGTACTGGTCCATGGTCATCGGGTTCCACCACGTGGGCAGGAGCGCGGGCAACAGGATCAGAAGCGTGAACGCCGAGGAAAGGCCGAGACTTCGTTCCGGTGTGCTTCGGATGACCCCTGTGAGCTTCTCGCCGCAGGAACGGATGAACGAAAAAGCCCCCACCCCCGCGAAGAGTCCCGTCCAGAATCGGCACCAGTAGAAGACCTCATCCTGCTCGCGTGCCTGACCGAGGAGGCCCAGAAGGGGCAGGGCCTGCCAGGCGATCTGCGCCCCTCCCCACTGGCATGCGAGCACCCGGCCGAGTCGTGAGCTATCCCGATAGGCGCGAACGGCTCCGTACGCGCTGAGGAGTGCCAGGACTCCCAGCCGGAAGGGCGCATCGAGGATGCGATCAGAAAAGGGCGATAAGCGATGCGCGTCGTCACCCGTGAGAAATGGATACGCCACGACCAGCATCACCAGGTAGGGGCTCACGATCAGCAGGTTGATGCCGATCGCGGATGCCACGTCGATCACGTCCTTTTTCCGGTCCAGCCTCCTCGTTGCCCAGGAGACCAGGGCGAACAGCACCAGGCTGCACGCGAAGAGCGCCATATGGATGACGAAGGCCCAGCCCACGAGTTGAAGAACGAAACCAGACCAGACGCGTGATTTCCACGATTGAGCCCGGGCGAGGGAGAGTGCCGCCAGGGGAACCAGCACCAAGCCGAGCGCGTGGTTGGGCTTGAGGAGAAAGGTCAGCGCCCACGGATTGCGAAACGCTCCCATGAAATCGCCCGGAGTCGACATGAGGAAAAGCGCGCCGAGTGCCGCGAAAGACGCTTCGATGGAGACGTGGTCGGAAGGACTCATTCCACGCATCCACGCGAAGCGGATGGAGAGCAGGAGAAGGATTCCGATAACGAGCGGCGCGCACTGAAAGACCACCTGGACCCATTCGATTTGAAATCCCGATGCGATCGCGGTCAGAAGAGGCCAGAGGGGTTCGAAGTGGAGGTGATGAACCTGAAACGTGCGCAGTGGGGAGAACCCAAGCGCCACCATGTTGGCCCAACCGAGATGATTCTCCCGGTCCATGCTCCCATTTGCGCCGTAAACGTTGGGGAGCGGGAACATCGTCGCGAACCAGCTCAGAGCATGCCCGGCGATTCCGATGCACAGGACGATCGAGCCGACCCGGTGACCGTTGCGCTGCAGCCGCGCGAACCATGCCCCGGCCAGAGCGAGCACTACGAATCCCAGTCGGGCGAGTCCGAGGGAAAGCTCAACATCCAGGCCTTCAATCGAGAAACCGAACAGATTGACGTTCAAGCGCGTTTCCGCCCGAGACTAATCGCGTCCATGACGCGGGGCATCAGCGGTGCCTTTCGACGTGGCTGCTCCAGCACGCGGTAGTAAAACCCCTCGACACGCCTGGCGTCCTCGATGAGAGAGATTCTCGATCGAACCTTGTCAAGACCACGGCGGGCGAGAAGCACCGCGAGATTTCGGTCGTTAAGAACACGCGATACCTGGGCTGCGATTGATTCGGGCGTGAGGTCAGCGAGCAGAACTTCCGCCTCGTCGGTCACGAGTTCTTCATAGGAGGGCAATCGTCCCATGACGATCGGCGTTTCGCTCGCGAGCGACTCGAATAACGTCTGAGGAAGACCGTCCGAAAAGGGCACGCTCACGACGACGTCCGTCATCGACAGGATGGCCGGCATGTCCTCATACGAAAGTGGCTCGATAAACTTGATCGAGCGCTCTAGCCCGAGCGAGCTGACGCGACCACGCAGCATCCGGGCATAGTCCGCATCCTCCCGATGGCGGCTGATGAGGAGAACCGCTTCCGGTTGGGTGGTCAGGACCGCAGGCATGGCGTCGACGATCAGGTGAACGTTGTAGTGGGGTCGCAGAATCCGGGGGCTGAGGAGAACCGGCCCCCTCCCCAAGCCAAGCCGACTCCGCCATTCGTCGCCTCTCCGAAAGTCGCGAGCAAAGTGCTCCGTCTCGATCCCCCAGCGAACGGTTTCGATTTTGGCCTCGTAGTCGCCGTATCTCGCGATGTCCGCCTTGAGGGCGGTCGACTTGGAAAGAATCAGATCCGCTTCCGCCAGCATGCGTTTCGTGGCCCGGTGATCCGAAGGAGTCGCCCGGCCCATCAGTTGCTCCGGCTGAACGTCGCCGCCCATGACGGTCACCACCAGTGGCCTCAGGCCGGATGCAAGAGCCAGGCTTCCGAGGCGCCCGCCCGCATAGTGCACATGCAACAGGTCGGGTTGGAACGAACGTAAGTCGCGCTGGAAGGTCCAGAACGCGACGAGGCTCCCGAAGAGGGTCTGTGGAATCGGACGCGTCCTGACTTCGATGCCTTGATGGGAAAGAACCGGTCCAAGGGTGACGAGCCGGACCGTGTGCCCGAGGGCCGCCATTGCCCCTCCCCGAATCAGTGCGTGAACGGTGGCACCGTTTCCAACCATCGCGACTCTCAGTGGCATCTTGTTCAATGTGTTTTAGCGTGAGCCTCGGCGAACCGTGCCCTTGGCGATGACGAGCGCCCCTTCAGGACGCGAAGGCCGGACGAAGCTTGGCGGCAAGATCAGGATCGACGGAACCGCGAGCGACCAGATCCGTGGTCGCGCTGGTCACGAGGTCGATCAGCCAGGGAAGCGGGTCAATGGTGTCGGCTAGAAAACGCTCGCGCGACGCGCGTAGTTCCTCACGGGACGGCCGGCCGGCGAGGACGCTGTCCAGACAGTCAAGGAGATCGCGTTCCTGTCCTCGTTTGAATCCCCAGGTCAAACCGTACGTCCCGAGTTCGTTCAGATATGAGATGCGCCCCGCGAACTCGGTGAAGCGGAGCGCGGGTGTGCCAAGCACCGCGGCCTCGGCGGTCACGCTCTGTCCGTCGCCAAGAAAAAACTCGGCCGCGGCCAGGGCGTGATGAAGGCGGTCGGGGGCGAGGCGAAATGGCCGCCACCCCTCGGGAAGCGGCATCTCTTTTTCGAGAGAGACGAAGACGACCACGTCTTTTGGAATGCGCGCCGCGATTTCGCGGACTTGATTCCGGCGCAGCCCGTTCACACCCTTGTCGTGGTGCGCGTCGTGCGCGGCCAGGCGAATCATCGCGAATCTTTGCTCTGGCGCCAGGCCGAGTTCTCGGTGGATGTGTGGGTCCGCCTGAAAGCGGGAGGGATGGAGGTAGAAAAGCTGCTGATTCGCGCGAAACGTGACTTGTTGGCGATGACCCTCAAACGCCATGCAGCGGGGCTTCACGATCAGGTCCGCGAAGGGGTAAGCGATGCGCGCGAACAACGGCGAGGTCTCCGCGTTGTCGTCGTTCACTACGATTGAAACGGCGTTGCTCAGCCGGCCCACGCGCGCCGCGTGCACGGTGGTGCCGATGATCGCGAGAGGCCGGTCGCGCAGCGCCCTGCGCAGCAGCCCCTGTTCGCGCGCGAGCAGTTCGATGGCCGCGCCGAACCATCCTCGCCGCCTCGCCGCCAGGAGTTCCGCCTTGATTCCGAAGCGATCCAGCAAACCGAGCGTCACGTCTTTGTCGCGCGCGAAGACGCGGCACATCCGGCCGCGCGCACGAAACTCCTCAATCACGGGCCGGAACATCAAAGCCTGAACCGGATGGTTGATGTCGAAGAAGAGGGGTCCGTCCGCGCGCGGGCTAGGCATTCACGACCTCGCGGAACCAGAGCTCCAGGCACAGCAGGGCCCAAAGCCTGTAGCCGTGCACTTCGCGTCCCGAAGCGTGGTCGTCGATCAGGCGTTCTACTTCAACCGGATTGAAGAGCCCTCGCTCACGCGCCGTCTGCGACAGAAGGGTCTCTCTCGCCATGGGCTGAAGATCGCCCCGGAACCATCCATCGATCGGAATCCCGAAACCCATCTTGGGTCGGTCGATGACGGAGGCGGGAATGTATTTCCGAGCGAGCTGCTTTAGGACGAGCTTGCCTTCCGTGCGATTTGCGCACAACTCATCGGGAAGGCGCAGGGCCCATTCCACGAGCTCGTGATCGAGCAAGGGGGAACGACCTTCGAGGGAATTCGCCATGGTCGCGATGTCGACCTTGGTCAAGATATCGCCGGGGAGGTAGGTCATCGCGTCGTTGTACTGAAGCAGACGGACCCCCAGCGGCTCTTTCGACTCCTTCATAAACCCGTACATCCATTCGTAGGAGTTGGAGATGTTGACCTCGTTCCGCATCTCTTCGGAGTACAGGGCGGTTTTCTGCTCCGGAGAGAAGTAGGACATGAGGCGGGCGTAACCCTCCCTCGGATCGGTGCCTGCTCCTGCGAACGCCCTGCGCGCGCGCGTGGGAAGGGCGCGCCAGTTCGACAGGGACCGGGCCAGCGGCGCAAAAGGCATGAGCCATTGAGCGGCCTTGAAGAACTGCAACGCTCGATACCGGTCATAGCCCGCGAAACACTCGTCGCCGCCGTCACCGTTGAGCGCTACCGTCACGTGCTCACGTGTCAGCTTGGCCAGGTAGTACGAAGGCAGCGCGGATGAATCGGCATAGGGCTCGCCGTAGTGCCTGACCAGCTTTGGGAGAACGTCGGCGGCATTCGCCTTCACCACGAATTCGTGGTGGTCCGTTCCGTAACGATCCGCGACCGCGCGGGCATGGGGCAGTTCGTTGAAGCCGCTCTCCTCGAATCCGATGGAGAAGGTCTTGACCTTGGTGAACTTCGACATCAGGGCCACGATCAACGATGAATCGACCCCGCCCGATAGAAACGCGCCGAGCGGGACTTCGCTCATCAGCCGCTTGCGGACTGCTTCGGTCAGGCGGGTGTCGGTTTCGGCGACCGCGTCTTCCATCGAAATGTTCAGGCGCGGACTGCAGCTCGGCTGCCAGTAGCGGGCCAGCGTGACCTTCCCGCCTTCAAAGGCCAGCGTATGCGCGGGCGGCAGTTTGCGGATCGCCTTGAAACCCGACTTGGGCGCTGGAACGTACTGGTACGTCAGATAGTCGTGGATCGCGTCGTGGTCGACCTCGCGCGAGACGCGCCGGTCGGCGAGGACGGCGCTGAACTCGCTCCCGAAGGTCAGGCGTCCCTGCGACTCTGAGTAGATAAGGGGCTTCTTGCCGAGCCGATCGCGTCCAAGCAGAAGCCGCTGCCGGTCTTCATCCCAGATAGCGAAGGCGAACATGCCGCCGAGCCGTTTCGGAACGTCATCACCCCACTGGACGTAGCCGTGCAGGATGGTCTCGATGTCGGAGTTGGTCTTGAAGTGATGACCGTGCGACTCGAGCTCTCGCCGCAAGTCGAGATAGTTGTAGATCTCGCCGTTGCCCATGACGTGGATGCGACCGGGCGCATTTGAAATGGGCTGGGCGCCGCCCGCGACGTCGATGATGGACAGGCGTCGAAATGAAAAACCCGCGCGTCCGAAAATGTCGGTGCGGCCGTCGTCCGGACCGCGGTGAACAATCGCGGTTCCCATCCGTTCCAGGAGTTCACGGGAGGGAGACCCTTCCGCTTCGACGAGACCGGCGATTCCGCACATAGGACCGCAAGGTTATAGGTTCGACCGCTCCCTTCGTGACCTGGCGGCAGAACGCCGCGCCAGCTAACTGAAGATCAGGAGAAATCCTGTTTTCACACTCACATAGACAACCCAGCAGATCCCCACCCCCCAAAGCCCCGTGCTCAACCCGCGTTTGCTCGCAACGGAAAGGCCGGCGGCCAGCAGGAAGAGGGTCCAAAGCGAGAACAGATCGAAGCTTCCAAGAAGGCTCCAGAGCCATCTCGGCAGGGCGCTCGCCTCAAAGAAGACGGTGGGATTGGCCTGAACCACCTGATCCGGGCTGAGATTCCAATCGCCCTTGAGCGCCATCACCGCCAGCATGATTGGCGTTTGCACCAATCCAACCGTGGCGAACGTCCACGCGACGGTCGCGAGCGAAGCTAGAAATGAAACCTCCGCGGCCATGAAGAACCGGAACATGAACATCAACAGTCCTGCGAGCAATCCATCAAGCACGAGCGGGGCAATCAGAGGTCCAATGCGTCCCCAGGTCTTCATGAAAGAGGCCTGCGTCTCGATGATCTTCTCGACTTGCTCGGTCGGCATCTGCTGGATGCGCGGATTCAGCTCCATCTGCTGGCGCATGAATTCCTTCGCATCGAGCTTCTGAAACCAGATTGTGCTGAACAGCACGCCCAGCGCGATCTGAAAGAGCACGATGGCCACGATCCGCGGCTTCGTGAAAATCTTTGCGAACGTTGCCGAGGGTTCGAAGTACAGGTTGAACAGATTTCCGAGGAACGAGCCGGAATCCACGACAACTGCTGCGGCGGGGGTCTCTTGAGTTTCAGTCACGAGGGGTCTTCCTTCCTGAGGAAGAATCTACTCGTATCTCAAGGCTTCGATGGGGTCTAATTTTGCGGCCTTCCAGGCGGGCCACAGGCCGAAGAAGAGTCCGACGAACAGCGAGGAGATGAACGCGGCTGCCACCCACTGCGGCTGGAACGCCGCGGGGAAGGGCGAGAGGGCGTTGATCAGGCTGGCGAGCCCGCCGCCAATCGCGATGCCCAGGATGCCGCCCACGCCGGTGAGGGTCATGGCCTCGGTGAGGAATTGCCAGAGGATGTCCCGACGCTTAGCGCCCAGCGCCTTGCGGATGCCGATCTCGCGGGTGCGCTCGGTGACAGACACCAGCATGATGTTCATGACACCCACGCCGCCCACCACGAGGCCGATGCAGGAGATGGCGATCATCACCATGTAGATGCCGCCCGTGACCTGGTTGTAGAGCTCGGTGATCGCGTCCTGGGTGAAGACCGCGAAGGTGTCCTTGGCGAAGAAACGCAGCCGGCGCTTGCGGCGCAGGGCTTCGCGGATCTGCTCTTCGGCCTGAACCACCTGCTCCGGCGAGACCGCCTTGATGTCGGCCGCGTAGCCTTCAAGCCCCATGAAGTTTGAAGAGGGCAGGCTCTTGATCGGCACTAAAACCACGTTGTCGCGGCTGAAAAAGAGGAATTTGCCCTGCTTCTCCGTCACCCCGATGACCCGAAACTTGCGGCCGTCGATGGAGAGCTCCTTGTCGAGCGGGCTGACGCCTGGGAAGACGGCCTCGACGATGTCCGGACCGATCACCGCGACTTGCGCCGCGCGCGAGGTTTCGCTCTCGTTGAAGAAGCGGCCCTTTTCGACGAAGACATTGTGGACGCCTTCGTAGTCGGGGCTCGTGCCGAAGACCTGGGCGGCGTTGACGCGGAGATCCTTGTACTTGATGAGATCGGCGCGCACGAAGGCGAGGGGACTCACTTCGGAGACGAGAGGCAACTCGCGGATCGCTTTGACCTCGTCGTCGGTCAGGAGTTTGCGCCGCCGCCGCTCTTCCGATGACGCGTTCTCGCCCGGAGCGAAAGGCCGAATCGAAATGAACGCTGACCCCAGCTGATCGAGTTGAGAGGAGAGAGACTTGTTCAGACCCGCGATGATGGCGGACACGCCGGTCACGGTCATGATGCCCATGACCACGCCGAGGATGGTAAGCGCCGCGCGCATCTTGTACGCGACGAGCGAGGAGAGGCCGATCTTGATCGACTCCCAGAACGCGAAGAGCGCGGCGCGGCCCGAACTTGTTTTCGAAGCCATGACCTACTCGTTCCTCAGCGCGACGACCGGATCAAGGGCGGCCGCGCGCGACGCCGGATAAATGCCCGCGACCAGGCCGACCACCGTCGACGAAATGACCGCCACCGCCACCGCCCACAGACGCACCGGTGCCGAGAACTCATCCCCCACGATGTTGGTCATGAGTTGACCGACCACGAAGGAAAAAATGGAAGCGCTGACCACGCCGAGAATCCCGCCCATGCCCGTGAGCAAGACCGACTCGACGATGAATTGCTTCTGGATGTCGCTGCGCCGCGCGCCCAGCGCTTTACGCACGCCGATCTCCTTGATGCGCTCGGTGACCGAGACCAGCATGATGTTCATGACCACCACGCCGCCGACGATCAGGCTGATGGCGGTGACCACCAGGGTCACGACGTAGATCCCCTGCGTGGCGCTGTTCCAGAGATTCATCACACTCTCGCCCGTCTCGATGTTGAAGTCGTCAGGCTCGTTGTAGGACAGATGACGGCGATTGCGCATGGCTAGTCGGGCCTGATCCTGGGCTTTTTCGAAGACGTCCATCGACTGAGTTTCGACCTGTATCGTCACCGAACGCCGTGATCCGAAGAGTTTGCGAAAGGTCGTAATGGGCGTCCAGACGAAGTCGTCCTGGCTCTGTCCGAAAACCTTGCCCTTGCGCTCGCCCACGCCGACCACGCGGAGACGGTTGCCGTCGATCAGGATTTCCTTGCCGAGCGGTTCCGCGTTCGGGAAGAACGCGTCCATCACGTCTGCGCCGATAACCGCCACAGGCCGAGCCGAGTCGATATCGTCGTTGATCAGGGGCCGCCCGACGAGGAGATCGCGCACCGCGCCGATGCGGCTGTAGTTCTCCGTGATGCCCATGACCTGCACGCTCTCGTGCTTGATCGAGCCGTACTTCACCGTGCGACTGGTGGCGAGCAACCCGCCCACTTCCGAGCAATAGGTGCAGGCTTCCTTGACCAGGTCCACGTCGCTGATCGCGAGATCCTTGCGCTTGTTGAACTCGCGGAACTGGTCGAAAGAAACGATGACGTCCGGGAACTTCTGGACGGTGAAGCTTTTGGTGCCAAGGGCCAGAACCTTGTCGGCCATGTAGCTGTCGAGGCCGTCGGTGATGGCGACGACCGCGATGACGGAGGCGATGCCGATCACCACTCCAAGAATGGTGAGGACAGATCGTAGCTTGTTGGCTTTCACCGACGCGAGGGCGATCGCGAAGGCTTCATGAAACGGCATCAGCGGGCTCCTTTGAAGGCTGCCTGGCGACCTCTTGGCCTCAAGACGCCTTGGTGTTCAGCTCGTCGCTTGCGATCTTGCCATCGCGGATCATGATGACGCGATGCGCGTGTTCGGCGATGTCGCGTTCATGGGTCACCAGGATGATGGTGTTGCCGGCGGAATGAAGTCGCTCGAACAGCCGCATGATTTCTTCGCCGGTGGTCGAGTCGAGATTTCCGGTCGGTTCGTCGGCGAGCAGAATCGCCGGACCCATCACGAGCGCGCGGGCGATCGCGACGCGCTGGCGCTGACCGCCGGAGAGTTCGTTTGGTTTGTGGCCCATGCGGGAGCCAAGCTCAACACGTTCCAGGGCTTGACGGGCACGATCCATGCGCTCACTCTTCGGTATGCCCGCGTACACCAGGGGCAGCTCGACGTTCTCGAGCGCCGTGGCGCGCGGCAGCAGGTTGAAGGTCTGAAAGACGAAGCCGATTTCTTTGTTGCGGACTTCGGCGAGCGCGTCATCGGTCATCTTCGAGACAAGCTGATTGCGCAGGTAGTACTCGCCCTGAGACGGCGTGTCGAGACACCCGATGAGGTTCATCAGGGTCGACTTGCCGGACCCGGAGGGCCCCATGATCGCGAGGTACTCGTTCGGCTGAATGTCGAAGGAGACGCCGCGAAGGGCGTGGATCGTCTCCTCGCCCATCTGATAGCTGCGCCAGAGGTCGACGCAGCGGATGATCGAGGAGGCGGCACTTGCCTCACTCATTTGGCCGCCTTGTTCTTCGCCTGATCCTCGATCTTGAGCTGCGCGTCGTTGCGGAGCGTGCGGAGGGTGCGGTAGGAGCCGACGACGATATCGTCTCCATCCTTCAAGCCTTCGAGGATCTCGATGTCGGAGTCGCCGATGATGCCGGTCTTCACCGGCTTGAAGACAGCCTTGCCGTCCTGGACCACGAACACGCCTTCTTTTTCTTCAAGCTTCGCGGTTCGGGCCGGAGCCGAGGGAGCGTTGTCGCCCGGACCCGACGCTTGCCCGATGGCGGGATTGACCACGGCGCCATCCTTATCGACCTGGCGCATCACGACGGCCTGGATGGGAGCTGCGATCACACCCTCGCGACGCGCGGTGATGACATCGGCCGTGGCATTCAGGCCGGGGCGAAGGCTCGCCGGCGGATCCTTGAGGGTGACCGTGACCTTGAAGTCTTTCGCCTGGTTGGAATTGTTGACGTTGGAACCAGCCGCGGCAGCGGCGCCGCGCGGAATCGCGGACGAACCGATCTCCGTCACTTCGCCCTTGATGATCGTGCCGTCAAGCGCATCGACGCGCACTTCGGACTGTTGCCCGAGTGCCAGGTTGCGGATGTCGGTTTCGTCGACCAGGATTTCCACTTCCATGACCGAGAGGTCGGCGACCACGCACAAAACCGTGGGCGAGAAGCTCTGGGCGCCGATGACGGTTTCGCCCTCTTCCTTCTGAAGGCTGGTGACCACGCCATCCATGGGGGCGACAACGACCGTCTTCGACAGATCGTCCTGGTTGGTCGCGACGAGCGCCGCTTGCTGGGTGACGCGCTTGCGCTGTGCTTCCACCGACGCCTGCTTCATCTTGAACTCGGACTGCGCTTGTTCGAGGACTTGGTCGGAGACCAGCTTGTCCTCATGCATAGCCTTCTGTCGTTCGAGGCTCTGACGGCTGAGTTCGAGGTCGGCCATCGCGCGATCGAGATCGGAGCGGGATGCGCCGAGGCCGGCTTCGGACTGGCGCGCGCCTTCTTCGTAGCGCTTGGCGTCGATGCGGGCGAGGATCTGGCCCTTCTTGACGCGATCGCCTTCCTTAATGGTGAGGCTGACGATCCGGCCCGAGGTATCGGAGGAGACGTTGACGAAGCGCTTCGGCCGGATTTCTCCGGACGCGGAAACCTTCGAAACAAGATCCTTCTTGCCGATCTTGCCGGTCTGAACTTCGACCTTCT
>JBDTQB010000004.1:0-39472 GCA_039932395.1 Vicinamibacteria bacterium | reverse complement strand
CTTCAACCCCGCGATCTCGATTCCCATCCGTCTTGCGAGCGACGAGCGCACCTGTTTCGCGTCGAGCTTTTCCCCTTCGATCTCGCTGCTCTTGAGCACGTCGGCGGTCAGTGTTCGCAGCACGGCCTCCTGACGAAGGTCGAAGCCCAGCGCCTTCATGTGACCCGTGAGATGGCCCTGCCGGTGACGAACGGACGCCAGCAGGTTAGCGAAGCGCGCGGCATCCCAGCGGAATCGAGGCCAGTCATCGAGCTGGTGGATGTATAAACGCCGCATGATCGGCGGTGATTATAGGCGTCAATCCTCGCATCGCATGGACTCGACGCAGGAGGTGCGGCGAATAGTCCCTTCAATCACCTCGTTCTGACGCCATCCGCGCCAAGAGAGCTCGTGGCGATGCAGTACGAGACGAGATAGTCCCAAGGCTTGCTCATTCTGCCAAAAGCAGGTGTCTACGCTCTGAGCGGGTGACCCCGGACCGACTTTGGCAAAAATTTGCCAAAGCGGCGTACCCTCGCCTCCATGAGCACGATGAATATTTCGCTCCCGGAGCAACTCCGGTCCTTCGTGGATCAACAAGTGAGCCAGCGGCTGGTCCGGCTCCTGGTCAGCTATGAGAGAGCGCTCGCGTGCGTGCGACCGTAGACACGCGCGGATCGTGGCCCCGCATGTCGAGGAGCACCTTGAGCACTCCCGAGCGGCTCGCTTCCGTGAATGCGGCGAGTCCGTCGCGCAGGGAATAGCGCGCGCTGATCAAAGGACTCACGTCGATACGTCTCGATGCGTGCGCCGTGAGGGCGGGCGGAAAGAGGCCGCAACGTGAACCCACCAGGGTCAGCTCGTCGATCACGAGCGGCGCCATCACCACGGGCGTCGCGCCATGGAACGTGCTCTTGAGCACCACGGTGCCTCGTGGTCGCGTCAGGGCGATCGCGCGTGCGAGCCCTTCCGGACTTCCGGTGGCTTCCACGACGACGTCGAACTTTCCCGGGATCTCTTCATCGTGCCGATGCAGATGCGCGCCACGAGCGCCCGCGATGGCCATTTTGCTCGGGTGCTTGCCCACCAGATGGACCTCGGCGGAAGTGCCGAGCAGAACCAACGTGCTGAGCAGCCCCAGCTTGCCGTCGCCCAGCACCGCCACTCGATGACCTCCTTTCACTTCGACCTGCTCGAGGATCTCGAACGCGGCGGCGAGCGGTTCGGTGAGCACCGCGCGTTCGTCTTCGACTTCAGCCGGAACTTCGATCAGGTTGCGCACGGGCGCCGTCATGTACTCCGCGAAGCAGCCGTCCTTGCCGAGAATGCCCAGGACCGTGCGCGTCGGACAGTGACGACCAAGACCTTCAGCGCAGGTCGCGCAGGATCCGCAGCTGAGATTGATCTCGCAGACCACACGCTTCCCGATCCAGCTCGCGTCATCGCACTCCACCACGTCACCGAGCGCCTCATGACCCAGCACGCCGCGGAAGCCCATGTAGCCGCGGACGATCTCGAGATCCGTGTTGCAGATGCCGGCCATACGCAGGCGAATCAACGCCTCGCCCGGTCCGGGCTTCGGGACATCGCGCTCGGCGAGCGCTAAGCCTGGATCAGCGGTGAGGGCGAGCAAGGAGGGGCGATCTTATTGGGTGGATGCGCGTGCCTCAACAGACCGCGCGCAGCCTCTTTATCTGGACCCCGGCCTTCGCCGGGGTGCTCGCCGCACCAAGCGACTTAGGCGAGCATCTTCCGCAGAACCGTCTGCAGAATGCCGCCGTTCTTGTAGTAGTTGATCTCCACTGCGGTGTCGAGACGGCAGGTCGCTTCGAACGAGAAGGTCGAGCCATCCGCGCGCGTCGCGGTGATCTTCAGCGTTTGACGAGGAACGAGGCTTCCTGCGTCGAGACCGCCGATCGACAGCGACTCATCGCCCTTGAGGCCGAGACTCTCCGCGTTCTGCCCGTCCTTGAAAACGATAGGCAAAACACCCATGCCGACGAGGTTCGAACGGTGGATGCGCTCGAACGATTCCGCGATGACCGCGCGCACGCCGAGGAGCAGCGTGCCCTTGGCGGCCCAGTCGCGTGACGAGCCCGAGCCGTATTCCTTGCCCGCGAGGATGACGAGCGGCGTGCCCGCTTCCTGATACTTCATCGCGGCGTCGTAGACCGTCATCTGGATCGGCGCCGAGTTGGGACCAGACTGGAACATGGTGACGCCGCCCTCGACACCCGGCACCATGAGATTCTTCAGCCGGATGTTCGCGAACGTGCCTCGCACCATCACGCGGTCGTTGCCTCGTCTCGAACCGTACGAGTTGAAGTTCGACTTGGAGACGCCATTCGATTCCAGAAAACGACCGGCGGGAGAGTTCAGAGCGATATCGCCGGCTGGGGAGATGTGGTCGGTCGTGATGGAATCGCCGAAGATCGCGAGAACGCGCGCGCCTTCGATCCCCTTGAGGGGCGCGGGTTGCATGGACAGGCCCTGGAAGAACGGCGGCTCCTGGATGTAGGTCGACGGCTCTTTGAATTCGAACAAGGCGCCCTCGGCGACGGAGATCGCATTCCAGTCCGGATTGCCGCCGAACACATCCGCGTAGCTCTTCGTGAAGAGCTCGCCAGTGACTGACGCTTCCGCCTCCGCCACTTCCTTCATGGTGGGCCAGATGTCTTTGAGCATCACGGGCGCGCCGGCTTTGTCATGGCCGATGGGCTCGAGCGCGAAGTCGATGTCGGTGGTGCCCGCCAGAGCGTAGGCGACCACGAGAGGCGGCGAGGCGAGGTAGTTCGCCTTCACGTCAGGATTCACGCGGCCTTCGAAGTTGCGGTTGCCCGACAACACGGCCGACGCGACCAGCTTGCTTTCGTTCACCACCTTGGAAACCGCGGGAGGCAGCGGACCTGAGTTGCCGATACACGTCGTGCATCCATAGCCGACGACGTTGAAACCGATCTTCTCAAGTTCACCCATCAGCCCGGATTTCACGAGATATTCGGTGACGACTTTGGAACCCGGCGCGAGCGACGTCTTCACGTACGGTTTCACGGTGAGACCCTTCGCGACCGCCTTCTTGGCGACAAGTCCGGCTCCGAGCATGACCGAAGGGTTCGACGTGTTCGTGCAGCTCGTGATCGCCGCGATAGTCACGGCGCCATGGCCGATCGAACTTGTCGTCCCATTCATTTCGACCTGGCCGGTGCGGCCGAGATCGCTCTCGACAAGACCGAAGCCGCGATCTTTCACGGGAGCCGTGAGCGAAGCACGGAACGACTGCTTCATCGACTTGAGGGCCACGCGATCCTGCGGACGCTTCGGGCCGGCAAGGGACGGTTCGACGGTGCCGAGATCCATCTCGATCGAATCGGTGAACACGGGCTCCGCCGAATCCTTCGTGCGGAACAGGCCCTGCTCCTTCATGTAGCGCTCGACGAGATCGACTTCCTCGGCGGTGCGTCCGGTGTTGCGGAGATAACGCAGCGTTTCGTCATCAACCGGGAAGAAGCCACAGGTAGCGCCGTATTCGGGAGCCATGTTGGCGATCGTCGCCCGATCGGCAAGCGGCATGCCATCAAGCCCAGGGCCGTAGAACTCAACAAACTTCTCGACGACACCCTTCTTGCGCAGCGCCTGGGTGACGGTCAGAACCATGTCGGTCGCGGTGACGCCTTCCGCCAGTTTCCCGGTGAGTTTCATGCCGACAACCTGTGGGGTCACCATGTAAAGCGGCTGTCCGAGCATGGCGGCCTCGGCTTCGATCCCGCCCACGCCCCAGCCGAGCACGCCCAGACCGTTGATCATCGTGGTGTGCGAGTCGGTGCCGACGAGGGTGTCGGGGAAGGCGTAGTTCTCCCCGTCTTCCATCTTTGAGAGGACGCCTTTGGCGAGGTACTCGAGATTGACCTGGTGGACGATGCCGGTCGCGGGAGGAACCACGCGGAAGTTGTCGAACGCCTTCTGACCCCAGCGCAGGAACTCGTAGCGCTCGTTGTTGCGCTCGAACTCGAGTTCGGCGTTCTGCTTCAAGGCGCCCGCCGTGCCGTAGTAGTCGACCTGAACGGAGTGGTCGACGACGAGATCCACGGGAACCAGCGGATTCACACGACGCGGATCATGTCCGAGGCGCTTCACCGCCGCGCGCATCGAAGCGAGGTCAACGACCGCGGGCACTCCGGTGAAGTCCTGCAGGATCACGCGCGCGGGCATGAAGGGAACTTCAACATCCTTGGGCGCTTTCGCGTTCCAGGCTCCGAGGTTCTTGACGTCACTTTCGTTGACGAGTTCGCCATCGACGTTGCGAAGAATCGCTTCAAGCACGACACGAATCGAAAAAGGAAGCGTTTCGAGGTTCGGAGCGACGCCCGCCTTCTTGAGTGCGTCGAGGCGGTAGATCGAATAGCTGCCGCCCTTGGTCTGGAGTTTCGCCCGGGAACCGAAAGAGTCCTTCTTCATAGTGCCGCGATTTTACGACCGCACGGCCCGACTACGCGCGCGGGGTCTTGGGGAACTTCTCCACGGCGTGGCTGACCGGCTTCTGTGACTTCAGATAGTCGTAGACGATGCCGAGGTCTTCGTCGGTGAGCTTGTTGTAGAGAGCCCAGGGCATGATTGTGTTCTGGGCGCCTTTCGGCAGTTCTCCATCGACGTTTCCAAAGGCCCGGAACAGGCCGATGAAGTTCTCCTTGGTCTTGTCGCCCATGCCGGTCTCATGCGGCGTGAGGTTGGCCGACCGCACCACACCCCAGGGTCCCCGGAATTCGTTGTCGCCGGCCCACTCCCGGCCCGGAATCGAGGACATCTGCGCATCCGCGGTGGAGTGGCAAAAGGTGCAGCCCATGGTTCCGGTGAGATATTTGCCGTAGGCCAAGGTGTCGGTGCGGGCCGGTCCGGTCACTGGTCCTGCCAAAGGCTTGGGGATCAGCCGGACGATCAGAGGCATGGGGAAGTCGAGTTGGGGTGCGGGGGCCGCGTACTTCTCGGCCGGAAGAGTTCGAAGGAACGCCACGATCGAGAGAGCGTCTTCATCGGAGAGACTCTTGAACTCACTGTAAGGCATCAGCGGAAAGAGCGGACGCCCGTTGCGGGAAACGCCTTCCCGCATCGCACGAAGGATCTCGCCGTCGGTCCATGAGCCGAGACCCGTCTCCTTGTCCGAAGTGAGGTTGGGCGGGTAGACCACCCCGGGGACGCCCACACCTTTGTCGAATCCGTCGGCGTGCGCGCCGTAAGGCGTCACGGGAGGCCCGGCGTAGCGGTTGAAGTCGCGCTTTGAATGGCAGTCGATGCAACCGGTCGTGAGCGCCAAGTATTCACCGCGGGCCAGTCGTTCAGGCGTCGCGTCGGCGGAAACCTGAAGGGCGGGCCGCGAGAGCGGACGGGCTCCGAAAACAAAAGCCAGGACGCCGGAAACCGCCACAACGACGACGGCGAGAAGGGAAACAATAATCTTTTTCAGCATGGTGACCCCCGGAGGTACGGAGGTCCAAGCTTATAGGTTCAAAAAACCTGATTTTGTCGGATGGAGGTTTAGCGCCGCGCGACCGACATCTGAGTCTGGGGAAGCTCGAGAGAATTCCAGCGAAGAAGGCCCACCTCGGTCCCCGGATCAATGCTTGAGCGCCGCGCGCTGATCATCGCCTTCCGCAGGTCCTCGCGGATTCCTTCGCCGGTCTGCTTGACGAGGGTCAGCAGGTCTTCGCAATCAGGGGTTGCTTGAGCCGGCGACTTCGCGCCGAGCACCGCGAACCACTCGCGACCAAAGGAAACGTTTGTGGCGACCTTGGGCGAGCACTGAGTCTTGTAGGCCGTCCAGAGGCGGTCCACACCGTCCGCTTCGTCCGAGAGTCGTGTCATCGCCGAACCGAACGCGGCAGCGGCGGGGGCTGTTTTCGCGTCTGCCTGAAGAATGTTCTCCTGAGGCTCGGTCGCATGCTGAAGCGGTGCAGGGCTCTCCGTCGCGGAGCTGCCCTTGGTCTCTTTCGCAGAGGTCAGACGACCGGGCTGGAACATCGCCAGCACGGGGAGGCTGACGCTGAGTGCCGCTGCGCCGACGATGCGTGTGATGTCCATGCCCACTTGAATAGCAACAAGCGCGCCACGCCCGCAGGTCCTCACACGGACCCCAGGAAGCCTCGGACCCCGGCGGTTTCTAGATTCAACAGTGGGATTCCAAACAAACCTCTGGAAACCGGCCCGAAACGTCAGATCGCCGTCGTGGCACGTCGGTTGCTCATCATTGGAGCGTTGGGCCCGCCCGCGCGGACGCTCATGCAGGAGATTCTTATGAAAGCGCTTGGAACTATTTCGCTCGGCCTCGCCATGGCCGGGCTCCTTTCGATGTCGGCGACCGCCGATACCGGGGATGTCTGGCTGACCACCAAGTGCAAGATTGCACTCCTCACCACGGAAGGTCTGAGCGTACGAGGCGTGAACGTTGACACCATCGACGGAGCCGTCACGCTCCACGGAAAAGTGAAGACGGAAGCCGAGAAGGAAAAAGCCGGCCAAACTGTGCGTGCGGTGGAGGGCGTGAAGCACGTCCGCAACCTTCTGCAGGTCGTGCCCGATGTCTTCAAGCAGACCGTGAAGGCCAGCGACGAAGTTCTCAAGGACCGCGTTCAGATGGTTCTCAAGACGGACAAATCGCTCGAAGGAGTGAATGTCGCGTCGGTGAACAATGGGGTCGTCCTGCTTTCGGGCAAGGCGCCGACGTTCGCCGAAAAGCTCCGCGCGATCGAACTCGCGTGGAACGTGGATGGCGTCTCTCGCGTTGCGAGCGAGATCGAAGTTGCCAAGTAGTCGTTCGGCCGCGTCTTTCTCTTGAGCCGACGCGAGTCCTGCGTCTTCCATTTCTGTGGGCAGCCTGTTTCTGGGCTGACCGCACAACCGTTCCGACCCGTTCGGGACGCGCTGTTCGGATGAAATTTCTTGAAAACCAGACTTCCCTTTCCTAACGGACCGTTGCGCGGCGAACTGCTCAACCTCGAACGACTCGAGGAGCGGTGTCGCGCCCAGGCGGCTGAATTGCCCGTGGCGCGGTCGCGCAGCGGGGCAAGGTCGCATCGCGCGCGTCTGAGAGAAAACGGGCGGATCCTTCGCCAGGCCTATGGCGCCTTCGCGGAAGACGTCAAGACCGACGTCATCCCTCCGGCCGCTGAATGGCTCCTCGACAACTTCCACCTCGTTGAGGCCGAAATTCTCAACATCGAGAGCGACCTTCCAAACGCCTATTTCCGCGAGCTTCCCAAGCTGCTGACACCGGAGTGGAAAGGCGTGCCGCGGGTCTACGCGATGGCCCTCGAAATCGTCCGGCACAGCGATGCCCTGATCGACGCCCATCGACTCGAACGATCCCTCGCCGCGTACCAGTCCGTCGTGTCGTTGAGCCTGGGCGAACTCTGGGCCTGGCCCAGTCTCGTCAAGACGGCGCTGATTGAGAACCTCCGTCGGATCTGCGAGGAGCTGATTGAGGGCCGCGACGCGCGCAACCAGGCGGTTCGCTATCTCGCTCCTCTGGAAGCCGGAGCCGACCCGGACAAGCTGCCTGCGCTGCCCGCCGACCTGAAGGCATCCTTTGTGGTCGAGATTCTCGCGAGGATGCGCGAGTATGGGTCGCGGGTTTCCGGCCTGCGCGCTCGCCTGGAGGAACGCCTGGCCGGCGAAGGGCGCTCGACCGACGACAGTCTGCGCGCAGAACAGCAGATGCACGCGCGCGCTCAGGTCTCCGTGGGCAACACGATTTCGAGTCTCCGATTCTGCTCCACCAACGACTGGAGCAAATTCGTCGAACGGGTGAGTGTGGTCGAGCAGGTGTTGCAGCGTGATCCAGCGGGCGCTTACGGTCGTATGGATTTCGCGAGCCGGGACCGCTATCGGCAGGCGGTGGAAGAGCTGGCCGAGCCCACCGGCGAAGCTCAACTTCAAGTCGCGCTGCGCGCCATCGAATCCGCACGGGACGCCATGGACCCAGGGGGGGAAGGCCGCGTCGGCCATGTGGGCTATTACCTGATCGGCCCGGGACGTCGCGAACTTGAGAAGACCATCGCGCATCGTCCCCGCTTTCGCCAGGGGCTTCGTCGATGGGTCTTCGACCACGCGACCTTCGCGTATCTCGGGTCGGTTGCCACCCTGACCGCGTTGCTGACCGCGGCCGCCGTCTACGCGGGCATGGAAAGTGGCGGGTCAAGGAAGGTCCTGGTCGCCCTGGGGGTGATCGCTCTTGGTCCGGCGAGCAAGGTAGCACTCGCACTGCTCCAGCGACTGGTGGCAGCCGTCGCACATCCTCGTCGTCTGCCGCGTCTCAATTTTGAAGACGGAGTGCCGGACGCCTCCCGCACCATGGTCGTCATTCCGACCATCCTCGACAGCGTGCTGGGAGTGGAGCACCTCATCGATCATCTGGAAGTTCAAGCACTCGCCAACGCCGACCCAAACATTCACTTCGCCATCCTGGGCGACTTCAAGGATTCCGTCGATCGCGATCAACCCGAAGACGCGGAGATCGTTGACGCCGCCCGCGCGGGAATCGACCGGCTGAATCTGCGCTATGGGTTGGGCCGATCGGACCGGTTCTACCTGTTCCATCGCACGCGCCGGTACTCACGCAGTGAGGGTCTCTGGATGGGCTGGGAGCGCAAGCGCGGCAAGCTTGAAGAATTCGTTCGCCTGCTGCGCGGGGTGAAGGAGACCACCTATGCGTTCCAGCACGGAGACCTGGAGATCCTTCCGCGCGTTCGCTATCTCATCACGCTCGATCGCGACACGCGTTTGCCGCGTGACACCGCGCGTACCTTGATCGGCATCGCGAGTCATCCGCTCAATCGCCCTCGTTTCGATCCTGTTCTGCGTCGCGTGGTCGAGGGATACGGCATTCTTCAGCCCCGTGTGAGCGTGACCTTCGAGAGCGCGGCTGGATCTCTCTTCGCGCGTCTCTATTCCGGCCACACCGGAGTGGATCCGTACACCTTCGCCGTTTCAGACACGTACCAGGATCTCTTCAACGAAGGCATCTTCACGGGCAAGGGGCTCCTCGACGTCGACGCTTTCGCATCCTCGCTCGACGGCAGGGTTCCTGAGAACGCCATTCTGTCGCACGATCTGTTCGAAGGGCTTCACGCGCGCACGGCCCTCGTCAGTGATATCGAGATGGTCGACGACTATCCCGCGAACGTGCTGGCTCACGCTCGACGCCAGCATCGGTGGGTTCGCGGCGACTGGCAGATCCTGTTCTGGCTTCTGCCCTGGGTTCCGACGCGCGGTCAGGTCGAGCGGAACACCCTTCCGCTCATCAGCCGCTTCAAGATTTTCGACAATCTGCGCCGCAGCCTGATGGCGCCGTTCCACCTGATCTTCCTGATCGGGGCCTGGACCTTCTTTCCGGGCCAACCCATTCGCTGGACGCTCGTCGAGTTGTCGATCCTGGGCCTCCCCTTGTTTCTGGCTTTCTGGGACGCGATGGCAGGCAAGTGGCTTGACGCCAAGGTGTTTTTCCGGGGACTCTTTGAACAGGCAGGAACGGCACTCGCGCAGTGGGCGATCACCCTGATTTTCCTCGCCTACAACGCGGCCCAGATGCTGCACGCGATCGGGCTCACTCTCGTGCGCCTGCTGGTCACTCAGCGACGCCTGCTCGAATGGGAGACGGCGGCGTCCGTGGCCGTGCGAGCCAGCGGTCTTGTCGGTCTGGACGGCGTGCGCGTCTTTTTTGCCCAGATGGTTGCGAGTCCGGTCATAGCACTCACCGTGGCAAGCGCCATCGTGGTCGGTCGTCCTGAGTCGTTGCCCGTCGCGGTTCCGATCCTTGGCCTCTGGATCATCGCGCCGGCTCTTGCCTACTTCCTCTCCCAGCCCGTCGCGGTTCGTGGCCGGAGCGTCCCGTCCGAGTCTGAACGACTGCTTCTCAGGCGCGTCGCGCGGAAGAGCTGGCGGTATTTTGACGACAACCTGGTCGCGGGCGATCACTTCCTTCCGCCCGACAACATCCAGAAGGAACCGGGTCCAATCGTGGCCCACCGGACCTCCCCGACCAACGTCGGCATGAGTCTGCTTTCCGCCTTGTCCGCGTATGACCTCGGCTACCTCAGCATCGAGGAAGTCGCGCAGCGCACCGAACGGACGCTCAGCACGATGGAATCGCTTGAGCGTCACGAAGGCCATCTGCTCAACTGGTACGACACCCAGTCGCTCTCGCCCCTGATGCCTCGCTACATCTCGACGGTGGACAGCGGCAACCTCGCAGGCGTGCTGATCGCAGTTGGGGCCGGACTGCGGGAACTCGCCCTGACCCTGGCCGCGCGCGTCACGGTCACGGTGAAGGAACCCATCGATCCATCGCATCCTCCGGCCCTTTCGTCGGATGATGAACGCGTCCTCGCCGGAATCGGCGACACGCTCGCCTGCGCCATTGAAGCGCTCAACGTCCTGCGTGTCCTTCCGGACGGCAACCCCGTGTCCGAGTCGTTTGGAACCGATCTCGCCACGGTGACCGAAGCGCTCGAAGACGAAGCGCCCCTTCGCCGCCGCCTGCTCCTTCACCGGGCGGTCGAGTCCGTTCGCTCCGCAGGCATAGAGATCGCGGATGAGGGCGAGGAGGTGCGGGAGGTTCGCTATTGGATGCGCGCTCTCGCCCAGGGCATCGACGTTCTCTTTGCCGTTCCAGCCGCTGGACTGATCGAACAGCTGGGGCACCTCGCCGATCGCTCGTTGCAGTTCATGGCCGCGATGAACTTTCGCTTTCTCTATGACTCGCGCCGGCGTCTTTTCTCGATCGGCTACCGGCTCGCTGATTCAGAAGGGCCGGGACGACTCGATCCTTCCAACTACGACCTGCTCGCCTCCGAAGCGCGCGTGGCGAGCTTCATCGCGATCGCCAAGGAGGACGTGCCGCAAGCGCACTGGTTCGCGATGGGCCGGCCGGTCACAAGCGTGGATGGGGCGCCGGTCCTGTTGTCGTGGAGCGCCACGATGTTCGAGTACCTGATGCCGATGCTTCTCATGAAGAGCTATCCCGGCACGTTGCTCGACCGCACCGCGTCTCTGGTCGTAAAACGCCAGGTGCAATACGCGGCGACCCGCGCGGTTCCCTGGGGAATTTCGGAATCCGCCTTTGCGCTGGTGGATCGCCAGGGCCACTACCAGTACAAGGCGTTCGGCGTGCCTGGTCTCGGACTCAAGCGCGGACTCGCGGACGACCTCGTGGTGGCGCCCTACGCAACCGCCCTGGCCGCGATGGTTGATCCGTCCCACGCCGCCGCCAATCTGCGGCGCCTGATCGACCTTGGTCTCGATGGCCGGTACGGTCTCTATGAAGCGATCGACTTCACGCCGCCGAAAGATGATTCAAGCGTCGCGTCGCGATCCAAGCCGGTTTTGGTCCAGGCCCACTTCGCCCATCACCAGGGTATGACTCTGACCGCGCTGGCGAACGCGTTGACCCAGGGCGCGATGGTGAATCGCTTCCATGCCGACCCGCGCGTTCAGGCGACCGAATTCCTGCTTCAAGAGCGGGTCCCGCGCGACCCTGTGATTCAGAACCCCCGCCCGCCCGAGGAGACGCGGGTGGCCCCGCAGGTCGAGCCGCTCTCGACCCGCAGGTTCCGCTCGCCCCACACCGCGGCTCCCCACGCGCATTTCCTCTCGAATGGCGCGTATACCGTGATCGTCACCAACTCGGGCAGCGGCGCGTCGATCTGGCGTGATCAGGCGGTCACCCGAAGTCGCGACGACAGCACGCGCGATGTCGGCGGTCTGTCCTTCTACATCCGGGACGTCCGCGGTGGAAAGGCTTGGTCGCCCGCGTACCATCCGACGCGTCGCGAACCCGAGAGCTATGTCGTGAACTTCCTTCCCCACAAGGCCACGTTCCAGCGTCGCGAAGGCGACATCGAAACGCTGATGGAGATCGCGGTTTCTCCCGAAGACGATGTCGAGGTGAGACGCCTGACCCTCACCAATCTGGACGGCCGTGAGCGTGAGATCGAGGTCACGAGCTACGGTGAGATGGTCCTTGGATCTCAGGCGGAAGACTTCGCCCATCCCGCGTTCGGCAAGCTGTTTGTCCATACGTCGTACGAGGCAGCGAGCCACGCCATCGTGTGCGAGCGCCGTCCGCGCCGCTCAGAGGATCCGCATCTGTTCGGCGTACACGTGCTGAGCGTGGAAGGCCGCATGACCGGCCCGGTTGAATACGAAACGGACCGCGCGCGCTTCCTTGGACGTGGACGCGAAACCGACGATCCCATTTCCCTGGATGGGCGTTCGCTCTCCGGCACGACGGGCACGGTCTTTGATCCGATCGTCAGCCTGCGGCATCGGCTGCGTCTGCGGCCGGGCGCCAGCGCGCGACTCGCGTTTTCGACCGGGGTCGCCCCATCGCGCGAGGTGGCGCTCGGTCTCGCTCAGAAGTACAACGATCCGGGTGCCGCCGCCCGAGTGGTGGCGCTTGCCTACACCCACGCCCAGATGGCGCAAAGACACCTGGGAATCTCGAGCGAAGACGCCCAACTCTTCGAGCGTCTGGCGTCGCGCGTTCTCCATGTCGACGGGTCGCTCCGCTGCGCGCCCGACGTGCAGGCTCGCAACACGCTCGGCCAGTCCGGTCTGTGGGCGTACGGAATTTCCGGCGATCTTCCGATTCTGCTGGTCAGGGTGGTTGAAGAGGACGACCTCCCGCTCGTTCGCCAGTCGCTTCAGGCTCAGGCCTATTGGCGTCTCAAGGGTCTGCGCGCCGACGTCGTGATCCTCAACGAACACCCGGCGAGTTATCGCGACGAGATGCACGAGGCGCTCACCGCTCTCTTGCAGAGCGGTCCGTGGGCAGCCCACAACGATCGCCCGGGCGGCGCCTTCCTGCTGAAGGGCGAAGGTCTGTCTCAGGCGGACAAGACTTTGCTAGCGGCCGCCGCGCGCGCGGTGCTAAGCGGCGAGTGGGGCGACCTGTCTCATCAGCTTGACCGGCCGGCGCAGGAGCCGACGTTCCGCGACGAGATCACCTTGGGTGCAGAAGAGGCGCCGATCCTGCCCCTCGCGGCTCGCCCGGCGGCGCGCCTTGAAAATGGCTATGGCGGGTTCTCCGAGGATGGTCGGGACTACGTCATTGTTCTCGATGGCGCGGAGGAAACCCCGTTGCCGTGGGTCAACGTCCTGGCGAACCCTGACTTCGGCACCATCATTTCGGGGTCCGGTTCGGCCTTCACCTGGGCTGAAAACAGCCGTGAGAATCGTCTGACGCCCTTCGCGAACGATCCAATTTCGGATCCAAGCGGCGAGCGGCTCTTCATTCGAGATGAGGACAGCGCCACGTTCTGGGGCGCGACCCCGGGCGATGCGAAGCGAAGTGCTGATGGCGGACGGTGGATCACACGCCATCGTCCAGGTTCAACCACCTTCTCACATGATGTCGACTGGCTTGTTCAGGAACTCCAGGTCTTTGTTTCGCCCGTGGATCCCGTGAAGCTTTCCGTCCTGACCCTGACGAACCGCTCGTCGCGTCCGCGCCGCCTCAGTGTGTTCTCGTATCAGGAATGGGTCATGGGTCCTCCGCGACCAGAGATGCCCCTTCACGTTGTCACCGACTTCGACGCCGCTCGGAAGGCTGTGTTCGCGCGCAACAGCTTCAACACGGAGTTCCCCGGACAGGTTGCGTTCGTCTCGACCAGCGCCGACATCCATTCCGCGACGGGCGATCGTATGGAATTCCTTGGTCGAAACGGCTCGCCCCACGCTCCCGCGGCCCTGCGTCGTCGCGCCCTGTCCAGCCGCTTCGGAGCGGGGCTTGATCCTTGCGGCGCCCTTCAGATCAAGGTTGACCTGGCACCCGGGGAGACCCGACAGATCGTGATCACGCTAGGCCGCGGCCGCGATCGAGCGCATGCCGAGGAACTCGTGACGCGTTACAACTCGATCGCCGCCGCGATCAAGACGCGCGGTGAGGTTGAACTGACGTGGGGACAGATCCTCGGGGCGGTTCAGGTCAAAACGCCGGACGACTCCCTCGATGTGATGCTGAATGGCTGGCTGCTCTACCAAACGACGGTGTGCCGGCTCTGGGCCCGGTCGGGATACTTCCAGCCGGGGGGGGCGTTCGGATTCCGTGATCAGCTTCAGGACGCGATGGCGCTCGGCCTCACGCGACCCGACCTGTTTCGCGAGCATCTCCTGCGCGCGGCGCGCCGCCAGTTCCACGAGGGCGATGTCCAGCATTGGTGGCATCCATCCGACGGTCGCGGGACGCGGACCCGCTGTTCCGACGATTTGCTGTGGCTTCCGCTCGCGGTCTCACACTATGTCGAGACGACGGGAGACACCGCGATCCTCGAAGAGGATCTGCCTTTTCTTGAAGGCGAGACGCTCCTGCCCGAAGAACAGGAACAGTATCGGACGCCGACCATCTCCTCGGAAACCGGGTCTCTTTTCGAACACTGCCTGCGCGCCATCGATCGGGGCATGACGTCTGGGCCCCACGGCCTGCCTCTGATGGGAAGCTGCGACTGGAACGATGGCATGAACCGCGTCGGTATCGGGGGGCGCGGCGAAAGCGTCTGGCTCGGTTTCTTCCTCAGTCATATCCTTCGTCTGTTCTCGCCGCTCTGCGCGGCGCGCGGCGAGTCCGACCGCGCCTCGCGGTATCAACGAGAAGCGGCGCGCCTCGCCGACATGCTGGAGCTGGCGTGGGACGGAGAGTGGTACCGACGTGCGTACTTCGATGATGGAACTCCCATGGGCTCGAAACAAAGCGAATCGTGCCGCATCGATTCGATCGCGCAATCCTGGGCCGTGATCTCCGGCACGACGTCGCGACGCCGGGCCGAACAGGCCATGGATGCGCTCCGCGCGAACCTCATTCAAAGAGGCGCGCAGATGGTGCTTCTGCTCGACCCGCCGTTTGCGCCGGGCGAGAAGCACGATCCTGGCTACATCGCTGCGTATCCTCCCGGCGTCCGCGAGAACGGGGGCCAGTACACCCACGCCGCGGTTTGGGCGGTGATGGCGCTCGCGCGTTTGGGGAGCGCCGAGGAGGCGATGGAACTGTTCCACATGCTGAATCCGGTCAATCACGCCCGCACCAAGGCGGCGGCTCAAAAGTACAAGGCGGAGCCCTACGTCCTGGCGGGCGACGTGACCGCTCATCCCGACCACGTGGGCCGTGGCGGATGGACTTGGTACACGGGCAGCGCCGGCTGGATGTACCGGGTCGGCATTGAGGAGATTCTCGGTCTCCATCGACACGGTGGAACCTTCACGATCGACCCCTGCATCCCGGCTGCGTGGCCCGGATTCACGATGGTCTGGAAAGTCGAGGGAGACACCTACGAGATCGAAGTCACGAACCCCGACCATCGTTCGCACGGAATCATCTCGGCGAAATGCGATGGCGAGAGTGTCGATCCCAGGCAGATTCCGATTCTGGGCGATCAGCAGGTTCACCAGGTGAAGCTTGTGCTTGGTCCCACGCTCAGCGTCTAACGGGCTTTGACCGTCACGGACGCGCCCGACCAGAGAGTCGCGGTTTCAACGCGCAGGCTTTCCGCTTTGAGATCCAGGGCGATGGTCTGACCGTTGACCTTGACCGATTCGTGCACTCGCGCGGGCAGACGCACGACTCGGAAGATCGAGTCGGGCAGCGGGACGTCGATTCCATGCCCCGCGAGATCCCGTAGGAAGCGAAGGACCACGGCTGGCTTCATCAGCATTCCGCACGTGCCCGAGGTGTTTTGCGACTGGAGGGCCGCTTCCACGACCGCCCACGATTTCTTGGTGAGATCGAGCTTGAGCTTCACTTTTCGGTTGGGAAAAATCGGTGTCGCGGTGAGGCTGTCGCCGGTGTTGTCGAGACGGAGCGCTCCCGTGAGCGAGTGCTGTTGATTGAGCACGCGCCCGCGGATCTCGCGCGTCAGCTCGAAATCCTTGCAGACGACCCCGGCGATCCCCGCTGAATCCCAGCTGAAATGAAGCGTCGCCGACCCTTCGGTCTCGTGCACGTCGACGGGAAGGTCGATGTCGATCAGGTTCGGCTGACGAAGTCCCACCTGCGGTGTCCCAGCGCTCAAATCGCCCACGAGATCGCCCAGCGCGATCCGGACATCCCAGTTGCCCACCTTGATCTTGCCCAGGAAAGTTTGCTTTTTGAGTTCGCCCGACCCGTGGCCCTTGACGTCGCGGAGATCAACCGTCACTTGGTCGAGATAGCGCTGAGCGATGTTCCCCGCCAGCTCTTCGATGAGCCCGGAACGAATCGCGATCAAGACCTGGCCCTTCGCCGCGAAGGCTGACGCGATCTGAGGATCCTGGGCCGCGGCGGCTTCAAGGCGCTTGTGCAGACCTTCGTAGGTCTTCTTGAGCTCGGCGATGTGCGCGGGATTCTCCGGACTCTCGCCCGGGACGCAGGCGAAAGCACCCGCGGTCAGGACCGCGATGGCCAGACGCTGGCCCCAAAAGTGATCGAGGCGGAGCTTCAACTCTTCACCTGCGCGGCCGGAACGACCGGCGAAGGCGTGGGCAGGGTTTGCACGGCAGGCTTCTGCAAGGCGACCGCGCGAGGAGCCAGTGCGACATCAACGAAGACCCACAACTTGCCCGCGAATACTTTGATCTGTTCCGCCGCGACCGTGAGCGGCAGATTCTCGGCTTTGATCTGCAGGCGTTTCGATTCGACCGCGGGAATCGACAGCTTGTCTTCGATGCTGACCGGAATCTCCAATCCGCCAAGGAGCAAAGCGAGACCCCCGTGGGTCAGCGCTTCCGTCAGACGACCGACCGGATCGCCGCGACCGAGGGCGGCGGCGTTCACCGCTTCCACACCCAGAACGTTGATACTGCACTGAAGGACGCCCGACACGGGGTCGAGCCGCACGACATCGATCGCACCGTAGACGGTGACTTCAGATCCAACGCTCGTTCCGCCCACGTTGGCATTCCCAGTGAGCCGAACCAGCGCCACGCCATCACCAAACGCTGCGTCCGCGGAATTGATGACGAGATGGAACCCCTTGCCGACGTCCGCCTGCATCGGGGTGACCGCGCGCAGCAGGTCTTGAACGAGCACCTGATCGACCACGATCATGACGTTTTTAAAGTCGAGGAGCGTGCCTTTCTCCGCCGCGTCGGCGAGCTTGGCCAGCTCTTCGTTCTGCTTGATCAGCAGACTCTCACGGGCCGAGACGCGCGGCGGCCCCGGCATCAAAGATTTTGCGATGAAGAAACACGCGACACCGATTACCAAGAGGACGACGATCGCTCCAACGACTTTCAACGCGCGCATGGCCTCTCAGACTGCAACAAGCGGGCCAAAGCCCCGAAGTTCAGCCGTGACCGTTGGCGGCGTTAGACGTTTGGGTTGTACTCGCGCAGGCGGTTGTACAGCTTCTTGATGCTGATTTTCAGAACGTCGGCGGTCTTCTTCTTGTCGCCACCGAAGCTCTCCAGTGTGGCGAGAATCAGGCGACGTTCAGCCTCAGGGACCGACACGCCAATCTTCAAGATGACGTTGGATCCGGAGGCGCCGGACACCGCTGAAGCCGCGGCGGGCACTGAAGACCCTGATCCCGTTGCCGCAGACGGCACGGTCTCGGGCGCGGGGATGATTTCCCGCCCGTCGAGCGGCAACGCTTCGACACCGATCTCGTCCTCGGCCAGAATGTAGGCGCGCTGGACGACGTTGCGAAGCTCACGGACGTTTCCCGGCCAGCGATGATTGCGTAGACGCTCGCGCGCGGGTTTGGTGAAGTCTTTCGATGTCCCTTCCTGCTTGTTTAACAGTCCGAGGAAGTGGTCCGCGAGGAGCTCGATGTCGTCCCTGCGCTCACAGAGAACGGGCAGGTGGATGGGGAAGACGTTCAATCGATACAGAAGGTCTTCTCGCAGCTTCCCGTCGGCGACCGCCTGTTCGGGCTTGCGGTTCGTGGCTGCGATGACGCGGACGTTGACCTTGATCGACTCGGTGCCCCCGAGCCGCATCACTTCAGAGCTCTCAAGCACCCGCAGCAGTTTCACCTGCAGTTCCAGGGGCATTTCGGTGATCTCATCGAGGAAGAGCGTGCCCTTGTTGGCGCGCTCGAAGTAGCCTTTGTGCACGCGGTCGGCGCCGGTGAAGCTGCCGCGCTCGTGTCCGAAGAGCTCGCTCTCGATGATGTTGGGCGAAACCGCGCCGCAGTTGAGGGGAAGGAACGCTTCGCGGTTTCGACGGCTCATCTGATGAAGGGTCTGTGCGGCGACTTCCTTACCGGCCCCCGTGTCGCCGGTGATAAGAATGGTGGCGTCGGTCTTCGCGACGCGGCCAATGAGGTCGTAGACCCGCTGCATGGCGGGAGAAGCGCCGATCAGGCCGCCGAAGCGACCAAGCTTTCGCAGCTCGCCGCGCAGTCCGCCGATCTCTTCTTTGAGTTGACGTGTGCGCAGGACGTTCGCCAGCACCATCTTGACCCGCGCGAAATCCACCGGCTTGGTCAGATAGTCGGCGACGCCACGCCGCAGACTCTGCACCGCCGTTTCCATCGTCGCCTGGCCCGTGATCAGAACGGTTTCCGGAATGGTCTCCATCTCATCGAGGAAGTCGAGGCCGGAACCGTCCGGCAGGTGAAGGTCGACGAGAAGGATGTCTGGAGGTGTCCGCTCGATCTCTTTGCGTGCCTCGCTCAGGCTGGATGCGGTGGACGTTGTGAAGCCTTCAAGAGCCACGGCCTCGGCGAGCCCCATCTGGAAACTCTTGTCGTCGTCCACGATCAACGCGTGAGGCATCGGTTCTCCCATCGGCGGTCAAAAAGTACAAAAGAAACGTCGTTGGGCAGGCCTTGCAGCAAGTTTCATCCCAAGCGAGCGCTTTCTAGAAAGAGAGCGACTCGGACGCCGCGCCAAGTCTGATATCGGGACTCTAGCTCTAAACGCGAACGGCACGGGGGTTGCAATAAGGCCGCGTGGCCGACACAAAGCGACGCATCACGCGGCGCTCCCGAAGCCTGAGGAGATACACCCATGTTGTGGACAATTTTCGTGATCCTGATGATTCTCTGGTTGCTTGGAATGGTGACCTCTTACACGATGGGTGGTTTCATCCACCTGCTTTTGATCCTCGCGATCGCGGTTGTCCTGATCAACATCATTCAGGGACGGCGCCCGATCTAAGGCCCCGATCTAAGGCAATGATGAGAGCTTGCAGGGCAGACGTACCAAACAAGGGAGCAATCGAATCATGAAGAGTGACTTCGTTACGGACGTCAAGGCCCTTCGGAAGCGTGCGCGCATGCACATCGAGAACGGCGCCGTCACCCAGGGCTACAAGGGCAACCTCGAAGTCGTTCTGAAGCTCCTGAACGAGGCGCTTGCGACGGAGATCGTCTGCGTGCTCCGCTACAGGCGTCACTACTTCATGGCCAAAGGCATTCACTCCCATGGCGTCGCCTCCGAGTTCCTGGAGCACGCTGGCGAGGAGCAGGGCCATGCGGACGAGATCGCCAAGAGGATCGTTCAGCTGGGCGGGGCTCCTGACTTCAATCCAGACGGCCTGACCTCCAAAGCGCATTCCGAGTACGTCGAGGGCGAGACCCTGCTCGACATGATCCGGGAGGACCTGGTCGCCGAACGTATCGCCATCGAGTCCTACACCGAGATGATCAACTACATCGGCGACTCGGATGCGACCACTCGTACCATGCTCGAAGGCATCCTCGCAGTTGAAGAGGAACACGCGGAAGACATGGCCACACTTCTCGAATCCCTCGACACCAAGAACAAGAAGGCGTAACCGATCCATGCGTTCTCAAGTCAAGTCAGCCCCTAAGCCCGTCAACAACGCCATGACTGCGGGTGCGGTCGCTCGTCAACTCGCCCGGCAGGAAGCCGAACTCGATGCCCGCCGCAATCTCTTGAAGCACGAGATCGCTCACGAAGTACGCGACGGTCGTGACTCCGCAGAATGGAGTTTTGACCAGTCGACGTTCGGGGTCAATGCGGCGGTGCTTGAAGCGACCGCCCGCACCATGCGCAACATCGAAGACGCCATGGATCGTCTCAACACCAAGTCCTTCGGGCTCTGCATCGAGTGCGACCATCGCATTCCTCCCGTCCGCCTGGAGGCCCTGCCCTTCGCCGAGCGTTGCCGCGTCTGTCAGGAGCATCTGGACGAAGAAGAGCGTCAGAAGACGGAAGAGTTTTTCCGCCCGCTTTTCTAGAGGGCAGGGTAGGGCAGACGTTCCGCGGCTATTTGCCAGGCCTCTGGATGAACGTCGTCTGACCGTTGCTCAAATCCAGTTCTCGCTTGCCGGGCCGCTGAAACTCGACCGTCGCTGCGGACGATCCACCTTCGTCGGCCACCGAGGAAGCCCGATCGCGATCGAGCGTGTTGAGCCCCTCCGTCAACGGCGGGTTGGCCGACTTCGCGTCCGCCGCGTCTCGTTCTTCGACCGCGCTTACCACTGGCCGGACTCCGTCACGGACGCCTGTTCAAAAGCCTGACGGCGAGTTTCGAGGGCGCGATCGCGAGGATCGTCCGACATGTAACGCGGAAGAGAGGACTTCGAAACTCCCTCGATCACCATCTCTTCGCCGTCTGAAAGTTCCCGAACTACCGTGTCGCTCATGGCCGTCATCCCCCTAATGCTGTTTGCTTCAGCTCTAGGAGGTAGCAATCACAATGCCATGATCTTCTCTTCTCGAATAGAAGCATTCAGGAGACTTGTGGAAACGCCCGTAAAGCGGTTTCTACAAAAGCCGTGAGGAGATCAGGCCGCCATTGCCCGCGTCTCCTGACGACAGAGTCGCACCACGGCGAGGAAGAACGACAAGATCAGAGGACCCGCGACGAAACCGACCGGCCCGAACGTGGCCATGCCGCCGAGCAGGGCGAAGAAGATCAGCCCGCCGTGGATTTCCATGCGGTCTTTCATCAACCACGGCTTCACCAGGTTGTCGATGACGCTGACCACGCAGATCCCCCACAGCGCCAGGTAAATGCCTTGCTGGGTGTGACCCATCAGGAAGAGCAGGACGGAGGAGCCCATGACGACGCTCCCCGCTCCGATCGCCGGAATGAAGGCGAAGATGAACGTCACGAAGGTGAAGAACAGAGGCTGAGGCACGCCGGCGAAGAGGTAGCCCACCAGAGCCGCAAGGGACTGAGCGCCCGCGGTTCCAAGCGACGAGAACAGAACCGCGACCGACACATTGCGGAAGTCACGCAGGATCTCGAGGATCTGCTTTTCCGGAAGAGGGGCGACCGTCGCGATCCACTTGGCTAGACGCTTCCCATCCACCAGAAAGTAGAAGAACGCGACGAGCATGAGCGAGACCTTGATCACGATCGTAGACGTGGTCACCACGGCAGCCTTGAACACAGAGGCGGCCTTGCTCCGTTGATTCTTGGCCAGGTCCTGGAGCTGTTCGCTGCCGCCAGGGACGCGATCGACGAGGTCGCGGGCCCGCTCACGCACATCGGCAGGCAGGCCGTCAATGATTTGCCTGACCCCGCCCCCGGATCGGAAGGCTCGATCCACCACGGTCACACCGGTCATCACTTCGCGACCTGCGGTGAGCGCGATCCAGATGGTGGGAACCGAAACGACCACCGCGACCACGAACGTGATAAGGCCGGCCGCGAGCATCGGACGTTTTCCCAAACGCTTGGTGAGGCGCTCGAAGGGCGGATACAGCGCACCCGCGAGGACGGCCGCGAAAAGAAACGCGCTCGCGAAAGGGTAGATCAGGCTCCCCAGAAGAATGATCCCAAGAAGCGCCAGACCTCCGAGAATTGCGCGATCCGCAGGAGGGACACGGATCGCACGCAGTCGAGGACCTGCCGCGGGGCTCAAGGTTCGCGCTTCTGGGGAGCAGCCAACCCCCAGCCATCCCAATCCATCAGGCTCATCTTGCGGATGTCGCGGATTTCTCCAGGGGTCAGCACCTTGCGCGCGCTTGCCTCGGCGGAGACCATGCCTTGCTTTGTGGCTTCTCCTGCGGCGACCATCTGATTGAACAGCTCCCGGCATTGTCCGGTTGAGTAATCCGCCTGCACCCCACCCTCCCAGAGTCCGAACCATGGACGTCCATCGCCCGTGCTCGAGGACTTCCCGTCGCATCCCGTTACGAAAGCGGCCCACATCCCATCGATGGGTTTGGCGTCATTCGAGATGCTCGAAACCTGGGCCGCGAAGGCTTCTTTCGCGGCGGTCTTGTTGACCACCACTCGAGTGGCGGTCGTTTGGACCGGTGCCGTGGTCATGAGAATGCCGGACGGAACACGCGCGGCGGACGAGGAACCAGCCGCCTTGGTGATGGCGCTCAGAAAACGCTGACCTGCTCCAGCGCGGACGGTGATGATCACGCGGTCTCCAGGTTTCACGTTTCCAACGCTTCCGAGAGTGTCGTCCATGAGCAGGGTCTCGCGCCCGCCTTTGGCATCTTTCACGACCACCACGCGACGCGCGGGATCAACGGAAACAAGTTCGACATTCGAGTAGCGTGCCGCCTCCGCCCCCTCCTGCCAGGCTGCCTGAGCGGTGGACGCGCCGATGAGCAGACCGGCTCCAAGAATGAATGCGATGCGATTTTTCATGCTGACCCCCTTTGCGCCGCACGATAACGGCGGCGCTGGGCGCTTCGTTGCAACAGCGATGCCATGCCCCGACATCAGCCCCAGGCGCGCCGGTCCCTGCATCGCGATGGGTGAGGCGTCGCCGCCTTCGCGGTTTCTAGAATCGCGGCAGAGTGCGAGTTAGGCGACGGCGAGGGGGAATCGAAGAGTCAGCCCAGATCGTCCGGGAGTTTCTTCGACCAGGCTGCCGCCCTGTGTCTCGCTGAGGGCCCTCACGAGCGCGATGCTGAGCGCGCGCGGGGCGCCTCCGGTGGTTTCAATCGCCAGTTCCGCGTGCGCTTTGCCCCTCGACAGGCGCAGATCGCGTGATCCAGCGCACCCGGTCAGCGCCCGCGAAGTCAACACTCGCGCGAGCGTCTGAAACTGGAAGGAATCGGCTTGAATGCACAGCGAGGCTTCGTCCGCCCTGAATGTCACCACAACATCGCTTCCTTCAGCCGTGTACGAACAGGCACTCTGGAGCAGGGGAACGATGTCGAGGCGGACCAGCGACATCGGTTCTTTCTCGCTCAATGCGGTTCCCAGCAGCGACATCTGCTCGATCAAGGCGCCAAGCGCCTGCACATCCGCGGCAATGGAAGCGAGGGCTTGAGTCTGCGTCTCGGGCTTCGCCCGCCCGGAATTCAGAACATGAATCCACGTTCCCATCGCACCCAACGGTCCACGAAGGTCGTGACACACCGCGGCGAGAAGTCTGGGGTTGAGGGGATCCGTCATCGGGTGGCCCTGGGGTGGCTCTGGGGGTAGCCAAGGCGGCTCAATCCACTCTAACAGCCGCCTGAGGAGGTCGGCGGTTGCCCAGAGCTGTTCCGCTACAATCCGATTCGTGGTTTCCGGACGTCACCTGAAAGCCTATTTGCTGGCGATCGTGAGTATCAGCCTGGCGGTGACCGGGCGGCTCATCCTCGTCCCTGTGATCGGAGCGCAGTTTCCCTTCGCCACTCTTTTCATCGCGGTGATGGCAAGTGCCTCCTATGGGGGTCTGGGTCCAGGGTTGTTCGCGACCGCCCTCGGCGCCCTCGGAGCGGTTCGATTCATGTTGCCTGCAGACGGGCGGGGCGTGGGAGGAGGTGTCGAATTCTGGGTCGGTCTGAGTCTCTATTTCGTGGTCAGCGTTGGGATGGCGGTGCTCGGAGCGGAGTTGCTGAGGGCGCGCGGTCGCGCTGAACTCCTCGCCGAGCGCGCGTCGCAGGATCGTGATCAGTTGCGCATTACCCTCGCGAGCATCGGAGAAGGCGTGATCGTGACCGATGTCCGTGGCCGGATTGTTTCGATGAACGTGGCCGCCGAGACCTTGACGGGCTGGAAGGCGGATGAAGCACCGGGACGATTGTTCGAAGCGGTGTTTAAGACGGTCGATCAGGACACACGGGCCCCGCTCCCCAGCCGTGTCATGGAGGTGTTGCACTCCAAAGCGGCCTCTCCGCTTCAGGACGCCATCCTGCAGGCCCGCGACGGCCGAGATCGCTGGATCGACAACACCGCAGCACCCATGCGGGACGGCGACGGATCGGTTGCAGGCGTGGTGATTGTCTTTCGCGAGATCGGAGAGCGCAGGCGCGGTGAGGTCGCGCAGCGCCTGCTCGCGTCCATCGTCGAGAGTTCCCAGGACGCGATCTACGGCAAGTCGCTGGACGGCATCATCACGAGCTGGAACGCGGGGGCCGCGCGTTTGTACGGCTACGAGGCCGAAGAGGTTCTTGGCCAGCCCAGCACGATCCTGACCCCCGCCGATCGCCTGGCCGAGCAGTCCGCGATTCTGATCAACATGCATGAAGTCGCCGAACACTTCGAGACGGTGCGGATGCGCAAGGACGGCAGCGTGATCCACGTCTCGACCAGCATCTCTCCCGTGCGGAATGAGAACGGCGCGGTGGTCGGATCCTCAACCATCTCGCGGGACATCACATTGCAGAAGCGGGCCGAGGAGGAACTGCGCAAGGCCCAGGAGCAACTGAGAGAGGGAGATCGGCTCAAGGACGAATTCCTCGCCATCCTCGCTCATGAACTGCGCAACCCCCTCGCACCCCTGCGCAACGCGCTCGGCATTCTCAAGAAAGCAGACGGAAACAGCGCCGCGGCACGGGACGCGCGCGATATGGGAGAACGGCAGGTTCATCATCTGGCCCGCCTGGTCGACGATCTCCTGGACGTCTCCCGTATCACTCACGGACGCATCGAACTCAAGAAGGAGCTGGTGCGGCTCTCCGTCGCCGTCGAGCATGCTGTCCAATCGGCCGATTCCACGATCCGCGCGCACCACCATCGGCTCACCATCGATCTTCCTCCTGAGCCCGTGTGGCTGATGGCGGATGAGGTTCGTCTGGCCCAGATCCTGGCGAATCTTCTGAACAACGCGGCGCAGTACACGAGTCCGGGTGGAGAGATTTCACTCACCGCGGTGAAGAACGGTCTCGCGGCCGAGATTTGTGTCACGGATACCGGCCTGGGCATCGCCCCCGAGGCTCTTCCACGTGTCTTCGACATGTTCACTCAAGTCAGTCCCAAAGAGTCGCGCGCTCCCACGAGCCTGGGCATCGGGCTACGTCTGGTGAAACGACTGGTTGAGATGCACGGCGGCAGTGTGGAAGCGCGCAGTGCGGGCACAGGGCTTGGAAGCGTTTTCACCGTTCGCCTCCCCCTTCACCAGGCCCCTGAAATCCGAATGGATCAGACCCAGCCGGTCTCGGTCATGGCGAGCGCGAGGCGGAAGATTCTTATCGTCGACGACAATGCCGACGCGGCCGAGAGTCTGGCGGTTCTTCTGAGTCTCGACGGGCATGACACATCGGTCGCTTCCAATGGACCTGCCGCGCTTGAAGCCATGGAGATGGCTCCGCCTCACGTGGCATTCCTTGATATCGGGATGCCGGGGATGGACGGCTATGAAGTCGCGCGGAAGGTTCGCGCGAATCCCCATCTGGGGAACGTCAAGCTTGTCGCGCTGACGGGATGGGGTCAGGACCACGATCGACGACGCGCTCGCGAGGCCGGATTCGATCACCACCTGACCAAGCCGGTCGAGCCCAGTCTGTTGAACGCTGTCATCCTGACCGGACGCTAGTCGCTACTCCAAAGGCGTCGAGTCGACGCGGATCGGACGCAGCTTGCGGTACGTGGATGCGCCGTTCTTGAGCCCCTTCCAAAGGGCCAACGCCGCTCCCAGAGGGCGAAGAGGTTTGACCAGCAGCATCGCGCCCAGTTCTGCCACGTTGCGGAACTGATCGACCGCCGTCTCCACGTTTTGAACGACGCGGGGAATGTGTTGGCCCGCGTTCTCTGTGAACTCCGCCAGGCTATTCACCACACGTCCCATTTTTTCAATTTGTGGACGCAGCGCGCGCAACTCAAGCTCCGCTTCCTGGAAGCGAGCCTCAAGCTTGCGCATGGCGACGAACGCGCCAACCAGCGCCACGGTCTGGACGATCGCCCCGATCGCCACGGCGATCAGGATGAGAACGAGCAAAGTGGAGTCTTGCATTTGATGATTCCTGTTCGAAGGCCTAGAACGAACGGCCCAGCTTCAAGTGAATTCGGTTGCCTTCGTCGCTGTGGACAACGTCCAGGCGAACGTGGACCTTGCGGGGGGACTTCAGTCGAATGCCGGCACCCCATCCCGTGCGCAGATTTTTTAAATTCGTGTCCTGAGTTTCGCGGTAAACCTTCCCCGCTTCGTAAATCGCGGCAATTTCAATCTTCGGGGTGATTTCGAACCGGTACTCGCCGATCAGGTAGAGCAGGCGGTCATCGCGGAAGCGGGAGGACGCATAGCCGCGCAGGAGCGAGCCGCCTCCGAGCGTCGAGCGGAGATAGAAAGGTACGGCGCTGCCCTCATCCGGGTCATCGAACGAGAGCGTTTGCTTGAGCGCGATCACGCTCCGGCGCGAACCCAGAGGCAGATATTCGCGGCCTTCAAACGAAGCCCGATTGAATTGATAGGCGCTTCCGTTTCGGTCGTTGAAGCGCGCGAAGGACAAGCCAAAGGCCGCGCCCTTGTGAGGATTTCCCGGTTCATCGCGGAGTTCCAGCCAGCCACCGATGGACGTGTGAATAAAATCTGGGCCGGTGAAGAGACCGGGAGCGGTCGCCTCGGTGTGGAGCGTATCTGTATTCGGATCGCCGGAGTCCTGACCGGGCAAGATCGACGTCTTGAGAAGACCGGCGCGCCCCATCACGGAGAGATGCGAAAGACGGAAGCGCACGATGCCTTCGTAGAGACCATCGCGCAAGCGGTAGTCGGTGTGATTGTCGTTGGATGTGTTGGCCCCCACCCCGAAGAAGTCCTCGCGCGGGTAGTCGCGATAGCGCGCCGACGCATAGACGTTGAAGCCAGGCGCATCGGCCGTCTTCTCGATGTCGGAGAGGGGGAAGAGTCCGTTGGTGCCGGTTTCGATACTCGGAAGACGTTTGTCCCGATGGGGTAAGAGGCCAACCTGCATGTCGTAGTACTGATATTTGTAGATCGAGTACGCGGCCGAGGCGTGAAAGTCGAGTGGCGTGCCGCCGATGTCGGGAGCCCAAAGATGAAGCACGGGCGATGGGCCACCCCCCGAGCTGAGCACGGCCACCCGCGGCAGGAAGGGGCCCGCATGAATGCCGCGTCCATCCCCGCTCTCGTCGTCCCGAAGAAACGAGCGCAAGGAACGCCTGGCCAGATTGCCCGTTTCCTCCACGGTCGCGGGCGCAGGAGTCGGTTCCGGACGCACCTGTACGTGAGAAGTCGGCGAAGGAGTTGGCTCCTGCGCCAGAGCGCCAACTGGCGCGAAGGTGCCGCACAGCAACGCCAGTCGAAAGGTACGCGACATCTTCAATTTCACTCTCCCAGACTCAAGAGACGGTCGATCATCTTGCAAGCAGCCTGCAAGGGTCGTGCCCAGCGCGGGTTCAAAGCCCCGTCGCCGCCTGAGTTGTGGTCTTGCCCGCTCGGATCGCCCGCCATCCGCGACCGCCTGCCCTTTGTAGAAAAGTCGGGCGCCGGATTCCGGGCCCCTTTTGAGCAAATGGGCGTACTCTGTCCAACGCGCTCATGGGGATTCGAGCGATCGGAACACTGTCGCATGGTTCTTGCTTAGGAATAGTAAAATGGCACACACTCAGCTACTTAACGCGCTTCTTGCCCTCGCCGGCCCGCCCGGCGTCCCGGGGATGAATGGCGCTGAAGCTCAGATCCTGAACAACGGTGTTCAGCCGTTCGCTGAAGCGAATCTGGGTCATGCGCTGTTGTGCCTGGTGACAGCGGCGGTCCTCGGCACGGTGCTCGCCTTCCGTCCTCGTCGCGATGGGGGACCGCAGCGGCTCGCCAACGTCACTCAAGCGCAGATCATGATGTCGATTGTTGGCTCGCTGGTGATGCTGATCGTGGGCGCAAGCCTGGCGCGCGCCTTCGCGATCGCCGGAACTGCCGGTCTCGTCCGCTACCGTGCCAAGATCGACGATCCCAAAGACGCGAGCGTGATGCTGTCCTGCCTTGCCATCGGTCTGGCGAGTGGCGTCGGTCTGATTTACCTCGCGATTTTTGGCACGGTCTTTATCGTGGGTGTCCTGTGGGCGCTTGAATGGCGCGAGCCGTGGCCCGACAAGTTCTTCGAGCTCAAGGTCTCCGCCGCCGACCCGGTGGCCCTCCAGCCTCAACTGGAAGCCGTCTTCAAGGCGCATCGCGTGAAGTACGAACTTCGAGAATCGTCCGAGAAGCACGTCATGTACTTCGTTCAAGTTCATCAAGGACGCCGCACCGACCGCATCTCAAAGGCCATCGCCGCGCTTAATGGCGATGACGCCGTATCGGTCGCGTGGGACGAGAAAAAGGCCAAATGAGTCTCATCGTAGAACCGAACGACGGCATCGCTCCGGTCGTCAACGCCATCAACAAGGCGAAGACCAGCATCGACATAGGAATCTTCCGCCTGGATCGCGGCGACATCGCCAAGGCGTTGAAACGCGCGGTCGCGCGCGGCGTACCTGTGCGCACCTTGATCGCTCACACGAATCATGGAGGCGAGAAGGAGCTCCGCAAGCTCGAACAGGCGCTGCTCGAAACCGGGGCCAGCGTTCGTCGCACGGACGATGACCTGCATCGGTATCACAACAAGATCATGATCGTGGATCGAAAAACGCTCTTCGTGCTCGGCTTCAACTACACGGCCCAGGACGTCGACAAGAGCCGGAGTTTCGGCGTGATCACGAAAAAGCCCGAGCTCGTCCGCGAAGCGATCAAGCTCTTTGAGGCGGACTCGTTGCGTATTCCTTACGCCGCAGGTCCGAAGACGTTTCTGGTGAGTCCCATGAACGCGCGGGAAACCCTGGGCAGATTTCTCAAGGGCGCTCGCAAGTCCTTGATGATCTATGACCCGAAACTGACCGATCCGGACATGATCAGGATTCTTCAACAACGGGTCGCGGCCGGAGTCAACGTTCGCATCCTGGGCAAACTCGGCAGGCGTGGCTCCGGCCTGCCCGCAGAGAAGCTTCCAACCATGCGGCTGCACGTGCGCGCCATCGTGCGCGATGGACTGCAGGCTTTTGTCGGCAGCCAGAGCCTGCGCAAACTGGAACTCGATGGACGCCGGGAAGTCGGCATCATCGTCCGCGACCGGAAAGTGATCTCGCGCATGAGTTCGGTGTTCGAGGACGACTGGTCGCAGACCAAGCTCGCGATGCAGGACGCCGAAGAGGCGAAAAAAGCCGAAAAGGCAGAAGCCGAAAAGGCAGAAGCCGAAAAGGCAGAAGCCAAGAAGGCTGGCGAGGCCAAAGCGCCCTCGAGCAAGTCCAAAAATTGAACAGGAGACGCACCATGTACGACCCAGACGCCATTCCAAGACGCAGTGCCGCGCGACTTCTCATGAGTCCGCTCGCCGCCTTCTACATCGCCATCCCCTCGGCGGCTCTCTCGGAAGGTGCTGAACTCGACGTGCAGGAGAAGGTGCAGGCGGAGAAGGTCGCGAAGAAACTCAAGAAGGCGAAGCTGAGCCATCAGGACAAGGACGAGCAGGAGGCGGTTCGCCACTACAAAAAAGAGGTGGCCGAGTATCTGGCCCTTCAAAAGAAGGAGCTGGCGCGCATTGGCCCCTTGGACCCTGGCGTGGTGCAGAAAGCGCTCGCGACGGCGATCACGGCAAAGCGAGCCAAGGCCCGGCAGGGAGACGTCTTTCGTCCCGAAATTCAACCCCTGTTCAAGCGTCTCATCGCCGAACAGCTGAGAGGTCCCGATAGCAAAGCCGCGCAGAAAGCCGTGGTCGAAGGCAATCCGGGACACGACGAAGATGCCATCCCGGTGGCCGTGCGCGTGAACGGGGCGTATCCGCAGGGCGCTACTCACTCCACCGTCCCCGCGAGTGTTCTCGCAGCACTGCCGGAAATCCTCGATCCGCTTCAGTACTTCTTCGTCGGCCGCACTCTGATCCTCTTGGACACCAGGGCGCAGCTCATCGTGGACTACATATCCGCGGCGGCGCCGGAGTTGATCAAATGACTGCGTTTGACGACGAGAAAATCAGTCGCCGACGCGCGGCCCTCTGGCTGGGGCTTTCACCCCTCCTGGCCATGGCGCCGCGCGCCAGCGGTGATCAGCAGGCGGCCTCGGTCAATACACCCGAGGGAGGCCAACTGATCAAACTTCCCATGAAGGAAGGTTCGCTGCGTTTTGCGGTCATGGGCGACAGTGGCCGTGGTGATCGCGGGCAGTATGAGATGGCCGCCCAAATGGTCAAGGTCTGGAAGGAATTTCCTTTCGATCTGATGATCATGGCGGGCGACAACATCTACGGCGGAGACAGCCCCTCCGAAATGAAGAGGAAGTTCGAGACGCCCTACAAGCCGCTGATTGACGGCGGCGTGATCTTCCACGCCAGCCTCGGCAATCACGACAACCCAAACCAGCGCTTCTACAAGCTCTTCAACATGGGCACGAATCGCTTCTATACGTTCCGTCCGCCGAAAAGCCAGAACATCCGTTTCTTCGCCCTCGACTCCACGTACATCGACAAAGAACAACTCGACTGGCTGGAAAAAGAACTCGCCTCTTCGGTCTCCGACTGGAAGATCGCCTTTTTCCATCATCCCCTGTACTCCTCGGGCAAGACCCACGGCTCGTCGCTGGAAACGCGCGCGGCGCTCGAGCCGTTGTTCGTGAAGTACAACGTCAGCGCGGTGTTCTCGGGCCACGATCACTTCTATGAACGAATCAAGCCTCAAAAAGGCGGGATCGTCTACTGGGTTTCGGGCGCCGGAGGGTCGTTACGCAAGGGCGACATTCGCGCATCGGATCTGTCGGCCAAGGCCTTTGACACGGACTATCACTTCATGATCTGCGAGATCGCGGGGAATGAACTGTTCTTCCAGGCGATCAGCCGCGCGGGCGTCACGATCGATAGCGGAGTGATTCAGCGTCAGGAGGGGTCGGAGACCATCTCCGCTCCGCTGCCTCCCCCTCCTGCTACGGCCGTTCCGTCTCCCACACCGGTCATCTAGATCGTCAGCAGGAGACGTCAAGCCCCGGGGTGATTCGCCCCGGGGCTTTGTTGCGTTACGGCGCCGCCGTTTCTACGCCGGGCAGCGGCGATCGACGATCTGCGCTCGCTTCGTCTTGAAGACCTTGACCCACTCCTCAACACTCGCAGGCGGAGCATCCTTCTTGGGGTCACGGCTCGGACCGGCTGAACGCTTGCCAATGCGCGCCGTTTCGAACAGATCGGCCAGCTGCTGATCGGAAAGTTGTATCAAGAGATTGGCCAGGAAGGCGCGGCCCGCTTCGCTGATCTTGGGATCTGTGAAGTGGCCCGTGAACGAGCCCTTGAGTTCGGCCACGCAGGTTTCTCCGGGCTTCCAGACCGGCACGTCAATCCAGTTCTGAAGGCTCGCTGAGTCCTGGTTCTTGTTCAGCAGGCCCGCTTCTCCAAAAGTGAGACCAAGATCCTGGACCATCATGACCGGAGCCTTGCACCCCAACTTGCCGACTTTCTCACCTTTCGGGCAGACCAGTCGCTGATTCGAGGGCTTGCTGTCGGAGTGCTGGATGAAGGCGCCGAGGAGTTTCAAGGCATCCCGATGCGTGCGCGCGTCCCTGGGAGCGTTGGGCCCGATGTTGTCGAGCTCAGACCACTCCCAGCCGGAATCTTCATGAGTCTCCATGATGCGACCGGCGAGCTTCTGCTCGACCACCGCCGGATCAAACTCCTGAGTGGTGTGCGTCTTTGCCGGATTGCGTTGAGGGTCGGCCGAGCATCCTTTGCAACGGACGCGGACGGGGAACATGGTGTCGGCTGGGAAGCCAAGTGCCCAGAAGAGACGCGTGGAGAGGACTTCACCGTAGATCTCCGCGTTGCGCAAGCCGTATTTGACCTTGATGCTTTTGTCGGCCTTGGTCTCACACGTGAACTTGGGTGAAGCGCCGGTCATCTTCTTCTCTTTGTACTCGCAGGTCACCCACTGGTTGTAGGAGTACCCGCCATCGATCTTCGGACCCGTTTTGAAATTCACCGACTTGATATCGGTGGGAGCCCACACAGACGCACGGCTGATCGCATCCGTGCGCTGCGACTCAGTCAGAGCCTCACCCGGAGGGAGCGGCTTCATCGAGGCGCAACCGCCAAGGCAAACCGCCACCCCGACCATCGCAACGTTCCGCCAGCTAGAGCGGTGGATCATCCGTTTTTCTTCGACGGGGAAGCGACCATGATTCCGCCGACGATCGCAGCGGCGACCCCCGCCCAGAGCGGGATGTTCACGTGCTCCTTGTCCTTCACCGTGAGATGGATCGGACCGAGGTCGACCTTGTCCGTGTCTTTCGTGTAACTGAAGCCGCCATAGGCGACGGCAAGAATTCCCAGGACGAGCAGGACGACACCCAAAAGCTTTGATCCGTTCATTGACTACCTCTTTCAGAGTTCGGGTTGAGCAAGCAACGTGCCATGGATCAACGAGATGCGCGAACCTTCGCCGAACGCGCTGGCATCCCACTTGCTCAGAAATCTGTCGTGAAGTGCCTTTTTCCGCCCGTCGCCGCGACGGGCTTCGCTCTCTTGACCTGCCTGTGTGTTCCAGGCGTCGTTCTCGCCCAGCCGGTAGCCGAGGTCGTGGCTCAACCTTCGAGACCAAAGATCGGAATCGCCCTCGGCGGAGGTTCGGCCAGAGGTGTGGCCCACGTCGGCGTCCTGCGCTGGATGGAGGAGCACAGGATCCCCGTGGACGTGGTGGCGGGTTCGAGCATCGGCGCCTTCATTGGTGGCGCTTACGCCACCGGAATGTCGGCGCCTCAGATCCAATCCATGCTGACCGCCGAGGACTGGGAGCGCACCCTCCAGCCGGATCTGCCCTACTCGGTGAAGTCCTATCGGCGGAAGGAGGACGATGCGGCGTACGCGGTGAAGCTTGATCTGGGCCTGCGCCATGGCCTTGAGATTCAAAGCGGGCTCAACTCGGGCCATCGCCTCGGTCTGCTGTTGAGTCGCGTGACCCTTCCATTCTCCACCGTCGATCGTTTTGACGATCTGGCCATACCGTTTCGCGCCGTCGCGACCGATCTCGAGACCGGCGAGAGCGTGGCCCTCGATCACGGACCTCTGAACCTCGCCCTGAGAGCCTCCATGGCGCTGCCGGGAACCTTCGAGCCCGTTGTCTTCGACGGGCGAATGCTGGCGGATGGCGGCATTCTGAACAACGTCCCGGTGGACGTTGCAAAAGCGATGGGAGCGACGGTCGTGATTGCCGTGAACGTGAGTTCTCCCCAAAAAGACCGCCCGGTCAACAGCATTCAAGCCGTCGCCAATCGCGCGATTCGCCTGATGATGGAGGATCTCGACAAGCCACGGCTCGCCGCCGCCGATGTGGTGATTGTTCCCGACGTCGAAAGTTTCGGAGCGGCCGCCTTCAGCCAGTCCAACGAGCTGGAGGCACGCGGATATGAAGCAGCCGAAGCGCACGCGTCGGAGCTCCTTCGCTACGCGTTGAGCGAGCCGGACTGGGCCGACTACCAGGCGCGTATCCGGAAGCGGCGCAAGCCGCACACGGGGCCCGTCTCTTTCGTTGAAGTCATGGGCGTCTCTGAAGCGGCGGCCAGGCAAATCTCGCAACGTCTTTCCGAGGACCTTGCCAAAGCCTCTGATCCCGCCGTCATTGAACCCAATCTCGACTGGGTGATCGGCTATGGCCGCTATGCCAGCGCCTCGTATCACCGCACGCAGCGCGGGAGCACCGAAGGCCTGACCGTCGACGTGACCGACAAGTCCTACGCGCCGCCGCTGGTGGCCTTGGGGCTTGATCTGGACAACGAGAACAAAGACATCAATCTGACCTTCGGAGCCCGCGTCACCTTCATGGATGTGACGAGTCTTGGATCCGAGCTGCGGGTGGACGCTTCGGTGGGATCGACCATGAAGTTCAGCGCCGAACTGCTTCAGCCCCTGGGCGGAACCGGTTCGATGCGGCGCGGCGCGTTCGTGGCGCCGCGCGTTTCGTACTCGCGCGTCAACGAAAACCTGTACGTCGACAACGACGATCTGGTGGCGATCTACAACCGCGAGCGCGTGGGAGGTGGCCTCGACGCCGGATGGCTTTTCGGTCGCAAGGCTCAACTCCGGGTCGGCTACGACGCTGCGTATGTGAAGAATCACACGCGCCTGGGCGAGCTGTCTCCATCAAACGAAGGCCCCGAGCGATCGTTCCATGGACGGATCGACTACGACGGCCGGAATCGCGCTTACTTCGCTACGAGCGGCACGCACGTCAGCGCAAGCACGACCTGGTTCATGAAGCTCCCTGGAGCGCCGCAGGAATTTGGGAAGGCGCAGGCAACCCTCAGTCGCGCTTTCCGTTTCGGGCAACGTCAGCACGTCACGCTGCACCTTGACGGCGGTACGAGTTTCGGCGATGAGCCCCCGCCCCCGCTCTATCAATTCACCCTGGGTGGGCCATTCCGACTCGGCTCGTTCGCACCCGGCTCCCTCCGGGGCGACAGGTTTCTTCTTGGCGGTGTGACCTTTCGCTCGCAGCTCCGTCGTTTGCCGAGGCTACTGGGCGACCGGTTGTATCTGACCGGAGTCGTTGAGATGGGGAGTGCGTTTGACCGAATGGGCAGCGCCGTGTTCAAGACCAGCTTCACCGCAGGTATCTCGGCCGACACGTTCTTCGGCCCTTTCTTCCTGGGGGCAAGTGATGGCCGTAGCGGCGATCTCCGGATCTATTTCGTCCTTGGTTCGGGCATCCGATAGATCCCGCGCAGTGGGTCGCCTTTGCTCTTTCTACATTCAACCCCCGAAACAGAACTTTGGCCGCGTAAGTCCTTTAACTATCGGGCTTCGACTTCTGGCACGGGCGTTGCTCCCTGTCCGATGGTCGCCAGCATCGGCTGGCACTTTGGAGCACTGGAAAATCATGAAATCAATCAAATCCGTTCTTGTGGGCTTGGCGTTGGCCGGGCTATTGAGCGTGACGGTTTCCGCGGATACGTCGGATGCGTGGCTGACCACCAAGGCGAAGATCGCGCTCCTCACCACCGAGGGACTCAGCGTCCGCGGCGTGAACGTGGATACCGTCAACGGCGCCGTCACCCTCCACGGAAAGGTGAAGACCGAGATGGACAAGGAAAAGGCCGCTGCCACCGTGCGCGGTGTCGACGGGGTGAAGAGCGTCAATAACCTGGTTCAGGTGGTGCCCGACGCCTTCAAGGACTCCGTTAAGGCCTCCGACGCCGTCGTCAAAGATCGCGTTCAGGCGGCTCTGAAGGTGGACAAGATGGTGAATTCGGTGAGCGTTGCCTCCGTCAACAACGGCGTGGTCCTGCTTTCCGGCAAGGTTCCGACGCTGAACGAAAAACTCCGCGCGATTGAACTCGCCTGGAACGTCGACGGTGTCGCGCGCGTGGCGAGCGAAATCGAAGTCGCGACCAACAACTAAGCAGCCCCAAAACCAGGAGACATACAAATGAACAGCGACATTTTCAAAGGTCAGTGGAAGCAGCTTGAAGGTCACGCCCGCCAGCAGTGGGGCAAGTTGACCGACGACGACGTGACTCTTGTCAAGGGAGACAAGGACGTCCTTCTCGGCAAGATTCAGGAGCGTTACGGTCGCAGCAAAGAAGAGGCGATGGCCGAACTCGACACCTGGCTCAAGGCCAAGGAAATTCGTTAGCAGAAATTCCCTCGCCTTTGAGAGAGGTCTGTTGATTAAGGAGATCAAAGCTGTGATGGATCGATTCGTCGAACCCGACCCGGACGCGTTGTCGCTTCTCAACCAGCGCGTGAAGCTGTTTCGCGAGGCAGCGCGCCTTCGCAGCGTCATCCCCGTGGCCTCAGGCCAGAGTGCCGAGTCGGCTCAACCACGGCCGTTCCGCAAGCTCGCCGACCACTCAGATGAACGCAGCGAGCGGCTTTCTCGATGATCACCGGCCTCCTCACTCGTCGGACAGGGGACTTCAGCCGCCCGGTAGCACTCGACCAGGGCCCGGGCGGCCGCTTGAAGAAGGTGGCACACGAACGTCTCAAGTCGCGTCTGCGCGAAGCTCGATTCGAGACCGACCGCCTCTTCGCGCTGCTTCGCGGCGAGGCCCTCTATGAACGCCCGGGGAGTCAGCCACACCGGCTGATCTTTTTTCTTGGGCACCTCGAGTCCTTCGACTGGAATCTTCTCTGTCGGGACGGCCTGGGTCTGGCGTCCTTTGACCATCGGCTCGACCGACTCTTCGGGGCAGAGCTGGTGGCGCCTGAAGCACTGTGCGGAAGCACCCCGCAGTCGACGGGTGATGCGATTCAATGGCCGACGGTGGCCGCGACACGTGCCTACAATCGTCGCGTGCGCACCGCCCTCGACGCGGCGTTGGATGCCTGCGCGTTTGGAGCCCGCGTGGCTCATCCAACGGCCGCGGACATTGGCGCCGTTGAGCTTGCGATCGAGTATCGGTTGATGATGGCCGAACGGATTGCATCGCTCATCCATCAGCTCCCTCAGGCTCAGAAGAAGAGCGGCCCCCTGCCTTCCCCGTCCGGGGAAGCGCCGCCGTCGCGCTTCGTTGAGATCGCGGAGGGGTCTGCGCGTCTTGGCCTTGACCCTTCGACCGCGCGTTTTGCCTGGGATGTCGAGTACGGCCGGATGGACGTCCGCGTCCCCGTGTTCGCGATTCAGTCGCGCAACGTCACGAACGACGACTACCTGAGTTTCGTCAACGAAGGCGGCTACACGGATGCCTCGCTGTGGTCTAAGAGCGGATGGGCCTGGAGGCAGGCGTCAGAGATCAACCATCCCGCGTTCTGGGTCAAGCGCGCCCGCTCGTGGAAGTACAGGTCCATGTTTGGCGAAGTCCCGTTGAACGGCGCCATGCCTGTTTATGTGAGCCACGCGGAAGCCGAGGCCTATGCGCGGTGGAAGGGCAGCCGCCTTCCAAGCGAAGCGGAGTTCCATCGCGCGGCGTTCGGATCGAGCGAGGGTCCGGAACGGGCGTTCCCCTGGGGCGAGGGAGATCCTTGGCCATCCTACGGCGTCTTCGGATTCGATCGCTGGGATCCAGCACCGGTTTGTTCTCATCCCGCAGGTGATACCCCGAACGGTCTGTCGGACATGATGGCGAATGGCTGGGAGTGGACGTCGACCCAGCTCGCTCCGTTTGTGGGCTATCAAGAACTGCCCGCACTCAAAGGGCACTCCGCGAAGATATTCGAGGCAGAGCGCTATGTTCTCAAGGGTGCGTCGCCGCGTACCTCGACCGCCTTGATGCGCCGCTCGTTCCGTCAGGCGGCCCATCCTCATTGCCAGTTTTCATACAGCACGTTCCGGTGTGTGCAGTCACGCTAGAACTCAGCACCATCGATGAGGAGGGACACCCATGGCTTGTGAAAACCCGAGCTGCCATTGCCAGAATGAAGTCGGTGTCGTTCCGGACGGTCGCCAGGTCTGCAGCGAAATGTGCAGGCCAGAGAGCGCGAACCAGACCGACGTGTGCCTTTGCGGCCACGAGGGTTGTATCCCAACCGATTCCCGCCTGAGCGTCGCGCGGTAAAGCGCTACTTGCGCTTTTTGGGAGAACGCCGCGCTTTTCGCGCGGGCTCTGGCTTTGCGGACGGCGTCGGGGCGGGCGTGGCCTGCGTCTGACCCGTCAGCCCGCACTCTCCAAGCACGCGCTCGATCACCTCGCTCCACCCCGTGGTGTCGAAGTTGTCCGTCACGGTCCTGACCTTCGGTGCAAGTGCGACGCGCCGCGCGAATTCGATGAAGTTTTCCGGGAAGACGTCGACCTCCACCGAGCTTGCGTCGCCGAAGGTCAGCTCCACCTTGCGCGGATCGCGATCGAAGACTCGTCGGGCAATCGCAATTGAAGATGCGACCTGCTTCGCATCCGCAGAGACCCCATCCGATGCGGGAAGGAGGGAGCGATGCACCGCGAGGCCGGCGTCCTGGCCGTTGCAGAGAAGGCTCATCAGTTGGACGCCGTTGATGTTGGTAAAACTCGCTCCAACAATCAGGTGGTTGGACACGCGATCGTTCGAGCGATAGAGAGCCCAAGTGCTTCCGCTCTCTGAGGGCGCGATGTCTGACGCGGATCGCACGGACGCCAAAGCGCTCGGCTGAGGAAGCGGAGTCGCCACCACACTCGGCGCCGGTGCTGGGTTTTGGGCGGACGCGCGACCCTGCCGCTGTCCGCCCCAGAAAGCGACTCCGCCAACCAGGGCCACGAGTGCTAGAACCACCCAAAGGGGCAACCGCACGGTCTCAATCTCCTCGCCCGACGAAAACAACGGCCGCCGGCAACGCTTGCAACGATCCAGGTTGGGCCCGTTCTCGGTGTCGCACTTCGGGCACTTCACGGAGTCCGTTCCGGTTGAGCCCGGGGGGAAAAAAGGCAGCAGCGCTGACCTGTGGCCGTCACGGCCGGCCTTGCGTCCCTCGGGTGCCAGGCCAAGCCGAATGGCCATCCGCTGATACCAGGGTGGTGGAGGAAGTTCTAACAAGCGGTCGTTCGACGGATCGTTTCCGCGGGAAGCGGATTTCTGCAAGTCATGATGGAGGAGGGGGCACCGCCAAGTTTAGCGAACGCTCAAGGATCGAGCGATGTACGCCCCGCCGACGATGCTCGCGAGTTCCGCCGCCGAAGTTCGTTAATGGAGGCCGGAAGGATTCGAGACTGAGCGAAGCGACGTCCCGAAACACTGTCTACCTGCCGAAAGCTTGCGGGCTCCGCCCGCGAAGCGCTGGCTGGGAGACAGGGATTCGAACCCCGATTCTACGGTTCAGAGCCGCATGTCCTACCGTTGGACGATCTCCCAAGCGAACGGTGAACAGGTAGTTTAGGAAAGAGTGATGGTCTGCGTCAATGTGTGGCCTGGACGATTAGCCTTGGCCCATGTCTGAGGTCTTCGACACCGAACAGAACTTCACCTGCCGAAGTTGCGGGGAATGCTGCCGGCGCGCCTTCGACATCGTGGTCACCGATGCGGAAAAGCAGCGCTACGACAAGGAGAAAGCCGAGCGATGGTTCAGGGAATCGCCCACCGCGCCGCCCGGGGCCGCGTCCTCACCCTTTGAATTCGTGGCCTCGGGCCTGAACCGCATCCGGAAAAGACCCGACGGCGTCTGCGGATTCCTTTCTGAAGGCAACCGATGCCGTATCCATGAAGAACTCGGGGGCGCAGCCAAACCCCTCACCTGCCAGATGTTTCCGTTTTCGTTCGATGCTGTTTCCGGAGAGACACGCGTCATTTCCAGCTTCTGCTGCCCGACGGTCGTTCGAAACGATGGCACGCCCCTCGACGCACAGCGAAAGGAAATCGGCTCCCTGGCCCGTCGCTGGCGCACGTCGAGCACACCCGCCGACCATCCTCTTGAGTTGGTCAAGGGCAAAGCGCTCGATCCCGAACTTCTGGATGAGATGCGCTGGATGTTCCGTCGCATTCTCGATCTTCACGAGCCCACGTTCTCTCTGCGACGAAA
>JBDTQB010000003.1:0-40897 GCA_039932395.1 Vicinamibacteria bacterium | reverse complement strand
TCATCCTTGAGTCGAGTCTGCGCATGGCGCGGAAGCTGAAGATCACCTCGGTGGCCGAGGGGGTCGAGACCCGAGCGGACTTCGACCTGCTCCGGTCGCTCCAATGCGATATGGCTCAGGGTTATTTCATCGCGCGGCCCATGGAAGCGTCTGCCCTCTTACCCTGGGTCGATGAGTGGAAGCAACCGGACGACGATCACGAACTCTTCGCAACGAACTCGAGACGACGGACCCTCGCGAAACGCCTGTCGACGAACTAAGCCTTCGGCACAAACGGCTTCGGCACGCGGTTGCCGCCCTGCCGATCAATCATCCAGCCGGGATACTCGGACGGCAAGGCGCTGACCTCGTCAAGCTTCTTCATCTCATCCGCGGTGAGCGACAGAGTCGTGGCGGCGAGGTTGTCATCGAGCTGCTCGACCGTCTTCGCTCCGATGATGATGCTCATGACGTACGGCTTCGCCAGAATCCAGGCGAGCGCCACACGCGCAACCGAGACACCGTGCGCATCGCCGATCTCACGCATGGCCGCGACGCAGGGCCACGCGCGATCCTTGTTGACGGGCGGAAAATCGAAGGTGGAGCGACGCGAACCTTCCGCGGTCGGCGCGCCCGGGCCGAACTTACCGGAGAGAAGACCGCCAGCAAGCGGCGACCAGACCATCAAGCCGAGACGTTCTTCCTTGATCATGGGAACAAGCTCGCGCTCAAGATCGCGACCCGCGATCGAGTAGTACGCCTGCAGCGTCTCGAAGCGCGCGTAGCCACGGGCCTCGCTGATGCCCAGCGCCTTCGCAATCTTCCAGGCGGACCAGTTGGAGATGCCGATGTAGCGCACTTTCCCCGCCTTAACCAGGTCATCCATCGCGCGCAGCGTCTCGTCGATCGGCGTGACGATGTCGTTGGCGTGAACCTGATACAGGTCGATGTGATCGATCTGCAGACGCTTGAGGCTGCCATCGACCGAATCCATGATGTGCCCGCGCGACACGCCGCGATCGTTCGGACCAGGACCCATGTCACCGCACACCTTGGTGGCGATCACAACGTCCTTGCGGATGGTTCCGAGATTCTTCAGGGCCTGACCGACCAGCGTTTCGGACGCGCCGAGAGAATAGATATCCGCGGTGTCGATGAAGTTGACGCCGGCGCTCAGCGCTCGACCGATCACCGCGTCGACCTGGCTCTGACCAAGGTTTCCGATCTGTTGCCACATCCCGGTGTTCTCACCGCCGCCAAACGTCATGGTGCCGAGACAGATCTCGGAAACGTAAAGGCCGGTGCGGCCGAGCTGGTTGTACTTCATCGTGGAATCTCCTTGCCCGGCACACTATCAGCCGAGTCCGGGAAGACTCCAGGGCCGCCTACTTCATCTCGAAGACCGCGACCCGGAAGCTGCCTGCGACCATCTTGGGGCGAGGACGCGGGGTGGCGGCGGTGGCGGGAGGCGCTGGTTCGAACGTTGCCGTAGCCAAGTAAAGATTGTGAGTCTTCGGATCAAGCGCCAGCGTTCGGGCGCGGGCGGGCGTCTTCAGCGTCTGCACCAGACTGAGATGGTCCGCGGAATCGAGATGGGCCACGGTCAACGTTTCATCGGAGGCCGAGGCCAGGATGTATTTCGTCGAAGGATCGAAGGCAATCGCATCAACGCCGTCGCCGGTGACGAGGCTCGTCACCACCTTGCCGCTGTCCGGATTGAGTACGATGATGACCTTGTCGCAGGTGGCAAACAGACGTCGCGTGGTCGGATCGAATGCCAGGCCGGTGGGCTCTTCCCCGGGAGCCAGCGGCCAGGACGCGACGACCGCGTGAGTCTTGATGTCGATAGCGCGAATGACGCTCTTGTCTTCGATGTTCACGTAGATGCGCCCGAGCTTCGCGTCGACCTGGGCGAATTCCGGCTTGCCGTCGAGCGGGATGGTCGCGACCACGGCGCCAGTCTTCGCGTCAAAGACGGTGGATGACTGACCGCGACCGTTGAAGGTGTAGACCTCATGACGCGACGGTTCATAGAGGATGGAATCCGGATTGGCGCCCGTATCGACCTGGGAGATCAGCGCCAGCGTCTTCAGATCCACGATCGACGCCTTGGAGGAGGCGCCGGCGCTTGCAAAGGCACGGCCGAGATCCGCCGCGATAGCAAAACCGTGGACGCCCGGCGTGTTCGGAACCTCGCCGACAACCTTTTCCGTGTCGAGGTCGATGACCACCACCTTGGTGGCATGCGTGACGTAGAGGCGTCTCGCCGCTGCATCAACCGACAGATAATCCCAGCCGCCTTCGCCACCGATGGCGATGTCTTTCTTGAAGACATACGGGCCGTCGGCCGCCGATGTGGGCCTTCCACTCAGAGTGAAGAGCGCGACAGTCGCGAGCAAAGAGGACATTCGGAGGGAGGAGCGATTCATGGTGCGCGCACCGTAGCAGCGGGAGCTGACGTCCGGCTTAACGACGGAGCGAACGCGAACGGCGCGTGCTTCCGACCCGGCCGTTTGACGACGCAGCGGTCCTGCTTCTAGCGTTCACCCTTATGGATCTCTCGAAGCTGTACCGCGATCACATCGCGAAGATGGTGAAGACGGCCACCCAGACGCTTACGGAAACAGGTTTCGACGCGGTGGTCCTGGGCGCTGGTTCGCAGATGATCTACTACGCGGACGATATGGAGCCGCCGTTCCGCTCCAATCCGCACTTCGCGAGCTTCTGCCCGCTCAAGGGACCGCATCACGCCATCGTGATCAAGGCCGGCGCGAAACCGCGTCTGATCCGCTGGGCCCCCAAGGACTATTGGTACGAACGCGCTCCTTTCTCAAACGATTTTTGGACGAATGAGTTCGACATCGATGAAGCCGACACGGCCCGCGGCGTGTTCGACAAAATCGGAGAGATCAGCAACGCGGCGTTCGTGGGCGACGATGAGCAGCGCGCGAAAGACGCGGGCCTCAGGGTCAATCCCGAAGCCCTGGTCAAGCGCATGGATTGGGATCGCGCCGTCAAGACCGACTACGAAGTCGAATGCCTGAGCCGCGCCACCGCGGCCGGCGCTCGCGGTCACAACGCGGCGCGCGAAGCATTCCTGGCGGGCCAAAGCGAACTCGGCATTCATCACGAGTTCGTCAAGGCCGCAGACTGCACGGACGACGCGCTTCCCTATCCCACCATCGTTTGCCTCGACGAGAAGGGCGCGATCCTTCACTATCACGCGAAGCGCGCGACCGGATCCGGCAAGGTCCTTTTGCTCGACGCCGGTGCTTCAGACAACGGATACGGCTGCGACATCACGCGCACGTCCGTGGCGCCTTCCGCCGACCCGAAGTTCAAGGCTCTCTCCGACGCGCTCAACAAGCTTCAGCTCGAGCTGTGCGCCATGGTGAAACCGGGCGGCTCATACGTCGACATCCACCTGGCCGCCCACCGGAAGATCGGCGAGACGCTGATCGAACACGGCGTGCTGAAGTGTTCCATCGACACCGCGGTCGACGAGCACTACACGTCCGTCTTCTTCCCTCACGGCGTCGGCCATCATCTCGGCATTCAGGTCCACGACATCGGCGGACACCAGAAGGCGCGCGAAGGCGGAGTGCTGCCGCCTCCCGAGGCGCATCCGTTCTTACGCAATACCCGAGTGATGGAAGTCGGACATGTCTTCACCATTGAGCCAGGCATCTACTTCGTGCAGATGTTGCTGGAACCGCATCGCAGCGGCGAGACCTCGGCCGATTTCAACTGGCCGTTGATCGATCAGCTCGCGCCGTTTGGCGGAATCCGCGTCGAGGACAACGTGGTCGTCACGACCTCGGGCCATCGCAACCTGACCCGCGAACACCTTCCAAACTGACGACAGCCTCAGACCGTCGGGCGGCGGGCCAACGCACCCATGGCGAATCCGAACACGAGATAGTGGCCCGTGAAGGCGAGCAGATAGTCAGCCAGCCCGTGCACCGTCATGGCCACGAGAATGGCGAAGGCGGTCAGAGCGACGTCTGAATGCGGGGCCTGCGCCCAACCCTGGCGCAGGGCAACGACGAGCCCGGCAACGAACGCGACGAGGCCGAGCGTGCCAAGAGTCGCCGCGATCTCCAGAAACATGTTGTTGGCGAACACCCGCGTATCAAACGTCGACTTCTCCGCGACCGCTCCATAGGTCCATCGGAAGTTGTCCGGGCCGACGCCGAGCAGCGGATGCGACTTCCACATCCGCAGAGCAACCGACCAGAGTTCCCAGCGGGATGGCCTCCAGGCGAGCGTGTCCGGGATCGCCTGAATCGCGGCGGCTTCCGAAATAGCTTCCCCCTCCGGCGCGTCGCTGCCCACAATCAAGCGAACCACACCTGGCTTGACGCCCTGCCCGGAGAACCAGGTCGTGCCCTCGTGAACGAGGTCCCACATCACCAGATAGTCGCCTGAGTTCACAGGAGCGCGGAGGGACGCCTGGATCGTCACCGACTCTCCCGGAAGCACGTCATGAGGAAGGTTGGTGCGCGGCCCATCAACGAGCGGCTGTTCACCCGATGCATAGAGGTGATACGACAGGTGGATCCCGTCAGCCGTTCGCCACGCACGTCGGCCGACGTTTCGGATCGTGACCGGGAGCGTCGTGCCGACACCCGGGTCCATGGCAAGTTGGAGCGGCACTTTGTAGGACGCAGCGTAAAAGTCGTTTGCATTCTCGCCACCGAGGCGGAGCTGTGAGATTTCCCCGCGCGTGATGAAGAGTCCGATGATCAGGGCGAACGCGATGGCAGGCATGAACGAGGTTCGATCGCGTTTCCACTCAACCGCGCCAATCGACGAAAGGCCCGCGAGTCCGGCAAGCCAGCCTCCCCGCGAATAGGTGAAGACGAGGCCGCTCGCCATGAGCGCGACCCAGGCGAGGCGCTTCCATCGCTGGGCGCCGAGCCGCACGGCACCGATCAAAAGCGCGTAGACGATGATGGCAGCGCCAAGATTGGGGTACTCCGAGCCCGCCGTCGCGCGACGGACGCCCGCGACATTGAAAGGGATTTCCCGGAAGGCGCCGAGCATCACGTCGAGCGAGCGAACGCCCAGACCTTCAAGCAGGGCCAGCACAGCAGCGATCGCACCTGAGATCGCAAGACCGATCATTCCCAAGCGACGTTCCGTATCGGTGAGCCGGGCGATCAGAAAGGCGAAAGCCGTCATCGCGCCAAGACGAAACGCGAACTTCAGGGCGCGCGACGGTTCAACGTCCGAAACAGCGGCGGAGATGAGCGCCACCGCCACAAGACCTGCGAGACATCGAAGAGTCGGAGACTTCCAGGCGGCGATTCCGCGCCCGCGCGTCGTCATGAAGAGAGCGACAAAACACGGAACCGCGACCGCTTCAATCAGAGAGAGACGAAACGATCCGAAGGGGACGGTGAATCGCGGTTCGAACGGAACAATCAGAAAGAGCAGGAACAGGGACACCGACGCGAGACGCGAGTTGGCTTCCCGTCGCAGGCTGTTCATCTCAGAACAGGCAAGGTCGCGACCCAGTCAAGATACGGACCGAGCTTGAATTTCTTCGCGGTGTTCGCGGACGACATGTAACGGAGCTGACCGAGGACCTTACGTTCAGACCACGGCCGGTCGAAGAGACCAAAACACCAAAGGATGCCGGTGTAGGAGTTCGGATTCCGGCCGTCGAGGGCGTACTTGTTGTTGAGATGAACCAGCGTCTCGTAGGCCTCTTCCGGCGACCGAGACCACTCGATCACCTTCTTGCCCCACAACATCCGCATGTAGTTGTGAATCGAACCCGTCGCCACAAGCTCCTTCTGCGCGGCGTTCCACAGCGGGTCGTGCGTGGCCGCGTTCTCCCACTCTTCAAGGCTGTAGGTGAACTCGCGATGATCGCCCGCATGAAGATGAAGTGTCGCCATCGCCCACTTCGGAAGGGCCGTTTGAAGCGACTTCGCGTCCTCGCGTCGATGCAGATGCCAGACGTAACCGACGTCGCGCCAGGTCATCGCTTCATCGAGAAAGGAGTTGATGTTGCGATCGTGCCCGAAGAACCCCTCACGCTTTCCCTTGTTCTCAAAATGGAGACCCGCCGACGCATCGCCAGAGTCGAGCACGGACGTGACGACGTCCTCGATGCCGATGTGCCCGAAGTGAAGATACGGCGAGAGACCGGAGCCGTGATACGCCGAGGGCGGCATGGGATCGGATCGATCTTCGGCATAGATCGGCAGGCCTTTCTTGAGAAACGCCTTCAGCTGGGCGCGCGCGGCCGACGCTCCGCCGGGCTTCGCCTCGACCGGAACAACTGCCTGATCGATCGGAAGCTCCTTGATCAGACTCGCGATGTCGTCGAAGCGAGCCAGGCTGAACCCCGGATCGATTTTCGATGCGTCCGTCTTCGGCGCCTTCGGCCTGGCGGCACTCCGATGCTCAAAGGCCTCCGCGAACGCCTTGTGAATGCGGGGCCGCAGGTGCGCGGCCGCGTAGGGCGCATCGCCAAGCAGACGAAGAGGAACCACCGAGTTCGAATCCACCGCGATCACCGGGCATTCCACCTTGGAGGCGAACGCGGCGCTCTGGGCGGGAATGATGAAGCAGGGAAACTCGTCGGTAACGACCAGAACCGCGCGGGCCGCGATTCGAGCGAGCAGTCCGCGAGCGGGCTGCGCTTCCGTCTCAACGTACGGCCAGTAAGTGAAGCCCATCTTCGCGGCCGTCGCAGCGTTGTCACGCATGCCCTCAACAATGAACCGATGCAGCCGCGCGCTCGCCCACGGGTAGTCGAGGCGCAGCCCCTCGTAGACCACCAGCGGCTTGCCCAGTTCGTTCGCGCACTTGATCGCGTAGTCGAGCGAATGGTTATGCGTGAACCGCCGGTGCATCTGCATCCAGTAGAGAACGAAGTCGCCCGTCTTCAGGTTGGACTTGTCGTTGAGGCGGACCAGGCGGGATTGATTGAGGGTCATGGGATTGGGAATGACTGCCACAAGCTTAGGTCGGCGCTGCGATCGGTCCGGTTCTTAGACCGCGGCTCGACCCTTTAAGTAGACTGTGTGGAACGCTCCAACGCTAGTGAATCGATCATGAAACCCAAGCCGTCCCGTTCGAAAAAGCCATTTCGCATCGCCCTTCTGACCGGAGGCGGCGATTGCCCCGGCTTGAACGCGGTCATCCGCGCGGCCGCGCGCACCGCCTTTGACCTGGGCTGGGAGGTCTTCGGCATCGAGGATGGCTTCGAAGGGTTGCTGACCAAGCGTGCCCATCAACTCCACCCTCGCGACATCCGGGGCATCCTCCATCTCGGCGGCACCATCCTGGGCACCTCGAATCGCGTAAGTCCGTTTCCCGTCGCCCATACCGGGAAGGACGGAGCCGTGGTGAAGACCGCCGATCGCTCCGACGAGGTGGTACGCAACTTCAAGGCGATGGGCTTCGGCGCCCTGATCGCTATCGGCGGAGATGGAACTCTGAGCATCGCGCTTCGTCTTGCGAACAAGGGCATCCCCCTGGTCGGTGTGCCGAAGACGATCGACAACGACATCGCGCGCACGTCCGTCACCTTTGGCTTCGACAGTGCGGTCGCCACCGCGACCGATGCCATCGACAAACTTCATCCCACCGCGCAGGCGCACCGTCGGGTGATGGTCGTGGAACTGATGGGCCGAAACGCCGGATTCATCGCGCTCAATTCGGGAGTGGCCGGCGGCGCCGACGTGATCCTCATTCCCGAGATCCCGTTCGATATGGAGCGGGTCTGCGAAAAGATTCGTGATCGCGAAAAAGGCCATCGTGGTGGCTACTTTTCGATCGTGGTGGTGGCCGAGGGCGCTTGCAGCAAGGGCGGCCAGCTTCACACCCGTTCGCTCGACAAGGGCGAGGCGCCGCGGCTGGGCGGCATCGGCCAGTGGGTGGCGGAAGAGATCGCGCGAATCACCGGCAAGGAAACGCGAAGCCTGGTCCTGGGCCATCTTCAGCGCGGCGGAACGCCCACCACGTTCGATCGTCTCCTCGGAACTCGCTTCGGCGCGGCCGCGGTCCGCGCGGTTCGCGACAAGGACTTCAGCACGATGGTGGCGCTCAAGCCGCCGACGATCGTCTGCGTTCCCTTGAAGTCTTCCGTCGGCAACGGCCGCACCAAGCGCGTGCCCCTCGACTCCGACGTGATGATGTCGGCGCGCGGCCTGGGAATTTCCTTCGGCGACTAAAGACTCGCAGAGATCGCGCTCTGGAGATCAACCGAAAGATCTCCGCGCGTGGCGAAGCGTTCCACCATCCGAGCGCAGGACGAAGCACCGTTCCCCGAACGGAGGGGCGCCGAGCGGTACCTCTGCGAACGCGGGGCACGGGCCCCCGCGCCGTTCATGGAGAACGCATCGAGGACCCCGGAGGTGGAGGGAACGTCCGGGTGCTTCGGCCGGAGCGTCCGTCGACAGAGGCGCGGAACGGAGCGACGACGCGAACTGAATAAATTTGCGTTGAAACCTTGAAAGGGTTTGGGACGGAGGGCCTGGCCGCTTACTCTGAAGAGGTGAAGCTGGCGACGCCTTCCGCACCTAAAAGACCACGTCGCAAGACGGCGCTTCGCCCGTCCGATTGGGCGACGTGGTCTGACGAGCGCCTTCTGGAAACGCGCATGTGCGACCTCGGCCTGCGTATCGAAGGCACCGCCCTCGAAGGACGAGTCAAAGCTCTCTACGCCGACCTGGAGGCGCGCGGTCTGCGTTTCCGTCCTCATGTCTGGCTCTCCGACGAATGGTTCTGCCCTGACGGCGTCCCGGGAATCGCCATCCCGTTCTATCTCGCGCATCCGCGGCTGATGCGCCTTGAACGCGCGCAGATGCTGGAAGTCGAAGGCGGCACGCCGGAGTGGTGCCTGCAGATCCTGCGTCACGAAGCCGGACATGCCATCGAAAACGCGTACTCCCTGAGACGCCGCCCCGGCCGCGTGCAGGCGTTCGGAAAAACCAGCGAGCCGTATCCGGATCACTACACGCCGAGGCCTTACAGCAAGCGCTTCGTGGTTCATCTCGACGCCTGGTACGCGCAGGCGCATCCCGACGAAGACTTCGCCGAGACCTTCGCGGTCTGGATCGATCCCCAGACCCAGTGGCGCAAGGAATACAAAGGCTGGCCGGCCCTGCGCAAGCTCGAGTACGTCGACAGCGTGATGAAGGAAGTGGCGCGGCGAAAGGCGCTGGTGAAGACGCAGCGCACCATGACTCCGCTCTCTGGTTTGAAGCGGACCTTGCGCGAACACTATGAGGCGCGGCGCGCCCACTATGGCGTCGAGCATCCGTCCTTTCACGATGCCGGCCTGCAGCGCCTGTTCAGTTCCCGGGCGGCGACCGCCACGCGCAGTGTGGATGCGGAGCAGGTCATTCGCGAGCTTGGCAAAGACGCCCAACGAACCGTGGCGCGTTGGACGGGTGCTTATCAGTACGTGATTCAAACCGTGGTGGAAGCGATGGCGGCGCGCTGTCGTCACCTCGAGCTTCGCTCGACCCTGCCTCGCGAACGCGCTCGTCTGGAATTCACGACGTTATTGACGGTGGCAACCATGAAACATCTCCACAGCGGTCGACACAGGGTGGCGCTATGAAGGCCACCAAGGCGCTGCGTCCCTTGCGTGTTCTCGTTCTCGTACAGGAAGGCCTGATCCCGCCCGAGGTAGCCACGCCCGACGAAGTGATGGCGGCCGAATGGAAGATGGAGTACGGCATCATCACCACGCTGCGCTCGCTCGGTCACACCGCGATCCCGCTCGCTCTGGGCAGCGATCTTGGCGTCATCCGCAAGGCCATGGACGCGGAGAAACCGCAGATTGCTTTCAACTGCCTGGAAGGCTTCGACGAAGTCGCCACCTGGGACGCGAACGTGGTCGCCTATCTCGAGATGCTCAAGCTGCCGTACACCGGCTGCAATTCCCGTGGCCTGATGCTGGGGCGCGATAAGTCGCTGTCCAAGACGTTGCTGTCGTATCACCGCATTCCGGTTCCACGCTTCCTGATTGTTCCGCGCGGTCGCAAAGTGAAACGTCCGACCCGGCTCACCTTCCCTCTCTTCGTGAAGTCGCTGACTCTCGATGCCTCGATCGGAATCTCTCAAGCCTCCGTCGTCGAGACGGACGCCAAGCTTCAGGAACGAGTGACCTTCATCCACGAATCCATCGGAACCGACGCGCTCGTCGAGCAGTACATCGAAGGCCGTGAGCTCTACGTCGGCGTGCTTGGGAATCGAAGACCGGAGGCGCTGCCCGTTTGGGAACTCTCCTTCGCGAAGATGCCGGAGGAGACGCGGCACATCGCCACCGAACGTCTCAAGTGGAGTCTCGCGTATCAGAAGAAACACGGGATCGACAGTGGCGCTGCGGATCTGGAACCAGCCGCCGCGAAAGCCATGCAGGAGCTCTGCCGGCGCTCCTACAAGATCCTGATGATGTCGGGCTGTGCGCGCGTCGATCTGCGCTTGTCGCCCGAGGGCCGCGCTTACGTGATCGAAGCGAATCCGAATCCCCAGCTTTCGCCTGATGAAGACTTCGCGCAATCAGCGGCGGCCGCGGGCCTGACGTATCCCGAGTTGATTCAGCGTCTGCTGAGCCTGGGCCTGCGGTGGGAGACGCATCGCGATTGATCACGGATGACGACGTGGGAGAGGCCGCATCGCTAAGATCATCTTTACTTGACTCGCCTCGCACCTCCGAATCCTGAACTTCTGAAACGGCTTCAGGCGGTCTTGCCTGCGGCGAGGATTCTGGCCCGCCCCATCGATCGTCTCGCCCGGGCGTCGGACGCCTCGATGTACCGCATCGTTCCCGAGGTCGCGGTTCGACCGCGTGACATATCGGATGTGCGCTCGATTCTTGAGGTGGCGCGCGCGCTTCAGCAACCCATCACCTACCGCGCCGCGGGCACGTCGTTGTCCGGACAGGCGGTCGGCTCGGGCATTCTGGTCGACCTGTCACTGGACTGGGGACGTTTCCGCATCGAAGAAGGCGGCGCGCGCGTCTGGGCGCAGCCGGGCGTGATCGGCGGGCTTTTAAACCGAGCTCTCTCGCCGCTGAACCGTCGCATCGGTCCCGATCCGGCGTCCATCGAAGCCGCGATGATCGGCGGCATCGTGGCGAACAACGCTTCGGGCATGTGTTGCGGCGTTACCCAGAACAGCTATCAGACGATTCGCGGCGCGACGTTCGTTCTGGCCGATGGTTCGGTGATCGACACGCACGGCGACGCGCGCGACGAGGTGGACGTCCGTCTGAAGAACAAACATCCGCGTCTCCATGCGGGCCTCGCGGAGCTGCGGACAAAGGTTCTGGCCGACAAGACACTCGCGGGACGCATCCGGCAGAAATTCGCCACGAAGAACACCATGGGCTATTCGCTCCACGCCTTCGTCGATCATCAGCGTCCCGCCGACATCCTGACCCATCTGATCGTTGGCTCCGAGGGCACGCTGGGCTTTCTCGCCGACGTTGTTCTGGACACGGTGCCCGATCCGAAGAAGCGCGCCACCGCACTCGTCTATTTCAATGCCCTGAGCGAAGCCGGACGCGCGGTCGATCCCCTGGCCGACGCGGGTGCGGCGGCACTCGAGATCATGGACAGTGCGTCGCTGCTGTCGATGGCGGCCGATCTGCCGCATCCCATCGCGATCACAGAGTCCTCCGCCGCACTCCTCATCGAGTTTCAGGAAGACGACGACATCGCACTCGGCAAGGGCGTCGCACGAGCGCTTGCCGTCATCGCGCGCTTCGACGGCACGTTCTCCACCGGCTTCTCTTCCGATCCCACGCAGCGCGCGCTCAAATGGAAGTTGCGCAAGGGCCTTCTCCCCATGATTGGCGCGCGCCGCGGTTCGGGAACCGCCATCCTCAATGAGGACGTTGCCTTCCCCCGGCAGCGGCTGGCTGAGGCGATCACCGATCTCCATGCACTCTTCGCTCAGTTCAACGTCCGCAACGCGGTGGTTTTTGGCCATGCGCGCGACGGCAACCTCCACTTCATTGCTCCTCAGGATTTTCGGGGCGAAGCGAATGTCGCGAACTACTCCGCCTTCATGGACGCGGTCGCCGAGCTGGTGGTCGGCAAGTACGACGGAGCACTCAAGGCCGAGCATGGGACCGGTCGCAACATGGCGCCGTATGTGGAGCGCGAGTGGGGCGCTTCGGCGTACGCCGTCATGCGTGAGATCAAGGCGCTGTTTGATCCCTACGGCATTCTCAACCCCGGCGTTCTGCTGAGCGACGATCACCGCGAGCACATCAGGAACCTCAAACCCTTCACCGAAATCAGCGCGACCGCGGACCGGTGCATTGAGTGCGGCTTCTGTGAGCCGGTCTGTCCAACGCGCTCAACCACCTTGTCCCCCCGCCAGCGGATCATCCTGCTGCGCGAAATTCGCGAGATCGATCGGCGCGGCGAAACCATGCCCGACGATCTGGCCCGCGACTACGCCACGATGGCGCGCGGCAGTTGCGTGCGTGATTCCATGTGCGTCACCGCCTGCCCCGTGAAGATCGACACGGGCATTTTGATGAAAGAGCTGGATCAGGCCGAGTCGTCGATTCTTGGCCGCGGTGTCGCGGCCTTCGCATCCAGAAACTTCGCGACAACCGCGAAGGCGGCACGCATGGGGCTTTCGCTCGGCGCTTCCGCATCAAGTGGAAACGCTTTGTCACGCGGCGTGATGGCGGCCGGAGCGTCGCTTCTCCACGCGCTGGCGCCAACACTCGTCCCACACATCGACTCGAGGACGCCGCTGCCTCTCCCCGCGCCGCCGCCGCCGAAACCGATGGGAACCGGCGTTCACGAGGTCGTCTACTTCCCAAGCTGTGTTTCGCGCATCGTGGGCGTCTTGCCCGGCGAGAGCGAACTCTCCACCATGGAAGCCACACTGCGCTCCCTGGAAGCCGCCGGATGCCGCGTCACCCTTCCAGACAATATCGACGGGTTGTGCTGCGGCCTCGCCTTCTCGAGCAAGTCGCACGTCAACGCGTCCGAGCGTTCGATGAGCGCAGCGCAGGCCGCTCTGAGTGACGCCACGCGCGGGGGCGAACTTGTGGTGGTCACCGACGCGTCACCCTGCGCCCTTCAGTTCGCCGGATATGGGCAGACCGGTATCCGCGTGCTCGATTTCGTCCAGTATTGGCGGCGCGAGGTGATGTCCCGGCCCGACGCGCCGAAGGGCATTCTCAAAGGCCGCGCCATTCTTCATCCGACGTGTTCCCTCTTGAAAATCGGTGCGGTGGAGGATCTCAAGGCGGTCGCGGCGGCTCACTCGGAAGATCCGGTGATCCCGCTGCGGGCCGCCTGTTGCGGCTTCGCCGGCAACCAGGGCTTCGTCCAGCCGGAGATCACGGAAGGTGCGACACGGGCGGAAGCCGAAGACGTCCGTGGTTTGATGACCGGCAGCGAGACCGCGTACTCAACCTGCCGCACCTGCGAGATCGGCATGACGCGCGCCACGAAGCTGAGCTACGCCTCAGCCGCCCACCTTGTCTATCGTGCCCTGGGACTGAAGAGCTGACGAAGTGAACTCCTGACCATGGACGCCTTTCTCGAATTCATCCTGGCCCAGGATCCGCTCACGGTGATCCTGATCCTGATGCTGTTGTCAGCGCTCGAAAACATTTTCCCGCCCGTGCCCGCCGACGTCGCCGCGGCCCTGGGCGCGTTCTGGTCGGTGCGCAGCGGGCATTCCACCCCGGTCATGGTGGGACTTCTTTGCTTCCTCGCGAATCAGGCGTCCGCCACCGCGATCTACTTTTGGGTGAGAACCAAGGGACGCGCGGTGCTGGAATCACCGCTGTTTTGCTCGCTGCTGCCGGCGGAAATCCAGCCGGTGGTGCGACGCGAGATCGAGCGGTACGGCGCGCTCGGCATCTTCATCAGCCGGTTCCTGCCGGGTCTTCGCGCGGGCGTTCTCCCCTTTGCCGCGATCAACGGTCTCTCCCCGCTCAGGACCTTGCTGCCCGCGGCCCTCGCTTCTTTGCTCTGGTACGTCGCGCTGACCATCGCGGGCTCGGCCCTCGGACTCGCCTACGACGATGTGCGCGCCACTGTGGGGCGGGTGACCGGCGTGCTTGGAACCGTTGGCGTCGTCATCTTCGTGGTGGGCGGCGCGCTGCTCTTCCGCGCGGGAAGGCGGGCGCGCGCGCGGCGGGCCGCGGGAGCGGACTAACTCGTCACAACGGGCATGTTACAGGCGACGGGCTAACAGATCGAGCGCATTGAACAGGGCGGAGGTCTGCGCGTGCGTGAGCGATCCCAACGACTCATACACCGCTTCTTCAACCGTGCCGGACTTGTCCGCCAGCAAAGCGGCACCGCTCGGGGTGATCTGCAGGAGCAGACGGCGGCGATCGGGCCCGTCGGTCCGACGCACAATCAAACCTCTCGCCGCCAGGCGCTGCATCACGCCCGTGACCGTGCTCGGGTGAAGGTGAAGCAAGCGAGCAAGGCGCCCCGCGGTCAGCCCGGGGAAGCGACCGATGAGCCGAAGAGCGAGGCGCTGCGGGCCAGTGACGCCCAGCGTGGCGAGCATCTTCTTCGACCGCTTCTGGAGCGCATGATCGAGCGCCCACAGTCGGCTTAGAAACTCAAGCTCGGCCCCGAGCTCGATCGGTGGATCGGGCATCAAGCGACCAGCCCGCTTCGCGCCGGACGGATCGCGGTCGTCACACGGCCTTCACGAAGTTGCACCAGAGCGCGCAGGAAGGCGTCGATGTCGATCTGGCTCTGCAGATAGACATCCGCCGCCGATCGAAGCTTTCTTCCCACGCGCACGCTCAAAAGACGCCCGGGCTGATCCAGAGCGAAGACGTCTTCGTCCGTGACATCGTCGCCCACGTAAATCGCGGTGTCACAGTGGAGGCGGGCCCGCTCCCGTTCGAGCGCCATGCCCTTGTGGGGCGCGTCGGAGGGAACGATGTTCACCACTTCAATGCCGCCCACCAGACGCGCTGACTCAAGCTCCGCCGAGGCCAGTTCGACGAGAGCGCGCACGCGCTTTTTCTTGCGCGACTTTCGGAAATGAATGGCGAGGGAGTACATCTTGTCTTCGATCTCGACGCCCGGTTCTTCGGCCAGCGCCCGTTCAAAGATCGGCCGCCACGCCAGCACGCGCTGATGGATGCGCCTGGTCGCCCGCCAGGGCTCGACCCCGTGGTTGCCCACCACCGCGCGCAACGCGACTCCTTCAACCCGTTTCGAAACGTCGGCGAGGGCGCGGCCGGAGATGACGATGCATGGGTAAAGGTTCGCGACGCGGGTCAGGAGCTTCCGCGTGGTCGGACGCATGGCCGCCGCCTCGGGATGCTCGACAATGGGGGCGAGCGTGCCGTCGAAGTCGAACGCGAGCAGTGTTTCGGACCAGGCGAACGGTTCCAGAAGCTTTCGTTGCTCCGCGGCCAGGATGTTCTTCACAACTCAGCTCCCGGCAGCCTAGGGGTAAACCCATCGCTGAGGCGCCCGGTCAGACGGTCGCGGCGGCGCAATCTCGCGGCGTCGCGCAGCATGCGCCCTGCCCAGCGGTAGATATTGAACTCGGCGACGAAGGCCCGCATCGAGCGGAGTCGGGCCCGTTGTTCATCGAGGGGCATGGTGAGGGCGGCCGCCATGGCACCCGCGGATTCATCGAGGTCATAGGGATTGACGACCAGCGCCTCGGTCAACTCACGCGCGGCCCCGGTGAACTGACTGAGCACGAGCACGCCGCGCTCGTCATCGCGCGCGGCAACGAACTCCTTGGCCACAAGATTCATCCCGTCGTCGAGGCTGCTCACGTAACAAACATCCGCCGCACGCAGGTAGCGAAACACATCGGGGGGCTCGTGATGGGCGCGCTTCAGGATGATCGGCTTATAGGAGTCGGTCCCGAAGCGCTCGTTGACCTGGGCCGCGATGGCGGCCACGCTGTCGCTCAGATCGCGGTAGCGGCCGATGGCGGTGCGACTGGGCGCGGCGAGCTGAATGAAAACAAACCGTCCAAGAAACTCTGGCCGCAACTCTAAAAGGCGCTCCACCGCGAGCAGCCTCTCTTCGATTCCCTTCGTGTAGTCCAGGCGATCAACACCCACACCAATCAGGCTGTTGGCAGGAAGATCGAGATCACGAAGCACGCTGTTCCGGCACTCGGGCGCGGGGGGCAGGCCGTTGAGCCAGCGTACCGGCCACTCAAGGGAGATGGGATAGGCGCGCACCTGCGTACTGCGCCCCTGCTGAACCACGGCCTGGCGTTCACGATCGATCCGCGATTCGAGATACCGGTCGACGGAGTCCAGGAAGTTGTTGCAGTGCGCCTGCGTATGGAAGCCGAGGATGCTCGCCCCGAGCATGCCGTCCAGTAGTTCTTCCCGCCAGGGGCAGATGCCGAAACGCTCCGCGTTCGGCCAGGGAATGTGCCAGAACCCGATCACGGTGGCGCGCGGAAGCTTCTGACGAATCATGCGCGGCGCGAGCGCCAGGTGATAGTCCTGAATGAGGATGATCGGATCCTCGATCTCGGCCTCGGCGCAGACGGCGGCCGCGAACTTCTGGTTGACCGTCTTGTAGAAGTTCCAGTCAGAGCTGCGGAACAGCGGCCGATTGTGGGCCACGTGACAGAGAGGCCAAAGACCCTCGTTGGAGAATCCGTAGTAGTAGCCCTTCTCTTCTTCAGGCGACAGCCACACGCGACGAATGGAGTAGATGTCCTCGCCCGGCGGCACCAGCACCCGATCGTGCGCGTCCACAACATCCCGATCCGCAGCACCACTGCCGTGCGCGATCCAGACCCCCGAACACGCGCGCATCACCGGCTCGAGCGCCGTGACCAGACCGCTCGCCGGATGCTGGACGTGAATGGATCCGTCGGGCGCGTAGTCATGAATATAGGGCTCGCGGTTCGAAACCACCACGATCTTTTCCCCGTGCAGATTTCGCCGCAACGTTCCCTTGAGGCGCTCGGCGGTCCAGGCGCCGCTCTCGCCATCGGCGTCGCGCTCGGTCATGATGTCGTCCACCAGCTCACGCACGTCGCGCAGCAGGGGGCGGAAAGCGTCGCTTTCTTTCTCACCCTTCAACACCCTCTGAAGCTGACGGGTCCAACCGCGCCAGGACAGACGGACCGCCACGATGGTGACGAGGGAGGCGCACATCGCGAGCAGGAAATAGGCAACAAGCAGAAAGTTACGGCTCTGGGCTTCGCGTCGCTCTGCGAAGCCCATGTCCTGAACCAGAATGACGAAGCCGAGAACGCCGCCTTCATCCATCACGGGCAGTCCGCTCAGGTGCGCGCGGCCACCTGGAAGAGTCGTGACGTGGGTCCACTCAAGCGGTTCCGCCTGAGCGGGCAAGCCCGGAGGAAAAATGAAAGCGGCCACTTCGGCACAGCCATACTTGGCGGGCGCCACCCCCGCCGTGGCCGCCAGCTTGCCCTCCGGGGTGCACGCGGAGACACCAAGGACGCGTTCGTCGCGCACCACACTGAGGAGAACCGCGCGCAGGTCGGCGGGCTTCGCCGAACGAAAGCCCGCGGCAAGGGCCGACGAGGCGCCGTTCGCGGCAAGACGCGCGCGCAACCCAAGGTCACGTTCCACCCAGCCACGGGTGGTTTCCTGCATGACCAGGAAGGCGCCCCAGGTCAGCAGGCCCAGGCCCGCGACCAGGACCACCAGGAACTTGATCGGCTGTCTCACGCTGACAGGCTAAACCACTATTACTTTGTACTCCAACTGATTTTCGATATCATGGTGCCTATGCGCCTCACTGATCTTAGACGTCTCGCCGCCGCCCAGGTTTCGGCGCGGCTTGATGCCGGCGGGGCGCGCGCGCGGTGCTGTCTTGGTGCGGGGACCCACGCGGCTCTCGCTGCGTCGCCGCCGTGGTCCGAGGGACTCTGAAGGGTGAACGACAGAACCATCCCCCCTCCCCGTTCCTCTCCGAGACGACTGCCCGATCTGATCGCGTCGCCACGCGTCAGAAAATCCACGTTGCAGGTTCTGCCGTTCTGGCTCGCGGGCGCGCTGACCGGTCTGATCGCCGTCGCCTATGCGCGCGCCTTCGCCATTCTCGAAGAGGGGTATCGCTCCGCCGTCGGCCACAACACGTGGGTTTTGTTCATCGTGTCGCCCCTCGCGTTCTTCGCTTCGTGGGCGCTGGTCACGCGCTTTTCGCCCGAGGCCGCGGGGAGCGGAATCCCCCAGCTCATGGCCGCGGCCTCGCCGGGCGCTGGCTCTGCCATGGTGAACCGGCTGCTGGGAACCCGGGTCGCGGTGGTCAAAATCCTGAGTTCGTGCGTCGCGATCGCGGGCGGCGCCGCGATCGGCCGCGAAGGACCGACGCTGCAGATCTCGGGTGCCGTGTTCCGCGCCGTGCAGTCACGACTTCCGAAGTTCTGGCCGCGCGTGCCCATGTCGTCGATGCTGCTCGCGGGCGGAGCCGCCGGCCTCGCCGCCGCTTTCAACACGCCGCTTGGTGGCATCGTGTACGCCATCGAGGAACTGGCGCGAACCCACATCGCGTCGTTCCGGTCGGGCGCGCTGCACGCGGTGCTGGTCGCCGGCCTGGTGGCGCAGGCGATTCTCGGCCCGTACCTCTACCTGGGCTTCCCGCGCGTAGGCGTCTGGTCAAGTCACGATCTCCCCTGGTGCGCGCTGCTCGGCGGGGCGTGCGGGCTCATCGGAGCGCTCTGGGCGCGAGGCCTCTTCTCCGTCGTTCAATTTCGCGGACGTCTCCTGGGCGCGCGACGTCAGGCCATGTTCGCTCTCGGGGCGGGCCTGCTGTTCGCGATTCTTGTCTCCATGACCGGGAGCGCGACCCTCGGCTCCGGACGTAGCCTCATCGAATCCCGACTGTTTGACGACCCGTCCCCAGATGGAACGGGCCCCGTGATCGGCCGGCTTGCGGGATCGTTCCTCTCCTTCGCGGTGGGAGGTGCTGGAGGCATCTTCGCGCCCGCTCTCGCATCCGGTGCGGCCATCGCGTCCGCCTTGGCTCCTGCCTTCGCGCCCATAGAGCCACGCCTTTTGATCGTGCTTGGCATGGTCGCGTTTCTCACCGGCGTCACCCGCACCCCGTTTACGTCGTTCGTACTGGTCCTGGAAATGACCGACCGGCGGTCGGCGCTCTTTCCCATGATGATCGCGGCGATGAGCGCTTACGCCGTCGGCCATCTGGTCGACCACAAGTCGTTCTACGAACGGGTCCGCGAGCGCATTCAGAGGGAGATGGGTCAAGACACGCCCGACAAGCCGCCCGAGGCCGATCTGAACGAGGGCTAGAAGTCCGCGCCGATTCCTACGCTGAGAGCGGCCGCGACGTGTCGGTCGCGCGCCAGTTGAAGCGCGCGCGGCACACTTCCTTTTGATCGCGATCGCGCCTGAGACTGCAAACTTCCTGATCGGCGGAACGAGCGGAGGTCACGGTGAGTTGATCCCCGAGCATCGCCTCCAGCAGAAAACTCAGTTCGATGGAGGCGGGTTCCTTCGTCTGAAGATGCTGGTGGGTGTGACTGTCCATCATCCATTGCAGATACCGCGCGGAATTCACGTGCTGGTTGACGTCGATGTCGGAAAACACCACTTGAAACCGGGCGACGTCCTGTCCGTTCTCGGGCGGCGGAACCTTCTCCAGACTGGTTGTCATCTCCTCCCGGGCGGGCAGCCAGGGGAAACCATCGGTTTTCAAATCGAAACGCTGGGGTCGCCCGCTCGTGCGGTCCAGGACGAGCCAGGTCGAAGTGCCGGAGACGATGCGTTCGCCGGATTCCGACGTCACTGCGAAGTCGCGGAGCGCGTAGAGCCTTTCGATGCCCTTGCCCCAGGTCTCGATGCGAATCCGCTCGTGCCAACGGGGATGATGATGGATGACAAGGTGGGCCTTGACCAGCACCCACATCAGATTCCGATCGGCGAGTTCGCTGAAACCGTAGCTCGTATCTTTCGCGTGGTTCCAGGCGATGTTCAGCAGATAGCCGAACAACGCCTCGGGCTTGAGCCGCCCGAGCGCATCCACGTGAAAGGCTTCGACCAGCCGATCGTCCGCCAGCACCGCCGGAGTCACGTTCGCGATTGGCTAAACCTTCGCTTTAAGCGACGCGACGGTCTTCTGAATCCGAGCCTGCGTGCCGTCCGAGAACCATCCATCAAGGAAAGCGTCGAGCTGACCGGCGTCTTGATCACGCATCGCGGCAACGGTGCCCGCTCGGAGATATCCCTTGGTGATGCCGAAGGCGAAGGGATCTTTCTCCGCGAACTCGGCCAGGCGTTCCTGGACCGTACCGTCGAACGCTTCCGCGTCCGCCACTTCATGAACGAGGCCGGCGTGGACGGCGGCGTCGCCTTCAAAGTTCCGTCCCAGGAGTGCCACCGCGGCGTGTGCATGGGCGGGGGTCACGGTTCGGAGCACCATCACCGCCCAGCGCGGCAGCGGCACGCCGACCTTGATCTCGTTGAGCCCGACGAGCGAGCCCTTCTTCGCCACGCGCCAGTCGGCGGTCAGCGCGAGCAGACATCCGCCTGCCACCGCAGCGCCATTCACCGCCGCCACCACCGGTTTCTTGAGCGCGAACAAGTCGGTGAGGACGTTGGAGAACTCCATCATGAACTCGCCCATCTCGGGACGGGAGAGTTCGGAGAGCGAAATGAGATCGAGGCCAGGGGAGAACAACTTGGGATGGGCGGAGGCGAGCAGGACCGCGCGCACGGACGGATCGCCGCCCACCGTGCGCAAGGCCATGGACAGGTCCGACACCAGCGCCGCGCTCATCGCATTGCCGCGTGGCCCGGCCAGGCGGATCGTGCCGATGCCGTCCTTGATCTCGATCTGGATGTGACTCATGGTCTTGGGTCTCGGCTCTGAGGTGCTTCGTTAGACGAGATCGGCGGCGAACGCCATCACGTGAAACCCACTGTCCACGTGAATCACTTCACCCGTGATACCGCGCGCCATGCTTGACACGAGGAAGAGGCCGGCTTCTCCCACTTCCTCCTGGTCGGTGGCGCGGCGGAGAGGAGCGTTCGCCCTGTAGTAGTCGATCATTTTGGACATTCCACCGACGCCCGCTCCGGCCAGGGTCTTGATGGGACCGGCGGAAATAGCATTGACGCGGATTCCCTGCGGACCAAGATCCGCCGCCAGATAGCGAACAGACATTTCCAAGGCCGCCTTCGCCACACCCATCACGTTGTAGTGCGGAACGACGCGCTCGCCGCCGAGATACGACAGGGTGAGGATGGAGCCGTTGCGGCCCTCCATCAGCGGAGCCATCGCGCGGGACACCGCGGTGAGCGAGTATGAGGAGATGTCCTGGGCGATGTGGTAGCCCGCGCGCGAGGTGTTGAGGAACTGTCCCGTCAGCTCTTCACGCTGGGCGAAAGCGACGGAATGGACCACGAAGTCGAGAGAGCCAAGGTCAGCCTTCACCGAGGCGGCGAGAGCTGCGATGTCCTCGTCCTTGCTCACGTCGCAGGGATACAGGAGCGGGTCCTGCAGTCCCTTGGAAAGCTCGTCGACGTTTTCCTTGAGGCGATCACCCTGGTAGGTCAGTGCCAGGCGCGCGCCTTCGCGAGCGCAGGCGCGGGCGATGCCCCAGGCGATCGAGCGCTTGTTCGCGACGCCGAGAATGAGACCGTTCTTTCCTTCGAGGAGCATGGGATCCTTCCTTAAATTGATTCGGACCGCGGAGCTTAGCGGATGCCATGCAGGTGATGTGGGTCGACCGCGGCGATCAGACAGCGATGGCTTGGGCACCCACCGGCGGCGACAAGGGAAGGAGGTCAGGCAGGACCGCAAGGACCGCGTCCACCGTGGCCACATGAATCCCGGCGGCGAAGATATGGACTTCACTGAAGTGAAGATGTCGTTTGCGCTTCACCTCCGCTCTCAACGTGATGCGATCGGTGCAAGGGGCAACCGGGCTCTTGAATTCGGCGCCGATGCGGACCAGCCGGGGACGTCCGCACCGGCCTCCACTCTCCCATGCCCAGATCGCCACAAGCTGTCCGGCCGCCTCGATCATGAGCGACGCGGGAAAGATGGGATCCGTCGGGAAGTGTTCGGAAAAGACCCAGTGTCCCGGGCCAAGGTCGACTTCACCCTCGATCACGGCGCCTTCGAATCGTGTGACCCGCGAGATCTGGCGCATGTGGCCAATCGGCAGGAAGGTACGATCGAGATCGATAAGTCCCGGGCAGGAAACACCCAGGAGCGTGGTCGGCATAGGCGCGCTCCTTTGAAGAGTCGTGCTGAAGGAAGGGGAAGGTCTTCGAGGATACGCGCTGCGCGACCAGATTGGATTGGCCTCCGAACGTCTGCGGTGGCAATGCGTGGGCGAGAAATCGCCCACACGCAGGCAAGCTCGCCAGGTCCGCTCAGTCGGTGCGAAGCGCTTCGATTGGATCAAGCGCGGCGGCGCGTGAAGCGGGAACGAAGCCGGCCGCCAGTCCGACCAGAATCGAAACCACGACCCCCGCGATCGCGGCGTTCCAGGGGGGCCGCGCATCGTAGCCGGGAAGCGCCAGTGTGACCAGAAACCCGATTCCCAGGGCCAGCAGCACTCCGAGAATGCCGCCCACCGCCGAAAGCACCGCGGCCTCGATGAGAAATTGCCGCCTTACCGACCCTTGAGTGGCGCCCAGCGCGCGCCGGATTCCAATCTCCCTCGTGCGTTCCGTGACGCTGATGATCATCACGTTTCCCACACCGATGGCGCCGATGAAGAGGCTGATACCGGCAAGCGCGACCGTGGCTGCGCCGATCGCGTCACCCACCTGATTGAAGATCGCGATGATCTGGTCGGGGGACGTGAGCTGAAAGTCGTTCGGCGAATCGGGAGCGAGACCGCGGAGCCTCCGGAGCAGGGTTTCCGCATCCTGACGCGCCTCGACGCGCCTTCCCTCTTTCATCCTCATGTAGAGAAGGATGTTTTTCGCATCCGGGAAAATCGCCTGCACGGTGCGGATCGGCATCGAGATCACGCTGTCCTGGCGGTTCTCGCCGAAGACGCCTCCGGGCCTCGGTGCCACCACCCCGATGACGGTAAAAGCGATACCGCTCAGGCGCACCTGTTTGCCAAGCGCGGATATTCCGGGGAAGAGCGAAGCACGCACGCTCGCTCCCAGGATGGCCACGCGCGCGCCCGTGGTCTCCTCCATGGCCGTGAAGAGCCGGCCCTCCGAGAGTGGCGCATCGATCACCTCGAACGTCTTCGCGAGCGACCCTTCGGCCAGACAGCTGTCATTGTCGATGAGGCCGGCACTTGCGACCAAAGGACGGCCGTTCACGATGGTCGGCACGATGAGCTGGACGCCCACGTCTTCGATATTGGTGGAGTTTCGGGCGATGACCTCGGCATACGAAGCGAGGAGCGGACGGCGGTTCGCCTCCTTGTCGGTCGGCGGCGAGTAAGGGTCCTGACTCAGATGAAAGGCGAGGAGATTGTCGGAGCCAAGGCCCTGAAAGAGCGCGGCTACCTGCGTCCTGGCGTTCGAGAGCACCGAGGTGATGAGAACCACCGTGACCACGCCGATGACGATGCCGGCGATGGCGAGTGCGGTGCGAAGCCCGTTCGCGCGCAACGAGTCGATCGCGAAACCAAAGGCCATGCGATCGGTCGCGGGAATCAGCGTGAATCGGCGGCGAGGTCGAGTCGACATAGAAGCTACTCAGACCTGAGGGACGTGAGCACGTCCGCGCGCGCCGCGCGGAGGGCGGGGAGGACACCCGAGAGGAGCCCGGCGATAGAGGCGAGAACGAGGCTTCGGGCCAGGGTCAGAGGCGCGAGCGACACCGGCACTTTCACGATGAGCGTGACGAAAGCCGCAGCCAGGGCCACAAAAAGCAACCCGGCCAGAGCCCCCAGGAAACTGACGATCAAGGACTCCGCCAAAACTTCCGCACGGATACTCGATCGCCGCGCTCCCAAAGCGCGCCGGATTCCGATCTCCCTGGTTCTCTGCGCCACGGAAACGAGTGTGGTGTTCGTGATCACGACGAACGCGGCCAGCAGGGACATCAGGGAGATGGGCAGGGCGGCCGACGAAACCGACTTTGAGAGCGACGCGACAAAGCCCCGCGCGGCATCGGGCGTCACCACATCGAAGGTGTCCTCCTGCGCCGGGTAGAGCCGACGCTTCGCGCGCAAACTGGTGCGTGCTCGATCCTCCGCGTCTTCGTTCTCGCCCGGCTGGACCGCCTTCGCGAAGACCTGAAGATTGGAAGGGGAACCAAACGCCCGTTCAAATGCACCCAGGGGGATCCAGACGTAGCGGTCCTGGCTTTGCCCCCCCAATTGGCCCATCGCCTCCTGGACTCCAATGACCTTGAAGGCGCGACCGGCGATCCGGAGGGTTCCGCCCAGTGCGCCGCCGCCGGGAAAACAATTCCTCGCCACTTCATCGCCAAGGACCGCCACCGGCTCGCCCCGGCGCGACTCGTCCTCCGAGAAGAAGCGTCCCTCGGCAAGCGCTATCTCCTGAATCTTCGTGAACGCCGAAGTCGTCCCCGTCACGGGGGTCGATTCAAGTTTGCCGCGCGCGGATGTGACGTCGACGATCCGCTGCGCGGAGGGTGCATAAGTCACCACGTCGTCGCCGAACTCGTCCAGGAAGCGGGTGTCCGATCGCGAAATTGCCACGTTTCTTTCGAGCTTTCGCGCCAGTTCCAGACGTCCGAGCCGCGCACGCATCCCGACTTTCGTGACCGTGAAGACATCGCTGCCGATGCTGCGCGCCGCCGTGCGCGCGGCGAACGACTCGAGCGCTTCAAGGCCAGTGGAGATCCCCGCGAGGGCGATCACCGCCGACGCCATGGCCAGGGCGCCCAGAGACGAGCGCAGCCGATACTCCCGAACCACTGAGAGGCCCTGGGAAAAAGATTCCCGAATCAGGAGACGTGTCGCGAGCACCGTGGACTTGTATAGTATTTGAACAGATGCGAAAAGCGCTCATCATCCTCGTCCTTCTCATCGGGGCCGGCGCTTTCGTGATGCTGCGACGCCCCAAAGACACGCCGGTCGACACCACCCTGGTCGCCCGTCGGGAGTCCTTTAGGTCCTTTGTCACCGCGTCCGGTGAGATCGTGGCCAAGCGCTACGCGGATATCGGAGCCTCCGTCATGGGACGCGTGATTAGCCTCAACGTCAAGGAAGGCGACCGGGTGCGCGAGGGTCAGGGCCTCGCCCGACTCGACCCGGTGCGCGCCGAATCCGAGGTCGACGCGGCGCGGGCGGCGGTCAAGGCCCTGGGGGACGACCTCAAGGTGGCCGAGGCGCGCCTCACCGAAGCAACGCTCACGGCCGAGCGGAACAGAACGCTGGTGGAGCAGGGGCTCTTGCCCAAGGCCGAGGGCGACACCGCGCGGGCGGCTCTCGATGCGGCCCGTGCGCAACTCGCGGCGATCAAGAGCCGCACCGGCCAGGCCCAGGCGCAATTGCGTGGCGTGCAGGACGGCCTCGCGAAGACTCTGGTGGTCGCACCCATCGACGGCATCGTGACGAGGCTTCAGGTTCGCGAGGGAGAGATGGTGGTGATCGGCCTGCAGAATCAGCCCGGAACCACTCTGATGCGAATCGTAGGAACGGGCGGACTGAACGCAGAACTCAAGGTCGCGGAAGCAGACGCGCTGCGACTCCAGCTGGGCCAGACCGCCAGCATCACGCTAGATGCCCTCCAAGGCCGCGAGTTTGCCGGGGCGATTTCGGAAATCGGCGCGTCTTCGCTTCCGCCGACAACGGCTCAAGGCGCCTCCGCCCGCGAGTTCCGCGTGGTCATCTCCCTGGACGGGAACGACTCCTCTTTGCGCCCCGGCCTCTCGTGCGACGCGGAGATTCTCACCGCCCAGAAAAAGGGCGTGCTGGCCGCGCCTCTTCAGGCGGTAGTCTCGCGCGAAGTGGACGGGCGTGACGAGACCGGCGTCTTCGTGATCCGGGACGGTCTGGCCGTGTTCACCAAAACCACGATCGGCTTGATCTCGGGCCTCGACGCAGAACTCACCGGCGTGAGCGAGGGAGCGGAAATCGTGCTCGGGCCACTCGCCACGTTGCGCGCCCTGACCAACGGACAGCGCGTGCGCAGTACCACCGCGAAGCGATGACCCTCCGGCCGGAGAGCGCACGCGATCGTCCGTCCCGCGCGGCATAAGATCGCGCCCATGCCGCCCATTGAATTCACGCAGAACTATCAGGATCTTTCGACCGACGTCGGCTTCCAGTTCAAGTTCTTCTGCGAACGCTGCGGCGACGGATTCATGTCGACCTTCGATCGGAACATGCTCGGCACCGCGGGCGGGCTGCTGCGAAGTGCCAGCGGCTTTCTGGGCGACATCTTCGGCAAGGCGGCCGACAGCGCGTACGAAGTTCAGCGCGCGGTGGGCGGAGCGTCGCATGACTCGGCCCTGACCACCGCCGTCACCGAGATCAAGCCGCTCTTCAAGAAGTGCCGTCGCTGCGGCAACTGGCTGTGCGAGAAGACGTGCTGGAACGGCCGCGCGGGGATGTGCAAGGGTTGCGCGCCCATCGCGGAAGAGGAAGAAACGGCACTTCGGGCCACAGCCGTCGGCTCGCAGGTCTCGAACGACATCTCGGCCGAGGAAGAGGCGAGGCTCGCCGCGAAGAAGTCGGTCGTCGCAACCCCTTGTTCGAAGTGCGGAGCGGCGACCCTTGGCCAGAAGTTCTGTCCCGAATGCGGGACCAAGATCGAAACCGCGAGATTCTGCGAAGGCTGCGGGACAAAGCTCGCGCCCAAGGCGAAATTCTGCGGAGATTGCGGCCACAAGGTTCAGTGAGCCGCGGTTCACGGGCATGAAGATTCTGCTGTCGTGGAGTTCAGGGAAGGACAGCGCATGGACGCTGCACCAACTGCGTCAGGATCCGCAGGCGGAGGTGGTCGGCCTGCTCACGACCTTCAATGATTCCGTCGATCGCGTCGCCATGCACGCGGTGCGTCGATCGCTGGTCAACGCGCAGGCCGCGGCCACCGACCTTCCCCTCTGGTCCGTTCCCCTTCCTTGGCCCTGTACGAACGAGCAGTACGAAGCCTTGATGACGGACGTACTTGAGCGGGCGAAGCGTGAGGACATCACTCATGTCGCGTTCGGAGATCTGTTCCTGGAAGACGTCCGCGACTACCGAATCCGTCAGCTCGAAGGGACCGGCATCGCGCCACTCTTCCCGATCTGGGGCGGGCCGGGCGACACGAAGAAGCTCGCCCAGCAGATGCAGTCGGCCGGCTTACGCGCCGTGTTGACCTGCGTCGATCCACGGCAGCTCGACCCAGCGTTTGTCGGCCGCGAGTTCGATGCGTCGTTGCTGGCGGACCTTCCTGAGCAGGTCGACCCCTGCGGCGAACAGGGCGAATTTCATACTTTCTGTTACGCCGGCCCGATGTTCTCGTCGGAGATCAAGGTCCGCGTGGGCCAGCCGGTAGCGAAGGACGGGTTCAACTTCATCGACCTCCTGCCTGCGGACGACGCGCCGATCTGAAATCCATTCGCAAGAGGCCAAACCGCGCCAGCATGAGAGAATAGAGTTGTCATCGACCCGGTTTCGCCGCGACGTCATCGCGAAACCGCCGGTCAGGCCGCTTTTTGAGGCGATAGAGACGTATTCGTTTCCGCTCGCGGCCACAAACTATCTGGGCGCGAGCCCTCAAAAAGTCAGGACTTTCAGAACATCTATGTCGTTTATGAAATACGGATTCTCGCCGGAACTTCTCCGCGGAATCAAAGAACTCGGTTTCAAGAACCCCACCCCCATCCAGGAACAGGCGATGCCGCCTGCGATCGAAGGACGCGACGTTCTCGCCTGCGCCATGACCGGCAGCGGCAAGAGTGCCGCCTTCGGCCTTCCGCTCATTCATCGCCTCGAAAAGTCGAAGGGCATGATCCGCGCCCTCATCCTCACGCCGACGCGCGAACTCGCGGCGCAGATCGATGAGCATCTCAATGCTCTCGCCGTGCACACCAACATCTCCAGCGCGGCAATTTACGGCGGCGTTGGAATGGGCGCGCAGGAACACGCGCTCCGCCGCGGCACTGACATCATCGTCGCGACCCCCGGGCGCCTGCTCGATCACATGAGCCGTTCGTACGCGAACTTCAAAAATCTCGAAGTGCTGGTCATGGACGAAGCCGACCGGATGCTGGACATGGGATTCCTCCCCGACATCCGTCGCATCCTCAAGTACCTTCCTACGAAGCGCCAGACCCTGTTCTTCTCGGCCACCATGCCAACCGAGATCGCCAAGCTCTCGCGCGAGATGCTGCACGATCCATTCAGCATTAGCGTGGAGCGGCAGTCGGCACCCGCGGCGGGGATCACTCAGGCCGCGTATCCGGTGGCCCAGCACCTGAAGCCGGTCCTTCTGACCGAACTGATGAAGCGCGGCCTCATCCGCAGCGTCATCGTTTTCACGCGCACCAAGTCCCGCGCCAACCGCCTCGCCGACTTCCTGGTTCGCATGGGCATCAATGCGGGACGCATCCACGGCGATCGCTCGCAGTCACAGCGCACGGAAACGTTGCGTCGCTTCAAGGAGGGCAAGTTCAGCGTCCTCGTCGCGACCGACATCGCGGCGCGCGGCATCGACGTCGAGTCTTTGTCCCACGTCGTGAACTTCGACATCCCGCCGACTCACGAGGATTACATCCATCGCGTCGGCCGCACCGGCCGGAATCAGTCGCAGGGCGACGCGTTCGCTTTCGTCTCGCCTGAGGAAGAAGGCGCTCTGCGCGCCATCGAGCGCGCCATCGGCAGCCGTATGCCGCGCATCACGCTCCCCGACTTCGACTACGCGGCGCAGAAAACGAATGCGCCTGAAGCAGCGAAGTTCCGTCGTGAAGAGGGCGGAGGCCGCGGACGTTCGTCGAGCCCCAAGCCTTACACCCGATTCGGTGCGAATCGCGGCGGGCAGGGCGGCAGCGCGGGTCGGTCTGAGCAAGGCCGCAGCGCACAGGGCAGCTATGCCCCTCGGTCGGAACAGGGCCGCGGTGCCAGTTCCGGTGCAGGGACCGGCTACCGGGGCGCCCAGGGTGGGCAGCGTCCTGCGGCCGGTCAGCATCGTGATGACCGCGGCGGAGCAGCGCGCGCGCAGGTGATCGGCTCGGGCATCCGCATCGATCGCACGGAGCGCCCGGCGCCTCGTCCGAAGGCCGACAGCGACCGCTTCGCACAAGCGGCGGCGACGAACAGTCGACAAGCGCTCCGAGGCGCCGAGGCGTCGAGCGGCGAGGTCTCGAACTCCCGTCCGCGCCGCGACAGCGCGGGTGGTTTCGGCGCGGCGAAGCGAAAGCCGTTCGTCGGCCGCAGCTCGCGGTAAGTCAACCTGAGTTCCCCGGTAGACTCTTCTTCGATGAAGAATCTACCGGGCGTTCGAGTTCTCTCAGGCCTGACGTTCGCTGCTCTCATGGTGGCATCCACCGCGCAAGCGCAGCAGAAGCAGGCTCCCATCACCGGCGATTTCCTGATCCGACAGGAATGGAACAGCCACTTCTTCACGACGCCCGACGTCACCGCGGCGAACCGCACGCGTTTCCAGCTCAGGCCGCGGTTTGAGATCGAAACCCAGCTCCTCCGCATGGGGCTCGGCGTTGACGTCAACTACTCGCGAGACAACAACCTCAAGCCCAAGGACATAGCCCTCCCGCTCGCTCTGATCCGAGACAACTACAACTCACGGAGCATCCGTCTCGACCTGGCCTATCTCGGCCTCAGCGTTTCTTCCGCGATCAAGGTGACGGGTGGCCGTATGGCCATGCCGTTCCGCACCACCGACATGATCTGGGACAAGGACCTTCGCGTCCAGGGCGGAGTCGGCGAGTGGATCGTCCATCAAGGACCCACCGGGGAACCCACCGCGCGCGTGTCCGCCCTCTACTCACGAGGCAGCCACGTCTTTGGCGACTCGGAGAAAGTGGACGGATCGAGCCTCGGAAAGGGCGTCACCGTCACGGGCGCATCGCTCGACCTCGGCTTTGGATCGGGAAAGCGCGTCGATCTGTCCGGCACCTACATGAAGTTCGACAAGCTCGAAGACCTCGAACGGATGATCCGCCGGCAGAACACCCGCATCAGCGGTGGACCTCTGGTGCGTGGGTACGAGGTGGTGGATGTCGTGCTTCGCCTTCGCACCGACGCCCCCTTTCCGATCCAGGTCGTCGTGGACGGGGCTCGCAATCGCAAAGCGCCCGACCAGAAGAACGGGATCTGGGCGTCGTTGGTGCTTGGATCTCTGACCAGCGCCCGGATTCGCGGCGAATACACCTACGCGAAGGTCGATCGCGACGTCACCGTCGCGGCCTACGCGGGCGACGACTTCTTCTGGGGAACCGGATGGCTGGGCCATCGCGTGGACATTGGCGTCGCGCAGTCGGCCAAAACCTCAATCCATGCGATCGGTCAGCTTCAGCAGTTCAAGGACTCAGCGAACCTGGCCGAGCGATCGAACTGGGTGCGCCGCCTCCGCATTGAAGCGCGCCGCGTTTTCTAAGAGCTGGGAGGCGGACTGACCAGGACGGGGCGGACAGCGCCCCGGACGCCTGCGAAGTTAGCGCGCGATACCTAGAAGGTCAGCGAGACCGTCTGGTTCAGTATCGAACTGAATGCCGGTCTGGTACGAAAGCCCTTCGAGCCGCGTCCACATCACGGTGCCGAGACCATCGACGGTGAGAGCGGGCTCGTCGGCCATGCGGAACTCGACGCGCACGTAGACCTTTTTGTCACGTGCGAGGTCTTCACCCGTGCGCAAACGACACCCGAGGCGAGAGAGGTCCATGGCGGTCGCCGGGCGCCATTCCCCGGGAGTCGCCGCATAGGAAACGCTGAGCCGGCAGGCGATGCGCGCAGTGATCCGCCGATTGGGCCGCTTGGTCGAACCGGTGGTGGTCGGTCGCGGTGTCCCTTGAGTTGATGGATTTAGCGCCATGGTTGGTGAGTTTGACGGTTGGTTTGGAAAATCGGCGGAACGCGTACTCTAGCCCAAAGACGCGTTTGTCGGCTGCGACCTGCGACACACTTTTTTCGGACGGGCCTCTCCGCGCGATTTCCTCGGCAAACACCACTGAACACGGCTGCGCTGGTTCGAGCGCGGACGTCCACGTTAGAATCCGCCACCGTTCATGAAACAGCGCGTCCCGCTCCCTGGCCTTCTTTCCTTCGTCCTCCTCCTTCCAGCCTGCGGCGGCAGTGGCATTTCGGGTCCTTCAGGCAATCCGACTCCCCGACCAACGCCGGTTGTCATCACGCGTTCCGTCACGTTCGTGGCCTTTCTCGACGAGAACGGCAACAAGGTTCTCGACGGAAACGAAGTCACCCGCATCCCGAACGCGGAAATCGTGGCGGGCGGGGTCAAAGGACAAACGGCGGCGTTGACCGGCCAGGTGATCCTTCAGGTCCCGGAAGGCACACAGACCCTCGACGTCACCGCGGCGTCCTTGCCTCCTTTCTACCGTCCACCGGCGACCTCGTCGATCAGCGTGCCGTCCTCGACAACCATCATGGTTCCCATCACGCTGCCGCTCGGCTCCTCCAATCGCCCGGACGTTTACATGGCTTTCGGTGACAGCATCACGAACGGTGAGCCGGATATCGGCGACGGGAACGGTTATCGCCTCATCCTTCAGTCAATGCTGCGCGCGCACTTCGGTTCCGGAACCGTGGTCGATGAAGGCATCGATGGCACCAATTCGGACAAAGGCGCCGACCGTCTCGGGGGCCGCCTCTCGCGCGTGCATCCTGCGTTCACGTTGATCTTCTACGGCGTCAACGACTGGAACGACCAGCGCTGCGACAGCCTGGAGGACGTGCCGTGTTTCACCACCGACTCGCTCCGATCGATGGTGCAGCAGGTGAATCACGATGGCGGTCACGCGCTCCTCGCGACCCTCACGCCGGTCAACGTGGGTTACGACGACCGGGTTCCTGAGACACGTCAGGAGTGGGTCACCAAACAGAACATCTATGTTCGCCAGGTAGCCGATCAGGAAGGCGCCGTGCTCGTTGACCTCAACGCGGCTTTCATCAAGTCGGGCCTGGTCGGTGACGCTCTCTTCCGGGATCACATCCACCCTCAGGAGGTCGGCTACCAGATCATGGCGCAAACGTGGTTCGACGCCATCACCAAGCCGTACTCGAAGATTCTTTCCGAGTTCTAAGCCGCAGTTGCGGCTCGGACCTCGCCCAGAGGTCCGAGCGGATAGATTGGTACTGATGGTGCTGCCCGAAACGCCGGATCCGCTGTGTCTGTTTCACGCTCCTGTCCGCGACTGGTTCGAAGCGGTCTTCCCAGGCGCCACCGCGCCGCAGGTTCAAGGATGGCCCGCGATCTCGCGCGGAGAATCGACGCTGATCCTTGCACCCACGGGAACGGGCAAGACGCTGTCCGCGTTTTTGTGGTCGATTGATCGTCTGATGTTCGTGGCGCCGCCGCCGGATACGCAGCGTTGCCGCGTCCTCTATATCTCTCCCATCAAGGCGCTCGCCGTCGACGTCGAACGCAACCTGCGAGCACCTCTCGTCGGCGTCACGCAGATGGCACGGCGTCAGAACGTGGCGGTCTACGAACCGGGCGTCGCGATTCGCACCGGCGACACCCTGGCCAGTGAGCGCGCTCATTTCTCCCGCCATCCCGCCGACATTCTCATCACCACACCTGAATCGCTCTATCTCCTGCTGACGTCGAATGCGCGCGAGGCGCTTCGTTCGGTGGAGACGGTGATCGTCGATGAGATCCACGCGTTGGTGCCCGGCAAGCGCGGATCACACCTCGCCCTGTCGTTGGAACGTCTGGAGCACCTCTGCGGACGGCGGCTCCAGCGCATCGGTCTTTCCGCCACCCAGCGTCCGCTTGAAGAAGTCGCGCGCTTCCTCGGCGGAAGTACGGGAGGCGCACCACGGCCCGTCACCATCATCGACGCCAGCGCGCCCAAGCACATCGACCTGCGCATCGAGGTTCCGGTCGACGATATGGCGCGTCTGGATGAGTTCGAGGCGATTCCCAGCGGCCCGGCGTCGCAAGGCCCGGTGCGGACCTCCATCTGGGGAGCCATCCATCCAAAGCTCCTGGAGCTGATTCAGAGCCATCGCACCACGCTCATCTTCGTGAACAGCCGACGTCTTGCCGAGAGGCTGGCGGGAGCCGTGAACGAACTCGCGGGCGACATCCTGGTGCGCGCGCATCACGGCAGCGTCGCGGCGGATCAACGGAAGGAAATCGAGGAGCGGCTGAAGACCGGAACGTTGCGCGGAATCGTCGCCACGTCGTCGCTCGAACTCGGCATCGACATGGGCTCGATCGACCTGGTGATTCAGATCGAATCGCCACCTTCGGTCGCGAGCGGCATGCAGCGCATCGGCCGCGCGAATCATCACGTGGGCGGCGTGAGCGAAGCGGTGATCTTCCCGAAGTTCCGTGGCGATCTCGTGGCCTGCGCCGCCATGACCCGGGCAATGCAAGACGGGAAAGTCGAGCGCGTCAGTTATCCACGAAATCCACTCGACGTCCTGGCGCAGCACCTTGTGGCCATGGTGGGCATGGACGACTGGAACGCAACGGAGCTGTACGACGTCGTCTGCCGAGCGGCGCCCTTCGCCGGGCTCACCCGCTCAACTTTCGACAGCACGCTCGATATGCTGTCAGGTCGCTATCCTTCGGATGAGTTCGAAGGCCTACGTCCTCGCATGACCTGGGATCGCTTGTCTGGCGCGATCACGGCGCGCGAAGGCGCCCGCCGCGTGGCCGTCATGAATGGCGGAACCATTCCCGATCGCGGTCTGTTCGGCGTCTTCCTCGCCGGAGCCACGCGCGGCGCGCGTGTGGGCGAACTCGACGAGGAAATGGTCTTCGAAAGCCGCGTGGGCGACACCATCGTTCTGGGCGCATCGACCTGGCGCATCGAGCAGATCACTCAAGACCGGGTCATCGTCACACCTGCGCCGGGCCAGCCGGGGAAGATGCCGTTCTGGCATGGCGACAATCCCGGTCGTCCCGCCGACTTCGGTCGGACCATCGGAGAGATGACACGTGAGTTGCTGGCCCTTCCCAGAAACGTCGCGCACACGAAGCTCGTGACGGATCACCACCTCGATGCGGGTGCCGCCGAAAATCTGATGCGCTATTTCGACGATCAGATCGCCGCGACCGGCAGGGTTCCGACCGATCTCGACATCGTGGTGGAACGCTGTCGCGACGAACTGGGCGACTGGCGCATCTGCGTTCTAACCCCGTTCGGCATGCGCGTTCATGCACCGTGGTGCATGGCGGTGAGCGCGCGTCTGCTCGCCGAGCGCGACATGGTGGTCGAGACGATGTGGACCGATGATGGCTTTGTTCTTCGGCTGTCGGAAGGCGAGAACACTCTGGAGTCCGACGCGTTGTTTCCGTCCGCCGCCGAGTTGAAAGATCTGGTGCTGAGACAGCTCGGAAGCACATCGCTCTTCGCGGCCAAGTTCCGTGAGGCGGCAGGCCGGGCGCTGCTGCTTCCGCGAAGACGCGCAGGTCTGCGCACGCCGCTCTGGCGTCAGCGCAAGCGGGCCGCCGACTTAATGGCGGTGGCCGCCCAGTACTCCTCGTTCCCGATCATGTTGGAGACCTATCGCGAGTGCGTGCGTGATGTCCTGGATCTCGACTCCGCCACGGACGTCTTGCGCAAGATCGAGCGCGGCGATATCCGCGTCACCACGGTCGACTCGACGAAGCCCTCGCCCTACGCGTCGGCCTTGTTGTTCTCGTACATCGCGAACTACCTCTATGACGGCGATGCGCCGCTCGCCGAGCGACGCGCGCAGGCTTTGTCGATCGATCAATCGCAGCTCGAGGAGATCCTCGGGACCACCGACTTCCGCGAACTGCTCGACAAGGGAGCGATGGAGGAAGTGGAGTCGCAGCTTCAAGCCCTCGATCCGGACTATCAAGCGAAGCACGCCGACGGACTCCACGATCTCTTGCTCAAGTTGGGCGATCTCACCGAAGACGAGATCGCAGCGCGGTGCGTCACCGCCGATGTCGCTGCGTCGCTTGATTCCCTGGTCGGAACCAGACGCGTGGTGCGCGTGCGCATCGCGGGTGCGTCTCGCCTGATCCCCGTTGAATACGCGGGCCGCTATCGAGATGCCCTCGGAACGCCGCTTCCGCCCGGTCTCGCCGACACCTTCCTCGAAAGCGCGCCCGATGCGCTCTTCGGAATCTTGCGGCGCTACGCTCGGACCCACGGGCCTTTCACCACCGCCGACGCAGCAGAACGATACGGAGTGTCTGCGCCCGACATCGACGTCGTTTACCGCACGCTCCACGGAAGGGCTCAAATCCTCGAAGGAGAGTTCCGTCCCGGCGGCGTGCACATGGAGTGGTGCGATCCAGATGTCCTCCAACTCGTTCGCCGGAAGACGTTGGCGGCATTGCGCCGGGAAGTCGTGCCAGCCGAGCAGCATGTCTTCACGCGCCTCCTGACCCGGTGGCAAGGCGTCACCGCGCCGCGCAAAGGAGTCGATGCGCTTCTGGACTCCCTGGAGATCCTGCAGGGCGTCGATCTCGTGGCCTCCGATCTGGAGCGTGAGATTCTTCCCGCGCGCATCTCGACCTATCTCCCCTCCGATCTCGATGGGTTGCTCGCGGCGGGCGAGATTGTGTGGGTCGGGCGCGGGCAGATCGGCACTCATGACGGACGCGTCAGCCTCTATCTCGCCGAATCTCTTGGCCGGCTCCTGCCTCCCGACGCGTTCACCTCGCTTCCGCCAGAACTTTCGGAACGCGCCTCGAAGATCCTCGACTTCCTTCGCGCGCAAGGCGCGTCATTCCTGGCCACCATTCATCAGGCCACGGGAGCGGGCTTCCCCGCCGAGGCGACGGACGCGCTGTGGGAACTGGTATGGGCCGGGCTCGTGACGAACGACACGTTCCATCCGGTGCGGGCTCTGCTTGCGAGCCGCGCGGCCGACAAGACGCGGGGCGCCGCCGCGGCTTCGGCGGCATTCGCACGAAGGTTCCGTTCGCGCCGGGTCGGCGGCCAGGTCGGACAGGGTCGATGGTCGCTCGTGCAGCAACGGATCACCACGCCGTCGACTCAGACAGAATGGAGTGCTGCCACCGCCCAGCAGATGCTGATCCGAAACGGAATCGTCATGCGCGAGACCGGCCTTGCCGAGAATCTTCGCGGTGGGTATCCGTCGATCTATCCAGCACTCAAGACGATGGAGGAAAGCGGGCGGGCCCGACGCGGAATGTTCGTCGCCGGGATGGGCGCCGCGCAGTTCGCGGCTCCCTCCGCCGTCGACATGCTGCGCAGTCTGCGTCGGCCACCCGATCGTCCCGAAACCATCGTGCTCGCCGCCTTCGATCCGGCGAATCCTTACGGCAGCCTGCTGCCCTGGGTTGAGGAGAAGGGTGACCACTCGATGGCGCGGGCCGCGGGCGCCAACGTCATTCTCTCGAATGGCCGGCTCGTCGCCTTTCTCCGCCGCCACAACAGCTCTCTCCGGGTTTTTCTTCCCGAGGAGGAGCCGGAGCGCACGCAGGTGGCGCACGCGTTGGCGCAGACGTTGGCTGAACTCGCCACGCGCAGGCAGATGCTGCGGCGCGGCCTGCTCATCCAAAAGATCAACGAAGCGCCCGCGAATGAAGGCTTCATGGCGCGGTTCCTGGAAGAAAGTGGCTTCGCCTGGACTTCGGGAGGATTCCAGATTCGTCGCCTGGCTGCGCCTGGCGTGAAACGCAACGAGTCTGAATCGGACGCCGCTGTCGATGAGGACAGCGACACGGAAGATGCGGGCTGACCCTTGAACAATCACGATGCCTGAAGGCGACACCATCTTCCGCGCCGCGCGGACACTCAATCGAGCGCTCGCCGGGCAGTTGGTCACAAAATTCGAAACGGTGTTCGCCCAGCTCGCGCGCGTGGATGACGATGCCTCGATCGCGGGACGGACCGTGGAGTCCGTCGCGTCTCAAGGGAAATGGCTCCACATGACCTTCTCCGGCGACCTGATCCTGCTCACCCACATGCTGATGAATGGAAGCTGGCACATTTACCGTCCCGGCGAGACGTGGCAGCGCGGCCGCCGCGACATGCGCGTCGCCATTCACACCTCGCCGTTCGTGGCCGTCGCTTTCAACATCCAGATCGCGGAGTTCCACACCGCGCAGAGCCTGAGTCGCCATCGCCAGACGAGCCAGCTCGGACCCGATGTTCTAGCGACGGACTTCGATCCGATGGAAGGGGCAATCCGCCTGGCGGCCCGGCCCGAGCTTGAAGTTGGCGCAGCGCTTCTCACCCAGTCGATCGTGGCTGGGATCGGCAACGTCTACAAGTCGGAGATCTGTTTCGCGAGCGGCGTGCATCCCTTCCGGCTCGTCGGCGCGCTGCTGAAGGAGGAGCGAGACGACCTTATGGCGAACGCCCGGAAGTTCATGCTCGCCAACGTCTCGGATGGCGCGGGCGATCAGATCGTCACCTACACGGGGATGCGTCGCACCACCGGGCGATCGGATCCAACGCATCGCCTCTGGGTTTATCGAAGAGCCGGGGAACCGTGCCGTCAATGCGGTTCGGCGATTCAACAACGCAAACAGGGGCTCGACGCAAGGGTCACGTTCTGGTGTCCAGTGTGCCAACCCCAAGCGCCTACAATCCCGACGATTTGAATGTCTTGAGTCTCAGCCCCGTCTCGCTCGTCGGTTGGATCTTCATCGCCTTCGTGGGCGTCGTGGTGCCGTGGGCCGTGCTACGGAACCGCGATGGTGCCCTCGCGATGGCGTCCATTCCCCTGCAGGATCGCTTCGTGGCCATGCTGATACCGCAGCTGTTTCTCGGCGCGCTGGCGGTGGGGACAGGCTACGTGGAAGAGGTCGGTCTCTTTCCGCCGCGATGGCCCTCGCTTACCTCGTGGGGAGCGGGCGTCGCGTTCATGGTCGTAGCCCTGCTGCTGATCCGGCCTTACTGGCGCCGTTCCGTCGAGCAACACAAGCCGGCGTGGCGGCTCTTCGCGCCGACCAACGATCGTGAGGGGCGGATGTGGATCGCCTTGTCGCTTGCCGCGGGTGTCGCCGAGGAGCTGGTCTGGCGCGGAGTTCTGCCTGCCCTGCTCTTGCTGCTCACCGGCTCCCTCATCGCTTCGATCGTCCTCAGCGTCGTGTCGTTCGCCCTGGCCCATGCGATTCAGGGCGCGCGTAGCGTCCTCGCCATTGGAACCATCGCGGCCGCGTTCCACGCTCTGGTCTGGCTCTCCGGCTCGCTCTATGTGGCAATGACGGTGCACTTCATCTACGACGTGATCGCGGGATTCACGTATGCGAAGTTCGCAAGAGATCTGGGCCTGCTTCGTCCGGAAGGATGGGCGGCTCCCGCGCCCGCCGCAGACGCTCTCCCATAGGCCTTCGCGGAGTTCAGTACACCCAGTCGTCGTGGCGCACCGGCAGGCGATTGAGCATCTGCCGATAGACCACCCAGTTCGGGATGTACTGGCTCATGAGCGACTTGAAGCGGGCGTTGTGGCTGGGCTCCAGAAGATGAACCATCTCGTGCACCACCACGTACTCCAGGCATTCCCGAGGCTTCTTCACAAGCTCAGTATTCAGCCGGATGCTTCTTGAGCGGGTGTTGCAGGTGCCCCACCGCGTCTTCATTCGTTGAGTGAACAGCTTCCCCACCTTGACCCCCATTGTGGGTTCCCATTTTCTAAAGAGTGGTTCGGCCGCCGCCTTCAGTTGATCGCGATGCCAGGCCTCCAGAATCTCGGCCCGCTTCCGCGCCGGAGTTCCAGGACGAACCCGAAGGACCAGCTCCGCCACGCCGAGGTCGATTCTGGGCGCTACGTTCAGCTCTTCGACTCGGAGCAGGTATCGCGTCCCCCAGACGAAATGGCTCTCGCGATCGAGATACTCACGCGGTGTTTCCCGTTCCTGCTTTCGCAGCTTCGCCTGTTGCTTCCGGATCCAGCCCAGCTTCGCGATGGCGAACAATCGAAGGGTCTCGAACGCGACGCGAAAAGGCGCGGAGATCCGTACGCGGTCTCCCGGAGGATGAACGCTGAGCCGGATACTTCTCATCCTCCTGCGGATCACGTCCACGGTGATGTCGCCCAGGGCAATCTGAGTCAAGGTGGAGCAAGCCTATCTGCTCAGAACAGTTCACCGATGGGCGTGTCCCCATCCCACCCAACTCTGCGCGAGAATAAGTTGACCGCCATGTACGAACGTCGTCATCAGCCCCTGCTCTCCCATCGTCTCTATGTCGCCCGGCTCACGCAACATGCGCTCGCGACCGGTGGCCTGATCGTCGCCACGCTGTGTCTCGGAATGGCGGGCTATCACTGGCTGGAAGGACTCGCCTGGATCGACGCCTACGTGAATGCCGCGATGATCCTGGGCGGCATGGGTCCGGTGGCCGAGCTTCACACCTCAGTTGGGAAGATCTTCGCGGGCACTTATGCGCTCTTCGCGGGCCTGGTCTTCCTGGTCGCGATCGGAGTCGTGCTGGCGCCCGTGCTGCACCGCGCGATGCATCGCTTTCATCTGGACGAGAGCGAGAAGCCGAAGAAGGGTCGGGGTAAGTGAGCCGCCGTCCCCTCGATCCCATTCCGACCTCGGTGGTCGACCAGGCGTGGGAAGACGTCGCCGCCATCCCGCTTTCGAAGATCCCCATGGAAATGGAAAAGGCGGCACGCGAGCAGCCGGATCTCCTCGCCTTCATTCTCGGCGCGACCGAAGGCATGACCGCGGGCGTCGGCGAACTCGCAGGCTTCATCTACATCGTGATCTGGCGGGCCTTCCGTCGCGAAACGCGTGGCAAGAGAAAGCCGATCAGCGGCGCGGCGATCCAGGGGAAGCTCATGGCCAATGAGGACGCCCTGATCGCGCTCGATGGCCTTGACCCGCAATCTTCCGAAGCGCCTTCGGTCGAGAGCCTGACCTCACAGCCTGCGTTGCTTCAGTACGTCTTCGAAGCCATAGCGGAAGCGGAGGAGGACGAGAATCAGCCGGTGCAGATGTCGCCGGAGGAAAAGGGCTCTCTGATTCTTCTTCTGAAAACGGCCATCGATGTTCTCGACGATGTGCGCAACGAAGCGAACTAGGGGGCAGGGATGAGGGTCTCGATCGTCGGGCTTCTTTTCTCAGGGTTGGCGCTCCTAGGCGCGCGGCCTGTCGCGTCCGAAGACACCAAGGCGACGGCGCGCGAAGAGGAAGTCATCATTGCCGGCGTAGACGGACGGAAGCTCGCGGGCACGTTGACCCTGCCGACCGTCGGCGAGGCGCCTTACGCCGTGGCATTCTCGCTGACGGGCTCGGGCCTCCATCTTCGGGACGGCAATCGAACACCGGGTCATCCTTATCGACCCTTCCGCGAGATCGCCTCGGCGCTCGCCAACCATGGCGTCGCGATGCTGCGCGTTGACGATCGCGGAATCGGCGGTTCCACGGGAGATGGAAACGCGGCCACCGGCGACGATGTCGCGGATGACGCGCGGGTCGCCATCGCCTGGTTGCGCGCCCGCAAAGACATCGATCCGGCGAGGGTCGTGGTCATCGGCCATAGCTTCGGTGGCGCGGTGGCTCCCCTGGTCGCGGTGAACGATCCCAAGATCGCGGCCGTCGTGTTGATGGGCGGGCCTGCGGTGAGCTTTCGCGAGACGATGCGGTATCAGCATCGCTACGACATCGGGCGCGACGCGTCGATCCCTAACGAAAAGAAGGCCGCTATTCTCGAAGAACGGATGGCGCAACAGGCACTCAACGTCGCGGCGAGCACGGAGCATTGGCGGCAGTGGTCACAGAATCGTGATCCTCTAGTGACGGCAAGGCGCGTCCGATGCCCGGTGCTGATCCTTCAAGGCCTGACCGATCGCGCGGTCTCTCCCGACGAAGCGCGCTCGCTCGATCGTGTGATGAGGGAGGCAGGCAACAAGCGGGTCACCCTCAAACTCTTCGAGAACCTGAATCATCACTTCAACGTCGATCCGATCGGCGCGA
>JBDTQB010000002.1:0-41522 GCA_039932395.1 Vicinamibacteria bacterium | reverse complement strand
GACGGACTCTCCGCTCAGGGCAGGCCCTTCTTCTGGCTCAGGGTCCGATGGCGCGACGGTGGAAGGCCGGTCCCTGAGCGAGGAGTCCGTTGGCGGGTCCGTTGTCGAAGGGGCCGACGCTCACAAGCTGACCGCTCCCGTCGGCTGGGAACCCACGTTTCCCGCGGACGCGCCGACGATCCAGGTGAAGTTCGACATCCAGGACTTCGAAGGCCCGCTGGATCTGCTTCTGCACATCATCCGCAAGAACCAGATGGACATCCGCAGCATCGCCATCGCACCCATCACGCGGCAATACATCGAGTACATCCGCCTGATGGAAGTGTTGAACCTCGAGATGGCGGGCGAGTTCCTGGTCATGGCGGCGACCCTGATCCACATCAAGTCGAAGATGCTCGTGCCTGTCTCTCCGAGCGAAGCGGAAGAAGACGGCGAGGATCCGCGCGAAACCCTCATCCAGCGTTTGCTGGAGTTCGAGCGCTACAAGCAGGCGGCCGGCGTGCTGCGTCAGCAGTACGAGATCCGCACCGCCACCTGGATTCGTCCCGACGAAGTCGTTCCGAAGTTCAAGGACGACGCCGGGGAAGACATGCTCGAAGCCGGTCTCTTTGACCTCGTTTCCGCCTTCAAGGAACTGCTCGATCGCCGCAAGCTGCTGGTTCAGCATGAAATCGACGACGGCGGCAAGTCGGTCGACCAGGCCATTCTCGAGTTGCTCGCCATGATCAAGATCGGCGAGTCGCTCGAGTTCATGACCGTCTTCGAGAGCTTGAATACGAAGGCCGAGATGATCCTGATGTTCATCGCTCTGCTCGAGCTCGTCCGCCTTAAGCGGGTCAAGGTTTATCAGCGCTCCCAATTCGAAGGCATCCGCCTTTTCCGTCCCATCGGCCCCGCCGAGGACGCGCCCACGTTCACCACCGTCGTTTCCTAGCCGAAGCAGAAGATCAAAAGCACCATGTCCGAAGACGAAATCAAGGCGCAAGAGGCCGAGTCAGCGAACGAAGTCGTGGCCGTCATTGCCGCCACCGCTGCCGAAAACGGCGAAGCTGCGCCCGGTTCGGTTGAAGAGACCGACGCCGAAGCGATCCCCGACGAACTGCAAACCAAGCCCGAAGAGATTCTCGCGATTCTCGAAGCGCTGGTGTTCGTCTCCAAGGAACCGGTGACCATGAAGGACCTCACGAGGGTCTTCAAGGGCATCGACAAGGCCGTGGTCGAAGCACAGATCGAAGGCTTGAAGGTGATGTACTCGGCCGACAATCGCGGACTGCAGTTCATCGAAGTGGCGGGTGGCTACCAGATCACTTCGCGTCCAGAGCACAACGAATGGGTGCGTGAGCTGATCGATCCGAAATCGCCCGCGCGTCTTTCCACTCAGGCTCTCGAAACCCTTGCCGTGATTGCCTACAAACAGCCTGCGACCCTCCCTGAAATCATCGAGCTGCGCGGCATCAAGTCAGGCGGTGTCGTCAAGACACTGCTCGAGCGGCGCCTCATCAAGATCGTCGGACGCAAGGAAGTGGTCGGCCGTCCTCTGCTCTATGGCACCACCAAAGAGTTTCTCCTTCAGTTCGGCTTGAAGGATCTCGACGATCTGCCAAAGATCGAGGACTTCGCCGAGATCCTGGGCGAAGACGTCGACGTGCTCGGCCTGAAGCGCGCGCTCGACACGCCGCTGCCGCTTGAAGTTCCGTTCTTCGATTCGGATCCGCCCGATCCGGCGCAACGCGATCTTTCGTTTGATTCGACCGTCGATGCCGCCGACATCACCGAAGCGGCGGCACGTGCCGCTGCCGCGGCAAAGGAGGCGGCGGAGCCGGAACCCGAATCCGATTCAGCGGCGACGGAAGACTCTTCTTCGTCCGACGCCGAGGGGGCCGACGCGCCCGATGGCGAAGACGCATCGAGCGAACCGGGTCCCTCGAGCGCGGAATCCGAGGACGCCCCCGACGCTTCCAACCCAGATAGGTCAGACTCATAACCGTATGGTCGAACGTCTACAGAAGATTCTTTCCCGCGCCGGTGTCGCGTCCCGCCGGGCCTCCGAAGAACTGATCCTTCAGGGCCGGGTGAGCGTGAACGGCAAAACCGTTCAGGAACTTGGCGCCAAGGCCGATTCCGCCGTCGATGACATCCGTCTCGACGATCGCAAGGTGAAGCCCACGTCAGAGAATGTGTATCTCCTTCTCAACAAGCCGAAGGGCGTCGTCTCGACCCGCTACGATCCCGAGCACCGGAAAACCGTGATGGACCTGGTGCCTCAGTTTCCCGGGCTCTATCCCGTGGGCCGTCTCGACTACGCGACCGAAGGCCTGATTCTTCTCACCAACGATGGTGCTTTTGCCGAGCGCGTGGCGCATCCGCGTTACGAAGTGGAGCGCCGGTATCAAGCGAAGGTCAAAGGCACGCCGACTCCCGAGACCTTAGCCCGCGCGAAACGCGGATTGGTTCTTGATGGCGAGCGGCTGTCGGTCGATGGCGCGCGCGTCATCGAGCAGGCCGAGAACTCCTGGGTCGAGGTGCGGTTGCATGAAGGCAAGCATCATGAAGTGCGACGCTTGCTGCAGGCGCTCGGTCATCCGGTTGAGAAGCTGAAGCGCGTTGGCCTTGGGCTTCTCACTTCGCATGGCCTCGACGTGGGTGAGTTCCGTAGCCTCACTCCGCGCGAGGTTTCCTCGTTCCTCAAGGGACGCGGCAACATGCGCTCCGATAAGTTCGCGCAGCCGACGCCCGCGCCTTTCCGTCCCCGCACGGGTCCTCGCAAGGATGCGACCGAGCTGGAAGGCACAAAGCCCATGGCACCGGCACGGCCGGCTCCTTCTCGGCCTTTCGCCGACCGGCCTGGGCCTTTCAGCCGCCCCGCGCCCGCCCGCACCTCCGAGGAGCGTCCCGCATCCTCTGGTCGCTACGCAACGGGCCGGTCCGACGAGAAGCGAACTTCGTCTCGCCGGACTGCCGGCGCTGAGCGTCGCCCGGCTCCAGCTGCGCCTGCTTCCCGTCGTCCCGAGTCCGCGACGCGCCGCCGTCGTCCCCACTGAATTGAGCAGATTGCTTCAGTCCCCGGAGAACGAAGGGTCCTTCGCAATGACGCGGCTTAGTTGCTTCCAACTCGTATCGGGGATATCGCGGTGAGCGCCACCGGCGGTAAGCGCGGCCTGGTGGTCGCGATCGACGGGCCGTCGGGGGCGGGGAAGTCAACCGTCGGTCGGGCCCTGGCCGATGCGCTGGGCTACACGTACCTCGATACCGGCGCCATGTACCGCGCGATGGCTCTGCGCGCCATCGAGCAGAATATCTCGCTCGACGACGAAGCGGCCCTCGCAAAAGCCGCTTCGGCTGCCGCGATCTCTTTCGATCCGACGGGCAGTCGCGTGCTTCTCGATGGACGCGACATTTCAGACCTCATCCGCACCCGCGAAGTCACCATGGCCGCGTCGGCGGTTGCGAAGATGGGTCCGGTGCGTCGCGAACTGGTCCGGCGTCAGCAGGAGCTCGGACGCGAAGGCGGCGTTGTCCTCGACGGCCGCGATATCGGGACTGTGGTCTTCCCGAACGCCGACGTGAAGTTCTATCTCGACGCTGCCGCCGAGAACCGCGCGCAACGCCGCTTCGACGAACAGCAGGCGAAGGGCCAGGAAGGCTCCTACGACGCGATTCTCGAAGAGATCCGCGCGCGCGATCATCAGGATATGAACCGGCACGACTCGCCACTGGTGCAGTCCATTGATGCGATCCGGGTCGACTCCACGGAACTCACACGATCCGAAGTGATGGAACGCCTTCTCGACATCGTCCGCGAGCGCGCCGAAAGTCGATGAAAGTCATGGCTTTGCTGACACTCCACAGCCTCGCTCAGGTCAGGTAACCTCCTTCCACCGTGACTACCCTCGACAACTCGAAACCCCGTATCGGATTCGCCGGCATAGGCCTGATGGGCCAGCGCATGGCTCCCCATTTCCTCGCCAAGGGCCACGTCCTCACGGTGTGGAATCGCACCGAGGAGAAGTGCGCGCCGCTCCGTGCCCAGGGTGCGCATGTCGCGGTCAACCCCAAGAATCTCGCGATTGCGAGCGACGTTGTGTTCGCCTGCGTCAGTGACCCGGCGGCAGTGGAGCGACTCATCTTTGCGGATGACGGTCTGATTCACGGTGTGCGTCCGGGCTTCCGCTACGTCGAGACCTCGACGATCGACCCAGCGCTTGCCAAGAAGATCGACGCCGCGATGCAGGCGCGCGGCGCCGCGATGCTTGAAGCGCCGGTGACCGGGTCCAAGAATGGCGCTCAAAACGGCACGCTGCTCATGATGACCGGCGGCGCGCGCGCGATTCACGACGAACTTCTGCCGCTGCTGCAGGTGATCGGCTCCAAGGCCATCTACTGCGGTGAAATGGGAGCAGCTTCGTTCGTCAAGCTCCTTGGCAACACCTACATCTCATTCATGCTCGAAGCCCTCGCGGAGACTTCCGTCCTCGCGAAGAAGGCCGACATCCCGCTCGAGACTGTTCTCGAAGTGGTGATGGCCTCGGGCTTCGCTTCGCCGTACTACACCTTTAAAGGCGGCGCGCTTATCAAGCGCGACTTCGACCAGCATTTTTCGATCGATCTTCTCGTCAAAGACCAGAACCTGATGCTCCAGGAGGCGAAGACGTTGGGCGCCCCCATGCCGGGCCTCGTCGCGATACGCGATGTGTGCCAAGCAGCAAGAGACCAGGGTCACGGCCAGGACGACATCATCGGTGTCGCAAAAACGCTGGAGCGCGCGGCCGGAATCAAATAGGGCGGAGCATTGGCCTTCTCCCGCAGTTCCCCTCGCACCGTGGCCAGGCGGAGCGTTCCCTCCAGAAGCCCGCGGCCTTCGATGCACACGTCACGCACGTCTGGCGCGGTCGCGATCATCGTGGCGGCGGGCCGGGGCGAGCGCATGGGCGGAGAGACGCCGAAGGCGTTCATTGATCTTGCCGGAAAGTCCTTGCTGCGTCGCAGCGCCGAAGCCCTGGCGGCGTCTGAAGCGGTCGCGGCGATTGTCGTGGTCGCGCCCACAGGTTTTGAAGCCATCGCGCGCGAAGAGACGGTTGCGACCGGCAAGCTCCGAGCGGTGGTTCTGGGAGGTGCGACGCGTCAGGATTCCGTCCGCGCCGGTCTGAAGCGTACGACGCCTCGCGATCGCGTGGTGCTGGTGCACGACGCGGCGCGGCCTTTTGTCGATGCCGAAGTTGTCAGTCGCGTCCTTGAGGGCGTCCGTGAACATGGCGCCGCCATTCCGGTCGCTCCGGTGGTTGATACGATCAAGCGCGTGCGGGCCGGTCGCATTGGCGAGACGGTCGATCGTGAAGCCCTGGGTGCGGCGCAAACCCCGCAGGGCTTCAATCGGGCCGTACTCCTCGGTGTCTACGCGCGAGCCGCCCGCGCGGGCGTTTTGCTGACCGATGAAGCGATGGCCTTCGAGCGGGAATCGCTTCCCGTGGCCGCCGTCGCGGGCTCCGCCCAGAACTTCAAGATCACGACGCTTGAGGACCTTGATCGCGCGCGTCGTTTGCTCGCTCCGGTCCAAGGCTCGCTTCGTATCGGCCACGGCTTCGATGCGCATCGTCTCGTCGCCAAGAAGCGGTTGATGATCGGCGGAGTCCGAGTGCCTTCGGACATCGGCCTCGAAGGTCACTCCGACGGCGATGTCCTTCTTCACGCCACCTGCGACGCGCTCCTCGGTGCGGGTGGTCTCGGCGAAATCGGATCGCTCTTTCCGAGCAGCAACCCCAAGCTGCGCAACGCCCCTTCTTCCATTTTCGTGAGCGAGGTTCTGTCCCGCCTTTCTCGCGCCCGTCTTTCCATTGTCAACGTGGATGCGACCCTCATCGCTGAGCGGCCGCGTCTCTCCGGACATCTCCCCGCGATCAGAAAAAGCGTCGCGGGCCTGCTCAAGCTCGAGCAGGAACAGGTGTCCATCAAAGTCAAAAGCACCGACGCGCTCGGAGCCATTGGTCGCGGCGAAGGAATCGCTGCCCAGGTGGTGGCTCTGGTGGCGCGTTCATGACGGCGTTCAAGCGCCGGCTGCATAAATAAGGAATTTTCGAATGCCCATAGTTTGTGGAATTCATCCCGTTCTCGAGGCGCTTGCCGCCGGCTCTCGCACCATCGAACGCGTCGTGGTCACCAAAGGTGTGCGCAACAAGCGCATCCTGGAAGTGATCCGCAAGGCCAGTGAGCGCGGCGTGCCGCTGCGCTTCGAGCCGCGTGAGGCTCTTGATCGTGCGGCTGACGGCGAACGTCATCAGGGAGTTCTGGCCATCGTCGCCGAGAAGGGCCTCCTCACTCTCGAAGAACTGCAGAAGAGCGCGCGGACGCCCGCGCTGTTCATGCTCCTCGATGGGGTTGAAGATCCCCGCAATCTCGGCGCGATCATCCGCAGTGTGGATGCGGCGGGCGCCGATGGCGTGATCCTTCCCGACCGTCACACGGCGTCTCTGTCCGACGCCGCCTCGCGAACCGCGGCGGGCGCCCTCGAAAGCGTCAAGATCGCTCGCATTGGCAACGTCGTCCAGGCGATCGAATCGCTCAAGGCCAAGGGCTTCTGGATCGTCGGTTTCGACGGCTCCGGCAAGGAACGCTGGGACGCGATCGACTACAAACGCAACATCGTTCTGGTTCTGGGTGGCGAAGGCAAAGGCATCCGCCGCCTGGTCAAGGAGAACTGCGATCACGTGGTGTCGCTGCCCGTCTTTGGGCAGGTCTCTTCCCTGAACGTGTCCGTGGCCGCCGGCATCGCACTGTATGAAGCGGTGCGCCAGCGCGGAACCGTGCCGACGCTCGCTCGCCCCATCCCGCCGCGCGCCCTGGTGGCGAAGAAGCAAGTGGTCATCGGACCGCCGCCCGAGGACCGTGAAGAAGATCCGGGTGCCCGCCGTCGCGCTGCGGCGATCGCGTCTCTGGCTCTCGCCACCGAGGCACCAGTCAAGGCCAAGCCAGACGCCCCTGGGACTGCGCCTTCAGCTTCATCTGAGCAAGCGCCAGAGGCGGATGAGCCGGAGTCGACGGTGCAGGAAGCCAAGCTCGAACGCATCGAGTCGGATGAGGAGGCTCCCGCTGCGAACAAGAGTGCGCCTCGCGTCGCCAAGGTCGCCGATCAGGACGAAGACGCCGCCGCCGCCGACGACGACGAGGATGACGATTCTGAGGATTCGGACGACGACGATTCGGATGAAGATCGCGAAGACGGTGAGGATTCCGAAGACGGCGATGACGATGAAGAAGATGAAGACGACGACGAAGATGGTGATGACGACGATGACGACGATGACGACGAGGGCGACGAGGACAGCGACGGCTACGACGATGACGACGATGAAGATGACGACGGTGAAGGCGATGACGAAGATCAAGGCGACGCCGCCTCGGATCTAGCCACGCCTTTCATGCCGGAGGACAACTCCGGCGGCGGTGAAGTCACGTGGGGTTCCGAGAAGGAGTTGCACGCCCATCGTCCGCGTCGCGAAGGCGAGCGTCGCTTTAGTCACGGCGGCGCGCGTCGCAATGGTGCCGGCGGTCGTCCAGGCGATCGCAAGAAGAGGCCGAACAAGCCTCAGGGCAATGGCGCACAAGGCCCGCGTTCGCAAGGCCCACGGCCACAGGGACAGGGTCAGGGGCAAGGCCAGAATCAGCCGCAGGGCCAGAATCAGCCGCAGGGCCAGGGACAGGGCCAGAACGCCGGCCGCGACCAGAATCGCAATCAGAATCAGAATCGAAACCAGAAGCGTCGGGGTCCGGATCGCAATCGTGGGCCGCGTCCGCCGCAGCAGGGCGGGGGAGATGGCGCGCCTCGTGGCGAAGGGGATGAGCAGAGGCCGTTCGACGCTCCGCGACCGGAAGGCTCGGGCGATCCGTCGGTACACAACGGCAACGGCGATCGTGGGCCGGATCAGGGAAACGATCCGAATCAGCCGCGTCGTCGCAACCGTCGGCGTCGCGGAGGACGTGGCCGGAATGGCGGCGTTCCTCGGCCTGAGGGTGAGCAGGGCGGTGACGCTACTCAATCGCAGCGCGATCCCAACCAGCCCCGCGAACCGCGCCAGCCTCGCGATCCGAATCAACCGCGTGAGCCGAGGGATCCGAACCAGCCTCGGGAACCCCGCGAGCCGCGTGATCCGAATCAGCCGCGCGATCAGAACCAGCAGCCGCGCGACCCGAACCAGCCGCGCGAACCGCGACAGAATCGCGGAGGCCGTGGTCCCCGCCGTGAACAGCCACGTCCTCCCCAAGGCGAAGGAAATGGCGGCGGAGAGAACGCCGCGCCTTCGGGCGATCGTCCTCATCGCGAGAACGCCGGTGAACCGTCTGCCGGAGGCGGTCAGCCGGATCGCGATCGGCAGCGTCGTCGTCGTCGTCGCGGACGTCGCGGCCCGGGTGCTGGGGGCGGCGGACAAAATGGCGGCGCGAACGGCGGAGGGTCTGGCGAGGGTGGCTCCGGCGGCGGCTCGGGTGACGGCGGTTCGTCATCTGGGAACCAAGGTGGAAACCAAGGTGGCGGTCAAGGCGGAAGCTCCGGCGGTGGCTCAACGGAGTAGGCCCGCGTCGAGCGTCCGCGCCACCGCAGCACAGGTTCTTCGATGAAAGGTCTCGGGCGAGAGATCGCGGTCGCTCTGGCGTACGGCGTTTTGGGCATCGTGTTTCTGATGCCCCTGTCGTTGCATCCATTGGATACCGTCGCTTTCGTCGGCGACGGACTGGGCAGCGTTTACTTCGTGAGCGAGATGGCACGCCGGCTGTTTGAGCAGCCGGGACAACTCTTCGATGCCGGCATCGCGTATCCGCATGCCCACGCGTCCCTCTTCGAAGCGCATCGTCTTCTCATCGCTCTGCTTGCCGCTCCGTTCCTTTGGATCACCGGCAATCCGATCTTCGCCACGAACGTGGTCACGCTGCTGGCCTACACGTTCAACGGATGGTCGGCGCGTCATCTTGCCCGTCGGCTGGGGCTGAGCGACCCGGCGGCCTTTGTCGCCGGCTGTCTGTTCGCCTTCAACACCTACGCGCTCAACGAGTCTCCGCGCGTCAACGTCGTGTTTCTCGGGTTCCTTCCCCTGGCCATCGGTTCGTTGCTTGGGTACATGGAAACGGGCGAGCGGCGCGACGCGTGGAAGGTGGCGCTCTTCATGCTCGCGCAGGCTTACTCAGAGAACTACTACCTCGTCTACGGATCCATCGTCCTTGTTCTGATCCTCGTTCCTTATCTCTGGTTCCGATTTCGCGTGACCGTGACCCGGCTGCGCGGTCTTGCCGTGCCGACCCTGCTGGCGGCAGCGCTCTTCCTTCCCGTCATGAACGCCTACCTCGATATGGACAACCGATACGACTACCGTCGCGAGGCTCCTCAGACCATGGGAATCGAGCACTACTTCGCGCCGCTTGCCGGGAACGTCGTTTACGGCTCACTCGGGCGGAAGACCCGCGGTCAGCAGATGGGCGCCCACTTTGTAGGCTTCATGGGCTTAGGCCTTGCCGCAGCGGCGATCGTCGCCGCGCTGCTGGGTCGTGGGAGCGCGGGCGACGAGACGGCGTTGATCCGACCCTCCACGTGGGTCCTGGCCGGCGCGGGCCTCGCTCTGACCTTCCTTCTGCTTTCGCTCGGCCGGAACGTTCAATGGAGCGGGATCAAGCTCATGCCCGGCCCATTTGGATTTCTCTACGATCACGTCGCCCTGTTCCAGCGTCTTCGCATCCCCGAACGATTGTCCCTGATCGTCATGTTGTTCGTGGGCCTCCTCGCGGCCCGCGGCCTCTCGCTCATGCCTTCGCGTGGGTTTCGCCTGGCCCTGTGTCTGATTCTTCCGCTGGAGCATTTGACGCTGCTGCAGAACTGGGTGCGCATCCCGGTGGGCGGAGATATCCCGGAGGTTTACCGGTACCTCAAGACAGACTCCGCCACCGCCGTGGCCGAGGCGCCCATCCAAGGCGAGGGTCTCGTGCGGATGGAGTCGCTGGAGATGTACTACTCGCTGTTCCATGAGAAGCCGATCACCGAGGCCTATCTTTCGTTCCCGCCGCTCCTCCTCGCCATTCTGAGGCGTCGCCTCGCGGAATTTCCGGGCTCCGAGACTCTGGATGCGCTTCGGCGCGTGCGGGTGGACACCCTAGTGCTCCACATCGGGCGTGACGGAGGAGCCGCGATGAAGGAGGCCGCCGAGCGTGAGCCGGCGCGGTCGCAATTGCGCCTCGTCGCCTCGTTTCCAAACCGCGCGCATGTGCTCACCCAGTCGGGAGGCGACCTGGGCGACCCGGGAATGGACGCGGTCTATCGCATCGAGCCCCGGCCGATCGAGAAGGCGGCGCCTCTTCCGTCGGGCGTGCGAATCACGAGTCATGACTGGGCTTATCGGTCCAGTGCCGGTCCTGCCTGGCGGCTGGGCGACGCTGATCTCGATACGCTGTGGAAGAGCGAGAACCCGGTTCATGGAGGCGAGTTCATCGAAATAGGTTTCCACGGCGCGTCGGTAATGGTGTCCGGCGTGACGCTTCCGCTGACCCGCCTCCAGGCGCTTCCTTCGTCCTTCGTGATCGAAGGACGAAACGTCGACGGGTCCTGGGAGGAATTGAGCGCCTACGATGCCGCGCATCGCCGCCAGCTCATTGACACTCTGATGGTCTCGCCCGGGTTCGCACGACTGGGCTTCGCCTTCGCTGAACCGAAAACCGTTCAGGCGATCCGGTTGCGGGCGACTCCGGGGGCTGAGTCATTTGATGGATGGTGCCTCTCGGAGATCGAGATTCTCGCACCTGCTTTCCAGTAGCCCATCCACCCGAACCAGATGCGCAGCTTCATCATCGGCACTGCCGGCCACATCGACCACGGCAAGAGCAGCCTGGTCAAAGCGCTCACCGGAACCGATCCCGACCGTCTCAAGGAGGAGAAGGAGCGAGGTATCACCATCGACCTTGGCTTCGCTCACGCCCCGTTGTCGAACGACGTCATGGCCTCCTTCATTGACGTGCCCGGCCACGAGAAGTTCGTGCGCAACATGCTGGCGGGCGCCTCTGGAATCGATGCGGTGTTGCTCGTGGTCGCGGCGAACGAAGGCGTCATGCCGCAGACCCGCGAGCACTTTCATATTTGCAGAATGCTGGCCATTCCGAGCGGCCTCATCGTGATCACGAAGTCGGATGCAGCGGACGCCGCGACGTTGCGCCAGGTGGAAGACGAGACGCGTCACCTCGTCAAAGAATCGTTTCTGGAAGGCGCGCCGATGGTCAGTGTGTCAGCCCGCACGGGGTTGGGCCTGGATAGCCTTCGCGCGGCCCTGCTCTCCGTCGCTCGCGGCACCGAAGCCCGCGCGCGATCTGGAGTGCTGAGGCTTCCCATTGACCGCGTCTTCACTCTCCGCGGATTCGGGACCGTGGTCACCGGAACTCTGATGAGCGGGACGGTGGCGGTGGGGGACGAAGTGATGCTCCAACCCGCCGGAAAGCGCGCGCGCGTGCGTGGCCTTCAAGTGCACGGAGCAGCTGCCGAAGTCGCGGTGTGCGGCGAACGCACAGCGCTCAACCTCGCGGGCGTCGCGGTGGAAGATCTGACCCGCGGGGATGTGGTGGTGCGGGAGACGTCGATGGCGCTCAGTCGGGTCGCGCACGTCGAACTGCATGTGCTGGAAGGAGTCACGCTCAAGAACAACGCGCGGGTCCGTATTCATGCGGGAAGTGCTGAAGTCCTCGGCCGGGTCCGTCTCGCGGCCGCGAAGAGCGTCGCTTCGGCGATGCAGGTCGCGGAGATTCGTTTCGAAGGCCCGGTCGTTCTGGGCCGTGGAGACAGGATCGTCCTGCGCAGCTATTCGCCCATGGAGACCATCGCGGGCGGGCGGGTGCTGGATCCGTTGCCGCGACCTCGACGTCGCGCCGAGATCGAGGCGCTTCAGAACACCGCGACCGAAAGTGACGCGGACGCGGCCCTGCGTTTTGTTCGCGAGGCCTTTGTCTCCGGTCTCTCGCTTCAGACGCTAGCCATGCGCTTCGCGGTTCCGGTCGATCAGGTCCGTCAGCTCCTGCAGAATGCGTCTACGGCGTTTGTCTTTGGCGGCGACGAGGGTCTTGCGATCGATGTAGCGGGCCTTGTGGGTCTCGAGGGCGTCGTCATCGAACGCCTGACTCAGCTGCATGAGCAGGATCCGCTGGCGAAAGGCTTCTCGAAGGAAGAGATGCGGCGACGCGTCTTCGCCAAGGCCGGACCGGGTGTCTTTGAACACGCGATGGACCGTCTCGTCCGAGAGGGACGCATCAAAGACTCGGCGGATCTGATCGCGCTGCCCAAGCGCTCCGTTCAACTCAGCGGCCCGGAAGGCGTGGCGCGCCTCGCGTTGGAAAACGCCCTTGCGACCGCGGGGCTTGCAGGCCTGCCCTTGTTGAACCTCCACCTTCAAATGAAACTCGATCAGAAGGCGTGCGAAAACGCGGTGCGTGTCCTGGTTCAGGAGAAGGCGGCGGAGCGACTCGGGGGGGGGCTGCTGTTGTCGCGGGCTGTTCTCGATCGCTTCAAGGCCCAGGCCAGGGAGCGCTTCAAATCAGGTACGCGCCTCGATGTGGCGGAGGTCAAAGACCTGACCGGCCTCTCCCGGAAGTACGTCATCCCGCTTCTTGAGTGGCTGGATCGCGAACGGGTGACTCGACGCGTCGGCCCCGATAGGATCGTTCTGTGAAGACGACGAGCGAGATCGCGCCAGAGAACGTCGTGATGCTGGACGTCGACGGCAAGCCATTTTCGATCAGCATTCATGGCGCTGGACCCTGCGCGGTCATCCTTGGCCCCGGCGCCGGTGGCACACGTCAGACGCCCCAGTTGCGCGCAGTGGCTGCGGCCCTGGATCCGGGGCAGTACTCCACGATTCTCTTTAACTTCCCGTATCAGGAAGCGAAGCGGAAGTTCCCCGACCAGGCGCCCGTTCTCGAAGCGGCGGTCGCGCGAGTGGTGGAGTATGCGCGGACGACCCTCGGCGCAACGAAGGTGATCGTCGGCGGACGATCGATGGGCGGCCGGATGGCGTCGCAGGCGGTGGCCCACGGTCTTGTATGCGACGGATTGGCATTCCTGGCCTATCCGCTCCATCCACGGGGCCAGGAATCGAAACTGCGCGATGCGCATCTGCCCGAGATCAAGTCACCGATGCTGTTTCTTCAAGGCACGCGTGACGAGTTCGCCCGCCTCGACCTTCTCAAGGCCACGGTGGAGCGGCTGGGACCGCCTGCGGAGCTAGTGCTATTCGAGGCCGCGGATCATTCTTTCAAAACGCCGCGCGGCTCCGCCCTCAACTCCCGACAGACCGAAGCCGCGATGATCGAGGCATTGAAGTCCTGGCTCGGCAGGCTTTGAACTAAGAAAACGAGATTCTCGCGGACTCCCTTGCCCTCGTCCGCCGCATGCGTTGTTCATCCTCGCGGATCGTCGCGTCGTGTTGATGGCAACGCGGACGACGGGCCTTCCCTCGTTGTGTCGACACGCCCCGAGCTTGATTGACCTGAGATGGAGCGGATCCCGGTCCAAGCGCACGATCTACGGCCGCGAAAGACAGCGCGTCCACTGAACGCGGAGGGCGTCGGGCCTCGGCCGAACGCAGTGGGCCGACCGGTACCCTATTGAACGCGGGTGGGGCCCCGCGTCCGATCCTGCAAGATGCTTGGAGGCCCACGGAGATGAGGCCGAGGAAAGGCCCGTCGTCCGCAGCAACACCACCGAAGCGCACCGATCGCGAATCAAGGATGGCGCACACGAGGGATTCGCGGCTCACAATGACGTCCCCGACAACCCGCCCCGCGATCGGTGCGTTGCTCGTCGCCTTGCGCTGCGGGCGCCTCGACGCCGACTTATGCAACGTACTTCTGTTACGGGCCACTAGCGTAGGCGGAATTCATTTCCGCCGGAGCGCGGGGGTTTGGGGGGCTCAAGCCCCCCATCTCAACGTTAGACCCGGGCCATGTCCGCGTCGACCATCATGTGGACGAGCTGCTTAAAGTCAACCGCCGGCTTCCAGCCGAGCTTGGTGCGAGCCTTGGTCGCATCGCCGAGAAGCAGATCGACCTCCGCGGGACGGAAGAACTTCGGATCGCTCACCACGTACTTCTCCCACTCCAGGCCAACATGCGAGAAGGCTTCGAGAAGGAAGTCCTTCACCGACCATGTCTCGCCGGTCGCGACCACGTAGTCATCGGGCTGATCCTGCTGAACCATGCGCCACATCGCATCGACGTAGTCGCCCGCGAAACCCCAGTCGCGTTTGGCGTCGAGGTTGCCGAGGTGGAGGTTCTTCTCCGTACCCTTCTTGATCGCCGCGATACCCAGCGTGATCTTGCGGGTCACGAAGTTCTCGCCGCGACGAGGCGACTCGTGATTGAACAGAATGCCGTTCGACACATGCATGTCGTAGCTTTCGCGGTAGTTCACCGCGATCCAGTGCGCGTAGACCTTCGCGCAGGCGTAGGGCGAGCGCGGATAGAAAGGCGTCGTCTCCTTCTGCGGCGTCTCAATGACCTTGCCGAACATCTCGGAACTGCCTGCCTGATAGACGCGCGCCTTCAGGCCCAGTTCACGAACCGCATCAAGAAGACGAAGAAACCCCGCACCCGTCGCCTGACCCGTGTACTCGGGCATGTCGAATGAAACCTTGACGTGGCTTTGCGCGGCCAGGTTGTAGATCTCGTCGGGGCCGACCGCCTGAAGGGTCTTGATCAGCGATGACGTGTCGGTGAGGTCGCCGTAGTGGAGATGGATCTTTTCGCGGATGTGGTCGATGCGCCAGGTGTTGAACGAACTGGAGCGACGCACCAGGCCGTGGACGTCGTAACCCTTGGCGAGCAGAAGTTCCGCAAGGTAGCTGCCGTCTTGTCCCGTGATGCCGGTGATGAGTGCTTTTTTCATGTTCTCTAGTCGGTGAATCGGTACTTGATGAGGGTCCAGAGCGCGGGGAAGCCGTCCTTCCACGTGATCTTCTTGCCTTCAGAGTAGTCGCGGCCGTCATAAGTAATCGGTACTTCGTAGACGCGCGCGCCTGCCTTGAAGAGCTTGGCGGTGATTTCGGGTTCGATCCCGAAACGGTTGGAGTGAAGTTCCATGGGCTTCAGCACATCTGAACGAATCGCCTTGAAGCACGTTTCCATGTCGGTCATGGTCGTGTTGTAGAGCAGGTTCGTGACCAGATTCAGAAAGAGATTGGCGAGGTAGTGCGTGAAGAGATGGCAACGATGCCGGCCGATGAAACGCGACCCAAACACGGCGTCAGCCTTGCCCTTGATGATCAGATCGAGCAGGTCAGGGTACTCCTCGGGGGAGTACTCAAGGTCAGCGTCCTGAACCACGATGACGTCGCCCGTCGCTTCCTTGATTCCGCGACGCACCGCGGCACCCTTGCCCTGGTTCTTCTCTTGATGGAAGAGCTTGAAGCCCTTGGGCCCAGCCAGTCTTTCCAGGATCGCGGTCGTGCCGTCGGTGGACGCATCGTTGACGATGATGATGTCTTTACGGATCCCCGGCACTGCGATCACCCGGTCAATGATTTCTTCCACCGTATTCTTCTCGTTGAAGACAGGGATGATCACCGACAGCAGCGGGTCGGGAAGCGGATTGGGGCGCTTCATCGCGCGCTACTGTATCCCTGAGGATGACTCTTGCGCCATCGCCACGCGGTCTCCACGATCTCATCGATCGAGACGATCTCCGGCTCGAAATCCAGCACAGTCTTTGACTTCGACGGTACGGCGATCAGCGCCGGGGGATCTCCGGCCCGGCGCGGGCCCACCGAATGAGGAACCTTCAGACCTGTAACGCGTTCAACCGATTCGATGACCGCCCGAACCGACGTTCCGCGACCGGTGCCGAGGTTGATCGCGGCGAAGGGCGTGTCCAGGCGGTCCACTGCGCTGAGTGCCAGAACGTGCGCGCGACCAAGGTCGTCAACGTGGATGTAGTCGCGTTCGCAGGTTCCGTCCGCGGTCCCGTAGTCTTCGCCGTAGATGGTCAGCGGACCGCGACGTCCGGCGGCCGCGTCGATGGCGAGCGGAATCACATGCTCTTCATGCCGGTGATCCTCGCCGATGGAACCATCGCGCCGCGCGCCCGAAGCGTTGAAGTAGCGCAGGGCAATGGCGCGGAGCTGGCCGATGCGCGCATACGCTTCAAGCACTTGCTCGAACGATCGCTTCGAAGCGCCGTATGGATTGACCGGCTCCTTTGGATGGTCCTCGGTCAGCGGACCCTGAGGAACCCCGTAGGTCGCACAGGTCGAGCTGAAAATAAACCGGTTCACGCCCGCGACTTTCGCGGCGTCGAGCAGCGCCATGCCCTTGACGAGATTCGTTTCGAAGTACGACTGAGGTTCCTTCATCGAACCAGCGACGGACAACAATCCCGCGAAATGGATGATCGCGTCGTGTCCCTTCAGTGCTGCCGTCATCGCGGCGACGTCGCCGATGTCTTTTTGAACGAAAGCGGTGGCTGCAGGGACCGCCGCGCGATGTCCCGCCGACAGGTCGTCGATGACGGTGACCTCGTGGCCCTGGCTCAGAAGTTCGGCGACCGTGTGCGAGCCGATGTAGCCGGCCCCGCCCGTGACTGCGACCTTCATTACCTGCGACCCACGCCGACGTATTCGAAGCCGAATGACTTGACCGTCTTAGGGTTGTAGATGTTGCGCCCGTCGAAAATCACCGCCCGTCGCATCAGGGTCTTCATCCTCTCGAAGTCGGGCTCACGGAATTCGTTCCACTCGGTGGCGAGCAAAAGCGCGTCCGCCCCTTCGAGCGCGTCGTACGCAGTCTTTGCCCAGCGCACCTCTTTGGAGACGGAGCCTTTGGCATGGTCCATCGCCTTCGGATCGTACGCCGCGACCGAGGCGCCCGCGGCCAGAAGTCCCTCGATGATGAAGAGGGCCGGAGCTTCGCGGATGTCGTCGGTGCGAGGCTTGAACGCGATTCCCCAGACCGCGATGGTCTTGCCTTTCAATCCGCCGAGAACCGTTTCCATCCGCGGCAGCATGATCGTCTTCTGACGGGCGTTGACGCGCTCGACCGCGGCCACGATCTCCATGGGCGAGCCGTGCTCGCGGCTGGTGTGCTCGATCGCCTTCACATCCTTCGGAAAGCACGAACCGCCGTAGCCGAGGCCTGGGAACAAGAATGCGGGTCCGATACGCGAGTCGGTCGCCATGCCGCGACGAACCATCTCCACGTCGGCGCCCGCCGCGTCGCACAGATTCGCGACTTCATTCATGAATGAGATACGCAGAGCCAGCATGGCGTTCGACGCGTACTTGGTCAGCTCCGCGGAAACGTTGTCCATGGCAAGGATGGGCTTGCCGGTGCGAACGAAGGGGTCGTAAAGCTCGCGCATCACCGCTTCCGCCGCAGGATCGCTCGTGCCGATGACCACGCGGTCCGGCTTCAGGAAGTCGTCGACCGCGGCGCCCTCTTTGAGGAACTCTGGATTCGACACCACGCTCACGGGATGCTGGGTGCGGGCTTCAATTGCGGCCTTGACTTTTGCCGCCGTGCCCACCGGGACGGTGGATTTATTGACCACGACCTTGGGACCGGTCATGGCGTCGGCGATCTGTTCGGCGACCTTCAGGACGAACTTGAGGTCGGCGGAGCCGTCTTCGTCCTGCGGTGTCCCCACCGCGATGAACAAGACGTCGCTCTCCGCGACGGCAAGCTTGATATCCGTGGTGAAGCGAAGGCGGCCCTCGGCCACGTTCTGGACCACGATTTCGGAGAGGCCTGGCTCGAAAATCGGAATCTGGCCGGCGAGCAGAGCTTTGATTTTGTCTTCATCGATGTCAACCCCGATGACGCTGTTCCCGTTCTCTGCGAAGCACGCGGCGGCGACGAGACCGACATAGCCCGTGCCGACAACACCTATCTTCATGAAGGTCCTTTATTTTCTTTCGCTTCGTGATGTTTGTTTCGGGGCGCGACAATTGACTGCGCTACGACGGTCACGCGCGCGGATTCAGGTTCCAGCACGGGCGAAGGGGCGGAGTTTACCAAACGGAAAGCGACCGTATAGCATCGATGCGGTACCCGCTGATGAAGACCGCAACACCCAATATCGACGCTGGAGCACGCCTCTTCTGAGAGTGGCACTCGACGTCAGGCCCGCGCTGTCCCGGCCGACCGGAGTAGGCATTTACATCGGAGCCTTGGCGGACGCCTTGCCCGCGAAGGATCCGGAGTCTCAGTTCACCCTGTTCACCTCATCCTTGCGGGAGCGCTGGCCCCGGACCTCAGCCGCTCCGAACGTTCGCGTGGTGGATCGGCGGATCCCGGTGCGCGTGTTGAACCTTGCCTGGAGTCGTCTGGAATGGCCGACGATCGAGACCGTCTGCGGACAGGAATTCGATCTGGTCCATTCGCCTCACGCTCTGCTGACACCTGTGCTTCGGGCGCGCCGCGTCATCAGCATCCATGACCTGTTTTTTTTCAAGCACCCCGAACTGACCGGCGGGGAAGTCCGTCGCGACTACGCGCCGCTGGTGAAGGCGCATGCTCGCAAGGCCGACGGCGTCATTTGTCCTTCCGAACACACGGCGCGCGATGTTGAGATTCTCCTTGGAGTTCCGCGACACAAGATCGGGGTGACGCCTTACGGAGTGAATCCCGTGTTCCGAACCCCGGTCGAGCCCCGGGATGTGGATCCACTCCTTCGACGCCTGGGACTCTCAAACGGCTTCATCCTCTATCTCGGCAGTGACGAGAAGCGGAAGAACCTCGGCACTCTGGTCTCCGCGTATCGCGAATTCGCGAAGCAGATGTCGGAACCACCTGCGCTGGTGATGGTGGGGCCACATGCCGCCTTTGGAGATGGAGATCCCGGATCGAAGGGACGCGTGGTGTCCACCGGTTACCTGGAGACCCACGAAATCCGGGCGCTCATGTCCGTGGCACGCTGTCTGGTCCTCGCGAGCCTCGAAGAGGGATTTGGATTTCCGGTGGTCGAGGCCATGAGCGCGGGGCTGCCGGTGGTCTGCTCGCGCGGGTCTTCCCTGGAGGAAATCGCGGGCGGCGCGGCCGAGTTGATCGACGATCCGCTGAGCGAGGATGCGATTGTCAGGTCTCTGAGGCGGGTCTTCGAAGACGACGGGAGAGCGGAGCAACTCCGCGCCGCCGGTCTGGAACGCGCCCGCCTCTACGACTGGGATCGCACGGCGCAGTTGACGCTCGACTTCTATCGCAAGGTCGTGGGTTCATGAACGGCCAGCCACGCGCGCTTCGGATTGGCATCGATGGCCGCGAGCTTGAGGGCCGGCCGACCGGAGTGGGACGCTATTTGCGGAGTCTGCTGCGTCGCTTCGCCGCGCATGAATGCCACGAATTCGTGGTCTATGCGTCGTCGCCGGTCACGTTGCCGGTTGATTCGCCGCGGATAGAGATCCGCGTGATGCCCGGCGGGCACCCTTTGGTTTGGGAGCAGACGACGCTTCCTCGCGCCATCGAAAACGAGCGCATCGACGTTCTCTTGTCGCCAGCCTATTCGTGTCCGTTGTTCACCTCGGTGCCGCGTGTGACCGCGATCCACGATCTCTCGTTTTTCGCGCGGCGGGACGAGTTCACGCTTCTCCACGGAATGCGTCGCAGGATCCTGGCCCGAGCCTCCGCCCGAGCCTCGCGGGCCATCCTCGCGTGCTCGCAATTCACGAAGTCCGAAGTGAACCGATACCTTGGCGTCGACGCCGCCTCGCGCACCGAAGTTGTGCTTCTCGGACCTGACGATGATCTGCCGGTCGGGCCGAGTCGTGTCGACGCACGGCGTGCTCTGGGCCTTTCTGACGACGAGGCTTACATCATCACGGTTGGAACGGTTCTGAGGCGTCGTCGTGTCGACACTTTGATCAAGGCGTTCGCGCGACTTCGTGGCTGGGGGCAGAGGGCGAGGCTCGGGATCGTGGGCGAGAACCGGACGCACCCGCATCAGGATCTGGCGCGTCTCGCGCGCGATCTCGGGTGCTCGGAGGCCGTGCGCGAATCCGGCTTCGTCAGCGACGAGGACATCGCGCGGCACTATGCGGCCGCGGATGTCGCAGTCTTCCTTTCCGAGTACGAAGGCTTCGGGCTGCCAGCACTCGAAGCGATGTCGCGCGGTGTTCCCACCATCGTCGCCGATCGGGGAAGTCTCAATGAAATGTTCGCCGAAGGCGCTCTGGTGATTGAGCCCGAGAAGAAGGCGGCATCGGAGGCGATCGCCCAGGTTTTGAGCGATACCGACTTCGCAGCACAACTCCGGGCGCGCGGCCGCGAGCTCGCCAAGGCGTTCTCGTGGGAGAAGACGGCGCAACAGACGCTCGATGTTCTGGAGAAGGCGGCGTCATGACGGAGTCGTCCGGCGTCACCATTGTCGTCGTCACCTACAACTCGGCCGACGTTCTGGGCGACTGCCTGGCGTCGATCCACCTTCACGGAGGGGGCACGCGGGTGCTGGTGGTGGACAACGCGAGTTCTGACGATTCCGCGAGCGTGGCCGGGGCGTTTCCGTTCGTCACCCTGATGTTGTCGCCCGAGAACGAAGGGTTTTCCAAGGCGAACAACCGTGCGCTGCGCAGAATCGAAACTGAGTTCGCGCTGATCCTCAATCCAGACGCACGCCTCACCTCCTCCACGATTCCACGATTGATGGCAGCGGCCGAGCGTCATGCGGATGGTGCCGCGTTTGGGCCCAAGACGGTCTATCAGGATGGTCGACCGCAGGTCAGCTTCGGTCCCGATCTCTCGTTACTGGCCGAGTACCGGCAGCGCAACCTGGTCAAGGGAGTGAAGGCCGGTGATCCTTCCGCTCTCGCGAGACTGAAGCAACTCACGTCCGATGAGCGCTGTGTGGATTGGATCTCGGGGTCGTGCATGCTGCTGCGGACGGCGGCGGCTCGCAACGTGGGGTTCTTCGATGAGCGCTACTTCCTCTACGAAGAGGATGCCGACCTTTGTCTTCGGTTGCGGAAGGCCGGAGGAAAGGTGTGGTTCGTCCCGCTATCCGTCGTCATGCACGAGCTAGGCACCAGCATGGCGAAAGCGTCTGAGAGGTCCCGCGACGCCTACGATGCGAGTCATCGTCTTTACTACGAACTGCACCGCAGCTCGCTGGAGCAGAAGGCGCTGGCCCTTATCAAAGGCCTCACCCGACGCAGCTGAGGCGTTAGGCCACGCCTGGCAGGTCGCGGCCAGTGAGCCGGCGGAACGCTTCGAGATAGCGAGCGCGTGTTCCCTCGATGACACGCTCCGGAAGATCGGGACCCGGATACGTCTTCGGCCAGTCCAACGTTTCCAGATAGTCGCGCACGAACTGTTTGTCGAAGCTTGGCGGCGTCTTCCCCGGCTGCACCTCGGACGCCTCCCAAAAGCGCGATGAATCGGGGGTGAGCGCTTCATCGATCCAGATCAGGTGACCATCGACGATGCCGAACTCGAACTTGGTGTCGGCCAGCGTGAGCCCGACCGACGCCGCGTGCTCGCGCGCCGTCTCGTAGATCCGGATCGATGTGTCGCGCGCGGTGTTCGCGTGTTCTGCGCCGATCATCTCGACCATGCGTTCGAACGGAATGTTCTCGTCATGACCGGTCTCGGCTTTGGTCGCCGGAGTGAACAGCGGTGAAGGAAACTGCTGCGATTCGAGAAGCCCCGCGGGCAGAGGAAGGCCGCAGATGGAACTGGTCTTGCGATAGTCCTTGAGTCCCGAGCCCGAAAGATAGCCCCGCACCACGCACTCGACGGGGAGCGGATCGGTCTTGCGGACGATGATCGATCGTCCTTCGAGCGTCTCGCGGTGAGCGGCGAGCGCAGCAGGAAAGTCGGACACCTCGGACGCGACGATGTGATTCGGGATCAGGCCTTCGAGCTTCTTGAACCAGAAGAGCGAAAGTTGATTCAGCACGCGGCCTTTGTCGGGAATACCTAGGGGCAGCACCACGTCGAATGCGGAGAGCCGATCGGTGGTGACCATCAGCAGCTCGGTGCCGAGGTCGTACACGTCGCGGACCTTCCCTTTGCGGACGAGGGGAAGATCGAGAGAGGTTTTCACCAGAGCTTCGCGCATGGCCGCGAATCTTAGTGGCTCAGCCGTCGTGGCGCTTACAGGCCTTCGGGCGACGGCTTCACTGGTGCGGTCGGCGGCTGAGACGGCTCAATCGGCTTAGCGGCTCGGGGAAGGCGAGGTTGAGGAGCGGCGGCAGGTGCAGGGACTGCCTTGGGTGCGACGGGAAGAGGATCGAGACCATGCTCGGGGCGTGGGGCCGAGCGCCAACGCATTTCAATCTCGGGCCCGTCCGGAGAATCAGGTTCGGAGACGTCTAGATCATTCTCGTTGGAGAGCTTGATGTCGCCGAGGCGTGAGCGCAGCTTCAGAAGTGGCCCCCCTGCACCGATGGTCGCGCGTAGCACCCGCTTGCCCTGCTCCGATGTCTTGAGCGCGCCCACCGTGCCTTCGACATCACCGCGGTCGACACTCGCGTCGAGAATGGCGTTGACGGTTTCTGAAAGAGCGAGGCTGATGTCGCCGATGTCGACGGACACGTCAATGGGAGCCAACCCTTTACGGAGGGGCTTCACGGACACGTCGCCGCGCTTGGTGACGATATTGAGCGGACCGTTGAAGTCGGCGACGTCCACGTCCTCACTGTCAGTCTCGAGCTTGGCTCCGGCGACGAATCGCTCGGCGCGGATGTTGCCGTGCTGATTCGAGATCTCGAGGAAACCCCCTATGTCGCTCGCCGCCACTTCTTCGAAAGTGTTCTTGATGAGGACGGATGCCCCTGCCTTCAACAGCTTCACGTGGCCGCGCTGATTTTCGACGGTGACGCGTCCGAGGATGTTCTGCATGTCCACGTCGCCCTGATTGGTGACCTCGACATCGCCCTTCACGTCGTCGATCTTGAGACTCGAATGCTGGCCGTCGGCGTTGAGCCCGCCGGAGATCCGCTTGGCCTGGAGATCGCCGAAGCGCAGGATGGCGGTGAGCGCGCCCCCGAGATCGATGGCGTTCAGGTCGCCGTGAGTCACACTGACGCGGGAAGGCGCTTGCAACTTCTCGACGTGGGCGTTGCCGTACTCGACCTCCACCTTGCAGCCTTCCGCGGCGGAGATCACTTCCAAATCGCCGTGACGGTTCTTGGCGGTGCATTCGCCGGTGACGTTCTGAACGCGCATCTCGTCGAACTCGCCGGACAGATCCACCGTCTTGGCGCCTTCCACGAGGATCTTGCCGTGACGGTTGACGATGCGGACCTCAAGCGGCTGTGGCGTCTCGATGTCGAAGTGGGTCTTCATACGATAGTCCCCGCGCGCGTCGCGCGTGGTCGAGACCTTCAGAACCGAGCCTTCGCGGTGCATGTCGAGCTTGACCCTGTTGGACACCGACTCGGCGCCTTCGGACTTGCGCGTAAAGACCTCCTTGCGCAGGCCCACGCTGATCATCGCATTCGCGTCGTGGCCGCGCCGTACCGTCACGTCGCCGTAGGCGTTGGTCACATCGATCGTGACGATGCCCGAAGCTTCGATGGTCTGGCTTTCCGTGAAATCGGAGGACGGACCGCGGAATCCGCGGTTTCCGAAGGGGAAGTCCCCATCGAACTGAAGGTTGCGCAGGATGTCGAAGCCGTCCTCGCTGATCACGAAGGTGCGCGCCTTGTTGACGCCTTCGATGACGGCGCCGAAGCCGACAATCATGAACAGCAGGATGACCTTGCGGAGCTTCATTCGTCGCCTCCGTTCCGTCTTGATGTGACATTGGACGCCGCGATTTCGGCCACGCCCCAGACCACCAGGAACATCGGCCAGATCTTCTTCAGCAGCGGGATGGCTTCCACCATGCCCAGATTGGAGAGCAGGAAGACCCCGCCGACCGTTGCCAGGAAGACTCCGAAGCCGAAGGCCTCCGGGGCGAAGCCGCGATTCATTGACGGCTCCCGAAGAGCGATCCTCGAAGAAGGAATACGCCTGCCCCGATCATCAGCAGCGGCCACATGCGAGCCACCCATTCAAAGCGAAACAATCCCATGTTGTGAAGGAGGAGCACGCTGCCCATCGCGACCAGCGACCAGCCCCACAGACGGTTGGACGCCGGCTCATCGACGGTTGCCACACCCGAGTACGACTGGAGGTTGATGCGCTCGGCCGAACGGTAGGCGTCGATCATGTTGTAGAAGACGATGAACGGGAGGAGGAGCCCGAAGAAGACTCCGCCGTTGGCTTCGATCATCACGAACATGCAGGTGGCGAAGGCGCAGAAGAACGCGAGCGCCTTGCCGATCTCGCCGTTGTAAAGATGGCCGAAGCCTGGGAAGAAAGACAGGAAGGCGGCGAGAGCAGGGCTGCGCTTGTGAGCTGAGCCGTGGTAAACGGTCTCGACCCGGGGCTGTGGGGCGTCGACTCCGCTGTCTGTTCTGACGACGTTCTCTTCCATGGCGGCAACCTTTCTAGGGTTTTTGAGGCTTTGGAGACCTTTGGACCGGGCTTGGGCTTGCCACAATCTGCGGATTGGGGTTCCCGGGCTTGGTCTTGGGGCCTCTGCCATCCAATACGGCATCGGAGGCGGGTTTGTTCTGGGGTGAGGGACTTGGGGCAGGGTTGTCCGAATTCACGTAGTCGTCGAGGGTCTGGCCGAGCTCTTCGGTGCGGCCTTCCACTGTCCCAACGGCTAGGGCCTTGATGACGCGAAGATCCTCCATGAAGCGCTCCGCGCGGCCTTTCCAGCGGGTCGCGAATGCGGTCAGGCGTTCGAGCTGGGCGGAGGCCGCGCTGTTCAGACCGGGATGCAACTGAACCGCGCCCATCAAGATTCCTAAGGCCAGCAAAGCCATTCCCGCGCGGCTCTTGGCTTTTGATCCGCCCGCGGTGACCTTGAGGGGCCGCGCCCGGTCGCCCCCCTTGAGCTGAGTGGGGGGCTCCAGGAGCGCGTGAGGCGGCGCCTCAAGCTGCGCGACGAAAGCGGCATCCAAAGACGCGCACTCACGACACGTTTTCAGATGATCGGTAACGTCGATGACGAGGTTCGAAATGAGGCGGTTTTCGTGAAAGTCGGAGAGAAGTTCGCGGGGACGGCGACACGCGGGCTTAGGAATGGGAACGCGACCCTTGGCTGCGAGTTGCTCCATCCGGGCGCGATGCACCAGGTGCTGGGCGCGCTCTTCGGTCATTTGAAGGGTCACGGCCAGGTCTTCGTAGGTCACGCTCCAGTGCGTCATGAAGAAGAGCAGCACAGCTGATTCTTTCGGGTCGGCCGACTCGAGACGCGTGGGCCGGGGACGGTCCAGTGTGGTCCACTCTCCCAGAGCCAGGCGACGAAGCAGCGTGATCGAGAAGGGGGCCTTGAGCCCGCTCTTGGTGACCTTTTTGAGAAGGTCGCGGGCCTCGCTGAGCGCCTGATAGGGCTCGCCCGACAGATCCATGGCAAACGTGTAGGCCAGGACCTCGATGGGCGAGGTTTGGGCCGCGCCGGTCGCGGATTGCGCGAGGCTTGCTTGGCCCTGAGGCAAGGGCTCAGTGGGGAAGTTGGTCAAACGGCTCTGTCTCGGGCGAGAATACGCGTTTGCGGGCTGAGATTGTTCCCCGTCATTTCCTTCGACCCAGTTAAATCGATGCCTCTGCCCCGACTTTCGGAAACTCTTCGATGAGGAGCGCGCTTCGTCTCGCCTTCGGGCTGGCGCTCGCCGCGGCGCTGCTTGCCTTGGCGGCCAACGGCGTCGATCGCGCCGCTCTGCTCGCGGCGATGGAGCATGCGCGCCCCCTGCCCCTGGTTTGCGTCATCGCGATGACGGTGGTGACGTACTTCATCCGTGCTTCGCGCTGGCGTCTTCTCCTGCCGTCCTTGCGCGACGCGTCGATCGTCGACCTGTTTGGCATCACGAATATCGGTTTCATGGCCGGCCTCTTCATTCCTCGAGCCGGTGAAGTGCTGCGGCCGTATCTCGCCTCCCGCCGCTATGGCGTGACGGTGAGCGCTGGCCTTGCGTCGATCATCCTCGAACGCCTGCTCGACCTGATCACCGTCTTGTTCCTGCTGGCCATGTATATGTTCGTGCTGCCTCGCCCGGTGATGGAGCGCTCGGATGGGACCATGCAAACGCTTCGCGTTGGTGCGGGTGTTGTCTTCCTCATCGCCCTGGCCGGCATGGCGTTCCTGGCGGCGCTGCGCGTCGAAGGAGGGCCGGCCCGCCGGCTCCTCGATTGGATTCTCGGCTTGCTGCCCTCCGGCCTGGGCGTCAAGATCCGCGGCCTCGTGGCGTCTTTTATCTCTGGGCTTGATGTTTTCGGCTCGTCGCCCGCGCAATGGGCGCGTCTGATCGTCGAGTCGCTGGCCTTATGGCTGTCGATAGCACTGATCATCCATCTCAATTCAGTGGCTTTCGGATTCGGTCTACCGTTTCACACGGTTTTCCTGATCATCGCGTTTCTGACGGTGGGCGTCGCGATTCCGACACCCGGCATGGTGGGCGGGTTCCACGCGTCGTATACCTTGGCGCTCACCGCGATCTACGGCATTGATCGCGGCCAGGCGGTGGCGGCCGGTCTGGTCCTGCACGCCCTTCAGAATCTGCCTGTCCTGATCTTGGGGCTTGCTTTTCTGGGGCGCGAAGGCTTGTCCTTCTCCAGCATGCGTCAGATTACGAAGCAGCGTGAACCGGAGGACTACTTGCGAGGTCCGGCGGCCGGGGCGCCTCCCGATGATGTGACGCCGTAAGCCTTCCTCCCAGCACCTGACCCTGAGACGAGCACGCCCTTGATCGACTCGGGCGGCGCTTCAGCATTCGCGGGGCGCTTCATCGAGACAGACCACACGGACCCAGAACCGGTGACCGTCTGGTTCGCAGCGGGTTCGATGAGACCGCCGGTTTCCGGGAAGAACTCGAGGGGTGCCGCGAGGCCGACCGCGCCTTTCAAGCTGAGCACGAGATGATCGCCGCTGGCCGTGTGAGTGGCCTTCAAAGTCGGCATCGGCTGAGGCATGGAAGCGCGCGCGGCGGCGAACAAAGCCTTCTCCTTGGGATCGATCGCGGGCGGCGTCTTGGCATCGGTTGCCGGGAGCGTCAGGTTGAGTTTGGCTTTTCCAGGGATGCAGACGTTGCTGCATTCCAGCCAGCTCAGCGCCGCCGCGATGGTGAAGCTGCCGGACGGCAGGGACGGAAGGGGCGTGATCTCGGTGAGAAGAGTGACTTCCTTGTCGTAGCCGTAGAGCGCGAGACCGGCGTCGACCGAACGGATGGGCGTCGGCCATTGAAGCTCGCCTGTCTTGAAGCTATCGGGCAGTGTCCACACCACCTTGGTCGGCATTCCGGCGTCACCGGCGTTCTTCCAGTAGGTGTGCCACGTCGGCGCCATCGTGAAATGGACGGCCACGGTGAAGGGCTTTCCGGCCTGGATCGCGGTGACCTCGGGAACAAGGCGGACAGCAACGTTCGCCGTCTTGGCACTCGCCTGAGCCTGTGCCGGGGTCGGATTCAGGAGAGTCGATGCGACGATGGCCGTGACAAGCGCAGTCTTCATAAGCCCAGATTCTTCCATCGGAAGGCGTTTCGGCTGAACCGGTGCAAGGGTCTCACGGACCATACACGTGGAAGTCACAGATTCCGGTAGACTTGGCCCACCATGCGCTGCCCTTTCTGCGAGAGTGTTGAAGACAAGGTCGTCGACTCGCGCGAAAGCAAGGAAGGCGATGCCATCCGGCGACGTCGTGAATGCCTGAAGTGCGGCAAGCGGTTTACCTCGTATGAGCGCATCGATCAGGTTCCACATCTTGTGGTCAAGAAGGACGGGCGTCGTGAGCGCTTCGACCGGAACAAGGTGATCGGCGGCCTGATGCGCGCGTGTGAGAAGCGCAACGTCTCGATCAACACCATCGAAGAGATGGCTTCGAAGGTCGAGCAGATGGTCCAGGAGAGTCCTGACCGCGAGGTGCCCACCGAAAAGATCGGCGAGTACCTGATGGAGCGCCTCCGCCACGTCGACAAGGTGGCGTTCGTCCGTTTCGCCTCGGTCTATCGCGACTTCAAGGACGCCTCGCAGTTCATGACGACCTTGAAGAACCTGCTGGATAACTAGGAGACTGCGTCGCGACGCCTACCAGCGGTGATAGGCAGGATGGCCGGGCTTGACTGCGACGAAGGTGCCTCGGCAGGTTGAGGTGACGACGCCGTCGACTTCGATGGTGGATTCGACGGTGGCCCGATCGTCGGTCGACTCGACCACTTTCGACTTGATGAGCAACGGTCCCTTTGAAGGGGTCGGGCGCTTCAGCTTGACGTGGAAGTCAGCCGTGACCGTGGGCGGGAGATCGTCCGACCCGGCTTTCTTCATGAGGTGATGGGCGGCGGCCCAGTTGCTGTGGCAGTCGAAGAGGCAGCCGACGATGCCGCCGTTGACCACGCCGTCCCATGCCTCGTGATGCGGCTCCGGCTGGAAGGTCGCCACGATGGTGTCGCCATCGACGAAGCTCTTGATGCGAAGACCCTTGTCGTTGGTGGGGCCGCAGCCGAAGCACTTGCCGTCGGGGCCGTAGATGTCCTGAAGCGCTTGAGTCATGGCTTCAACTTACACCGCTCCGTCAACGCTTTGGTCGAGCCGGGAGCGTCCACCCGACGGCATTCTCCGTGCTCATTCCGAATTCGCGTACGCAGCGACGTCGCAGTTCCGAGAGGGGATAGAACGTCCCGCGCCAGATGATGCCTCGTCTGACCAGAGCGAGCGCCGTGGACCATGCGATCACACCTCCAAGAGCCACCGCTCCAACCGGAGCGAGGAGACCTTCGAGGCCCGAGCCTCCGGACATCCGTCTTGCGGAGCCCGCCGCCATCAGAACCGGAAGAAGCCCAGCGACCAAAGCGAAGGGATACGTCCAGAGGGGCAAGGCGACGACGAGAGGGAGGTACGGGAAAACGGCCGCGCAGACGACGCCCCCCACTGCGAAGATGGCAAGCGCGGTGTTCCATTCGCAGCCGGCGAAGGCGTTTTTCTCGAGACCGCGCAGAGTCGGGATCAGGCCGTTCTGCCAGCGGACGGTGACCATGCGATCGGAGTCGAGACACCCTTGAGCGACGCCGTTTCGTCGCAGCAACAGGCCGAGCTTCAAGTCGTCGGCGACTTCGTAGGCGAGACGCGTGTGGCCGCCGATCTTCTCGTACGCGCTCCTTCGTACCAGGCCAAAGGCGCCAACGCCGACGTACGCCCCGGACTTCGGCACAGCGAGCTGGGACGGATTCAGCTTGATCGCGAGGGCTATGGCGAAAGTCGAAACGAAGGCGCGTTCGAGAAAGCCGTCGGCGATGAACTGAGGGAGCGCGACGAAATGACCGAGCCCGCGGTCCGAGGCGAAAGCGACCGAGCGTTTGAGCGCGTCACGCTCGAACACGACGTCGCCATCGGTGAAGAGAATCCAGCTGCCGCTCGAGCGCATGGCGCCTTGATGCATGGCGTTGTTCTTGCCGAGCCAGCCTTCGGGCAGGGCGCTGAGATGAAGGACGGTGAGTCGCGAATCGCGCTTGGCCAGGGCGTCGAGCAAGGCGCCGGTGTTGTCTTCTGAACGATCGTCGACCGCGACGATCTCGAGATGGGGGTAGTCCATCCCAAGCAAGGAAGACATGGCCCCCTCGATCGCCGCCGATTCGTTGCGACAGGGAACGATGACGCTCACCTTCGGCCAGAGCCCAGGTGATGGCCCATCCCATTCCCGCAACGTGGGGAGGTGAGTCCGGAACGCGCGCAACCGGGCTAAGAGACCGAGGTTGAGGATGGCGAGCATCGCCACTGCGACTCCGTAGAGAACGCCTGCGGTCACTCCGGTTCCTGACTGGCGCGCCATTGGGCGTCCTGCATGGTCTGGAACAAAGCGCCTGTTTCGAAGTCGTCGACTTCGATCGCTTCTTTCGCCAGGCGGCGCGCGGTCGCCACCGCGATCGCTTCATCGCTCGTGATCACGGATGTGCGGAAGGCTTCGCTGACGTCAGAGTCGGGTGCTTCTTCCAGAGTGTCGGCGTCGAACTGGCCCGCGCGCTTTGCGGCATGGATACGCTTCTCCATTGGATCAGCGATGGCGATCGCGCGCAACGCGGCGTCGAGACGAGTCAAAGGGTCGTGTGGATTGTGCAACGAAATGCCGGCGGTCAATGTGTCGCGGGCCGCCCCCGGCTCGGTATGCAGTTCCACGATGGCGTCGAGGTCGGGGTCGCGCGCGCCGCGCGTGAGCGGGTTGAGGCGCGCCCACCAGAGTGCTGGACCGCGCATGAAGAGCCTCAAGAGGGGGAACTCGAACTCGCGCAGCACGCCGACGACCGCCTCATCCACCCGAGCGAGACAAAGTTCGACCGACGCCTTCACGAGGTGATCGTTGCCCGTTCTCTTTTCGTGCATCGCTCTTCGAACCGCGCACATGCCCAGAAAGACCGACGACAAAATGTCGGCCAGACGCCCGTTGGTGTGGCCCCTGCGTTTCAACGCAGGTCCATTGACCAGCAAGGTGAGGTCGGCGAGTACGGCGAACCTCAGAGTCGCCCATGACAGCCGCCGCTTTTCGCTCGCGAAAGGTCCGCGCCACGCGGAGGGTGTCACCAGAAAACCGCGGGACACCTCGCCCAGTGCGAGTCGTAGCAGCGTCCAAACCGTGAAGCGAGCATGGCGGATCGCTTCCGCGACCGAACCCATGATGAACCCCGTCTCCAGGGCCTTGAGGTGGTTCAGCGCATGGGGATGGCCGCGCAGAACTCCCTGCCCGAAAATGATGAGCGTCCGGGTGAGGATGTTGGCGCCTTCGACGGTGATTTGAATGGCGGACCCTTCAAGCGCCATCAGCAGCGGATTCTGCGGACCCCGACACAGCGCGGCACCGCCCAGAACATCCATGGCGTGCATCACGCTCTTGCGTGTCATCTCGGTCTGTTCGTACTTCGCCACCGCTGACAACACGGAGGGACGCTGGCCCTGCATCACGGCGCCCGCCACGAAGATCCGCGCCGCATCGCTGATGTAGGCGTTGATGAGGATCGACGAGAGCTTTTCCTTGATCCCTTCGAAGCGCGCGATCGGCATCCCGAACTGACGCCGGATCCGGGCGTAGGCCGTGACCACGCGCGCGATCCGTTTCATGCCGCCCGCCGACTGTGCGGGCAGGGACAGGCCGCGCCCCGCGGACAGTGCTTCCATCAACATCGCCCAGCCACGTCCGGCCCCGGCATGGCCACCGATGATGTCCCTGGCGGACACAATCACGTTCTCGCCTTCCGTCGGTCCATTCGGAAACGCGATCCCCATGGCATCGTGACGCCGGCCGACGAAGGCGCCCGGCAGGGATGTCCGCACGAGCACGCAAGTGATGCCTGGATGTGGACCTTCGCCGAGCAGATCCTGGGGGTCGTCCAGCACGATGGCCAGGCCCAGGATGGTCGCGATGGGCGCGAGCGTGATGTAGCGCTTCCGCCAGTTCAGTTCGATTTTCAGTTCATCATCGTCATCGCGGAAGACGCGACCGTGCGACGTGATCGCCCCCGCGTCCGAGCCTGCTTCCGGCTCGGTGAGAGCAAATGCCGGCATCTCGTCTCCGCGAGCGAGAGGCTCCAGGAATTCGCTCTTCTGAGCGTCCGTCCCGTAGCGTTCGATCAGCTCGCCCGGACCCACGGAGTTTGGAATCAGTACCGCGACCGACAACGGCATGGAATGCGACGCGAGTTTCCCCACGATGGCGGTGAGCCCGATGGCGCTGAAGCCGCGTCCGCCGCGCTCCTTGGCCAGAGTAAGTCCGAAGAAGCGCTCCTTCTTCAGGATGTGCCACGCGGTGACGGGCAGGTCCATCGTCTCCTGGCAGAGCCATGGATTGACCGCGCGGCACACCGCCTCGCACGGGCCATCCAGAAACGCCTGCTCTTCTTCGCTCAGCGTCGGATAGAGCTCCGCCGCGACGTCGTTCCAGTTGAGTCGTCCCGCGAAAAGGCTCCGCTCCATCCAGACCGTTCCCGCATCCAACGCCTGACGCTCCGTTGCGGAGATCTTCGGAGCGAAGCGTTCGAACAGCATGGCGGTTGGAACCCGGGCCGACCCTAGCGACGTCCGACGAGGCCGGCGCCAAAGAGCCGTTTGTCGACGCGTGAATAGGTGCGGATCGCCGCAGGTGTGGCGAGCTTGGTATGTGGAATCACCACGAGATGGTTGGGGATGTCCCAGACGTCTTCCTCGGTGGTCATCCAATCCATCTTGTCGAAACGACTCAGGTCGACCGGCTTCGAGTAAGCACGCAGAGTCTTCTGACGGCGAAGATTGAAGTACGACTCGAAGTACGACATCACGAGTTCGCGGATGGTTCGATACACGGGTTCCCGATAGCGGAGGCCGGAGTAGTTCGATCGACCGATGGCTCCCCAGCCATGCTTCGTCTTGAAGACGGCCAGCACGTGATCGTCATCCTGCTCGGCTTCGAGGTCCAGGATGAGAGGCGGCCGGCCTTGAACTCGCAAAGCCGCGGCGGCGAAGAGGGCGCCGTCCATGCACTGGCAGAACCCATCGCGGATCACACGACGGGGAGACCGGCACGTGCCGCCTTTCGTGTCGTAGAGCAGCCGGGTGTCGAGATACTCCTGGATACGCCATTCTGGAGTGAGGGAGGCAAGGAGTCGCGCTTCTGAGCGCGTCAGGCCGAACGGGGAGGGGGCCAGAGCCGTCATGACGAGCGAACGATACGCGAGACCAAGCCTGGGGATTGGCGAGTCTCATTCGGGCGGCGTCCTATACTCATTCATCATGATGCGGAGAACCATCGCGGTCATGGGTGGCGCCCTTGGCCTGCTCGGTGTGATGGCGTTTTATGCGCCTCGGGGTCGCCCCGTGCGTGCGGATGATGGCGTCCGGGTCTATGACGCTCTGGCCCACGCCGCTGCCTCGTTCGCAGGAGCGGCAGAACGAACAGCGGGCGGCATCAGCGTTGAGTTCAAGGATGCGGTCGATGATCGAACCGCCGAGCGCGCGATCGAGGGCGCCGGCGGAGGCAAGGCCACCCGCAGCGCGTTCGCCCGCCGCTATCTGGTTGAGCCCATGGCCGGCCTCGACGTCGCGCGCCTGATCGGATATTTCCGGTCCATGTCGGAAGTGGAGTACGCCGAACAAAACGCCGCCGTGCACGCGCACTTCTCGCCCAACGACGAGCGGTACCTTCTCCAATGGCACCTGAAGACGCTCAATGCGGAGCGGATGTGGGACATCCAGAAAGGCGATGCGTCGGTGGCGGTGGCGGTTCTTGATACCGGCGTTGCCTATGAAGACTTCGGGCCCTTCCGCAAGGCGCCGGATTTTGGAACCACTGTCTTCCTGCCCGGCTACAACGTCTTTACCCACGACACTCACGCGAACGACGACAATTTCCACGGCACGCACGTTTCTTCGATCATCGCCGAGTCGACCAATAACGGAGTGGGAGCATCGAGCATCGCCTACCAGACGTCGATCATGCCGGTGAAGGTTCTCGACTCAAATGGCAACGGCAGCACGGATGGGATCGCAGAAGGAATCCTCTATGTGGTGAACTTCCGGCAGAACGGCGTCAATCCGGTTCGCGTGATCAACCTGAGCCTCGGCGGAGGGAGCGCATCCACCGCCATGAAGAATGCGATCGATCGCGCGGTCGAGGCAGGCATCACGGTCGTCGCCTCCGCGGGAAACGACAACGTCGGCTTCGTTGACTATCCGGCGGCTTACGAGAATGTGATCGCCGTCGGCTCGGTCGATGCGCGGAAGGTCAAGGCGTCGTACTCGAGTTTTGGAAGCGCGCTTGATCTGATGGCGCCAGGAGGTGACAACTCGCGCGATGATACGGGCGACGGCCGACCCGACGGCATTTTGCAGCAGACCATGAACCCCGACCTCGCGAAGCTCGGCCGCTACGACGACTTCGGGTATTACTTCGTCGTCGGGACATCGCAGGCGGCGCCCCAGGTGTCGGCGCTGGCTGCGCTGCTCGCGCGCCAGGGGATTGGCAGTCCGGCGGCCATTCAGGCCTTGATGCAGAAGACGGCCGAGGATCTGGGAGCGCCCGGACGGGATGACACCTTTGGCTACGGTTTGATCCGTCCCGCTGAAGCGCTGAAGGGCCTGGGCCTCAGCAAATGAAGTCGATGCACTCCACGAGGAACGCCGCCGTCGGTGTTCTGATCGCGTTCTCGCTGATCCCTTCGTGGGCTCGGGCCGATGACCGCGCCGCTTTTGTGAGTGTCGGTCTGCAGACCCTGTCGAACTCGCCTGACACCGAGAAGGCAATCTTCGACAACCCAGGCGGCTTGGCGCTTGGCGTCGGTGTCTCTCTGGATCGCGGCGAGCGGCTTCGCTTCGGGATCGAGGCGCGTCGCATCTCACGCGCCGGCGAGCGCGCGTTCGCCGCCGACCGCACGTCCCCCGCTTTCCGTCTGGGCCATCCTCTCCAGTTCTCGATGAATCAGGTCGTCGCCTCCGCCGTGTACCGCTTCAGCAAGCTCGGACCCGTCTCGCCGTACTTCGGAGTGGGCGGAGGTGTCGCGTTCTGGAAGGAAGAGAGCACCATCGCGGGTCTGGCCGAGAAGGCAAGTGGGACATCTGCTCTGGTCGAAGCTCGCCTCGGTTTTGAGCGCCAGGGGCGCTCTCTTCGTTACGGCATCGAAGGCGGGATCACTCTGATCCCGAATGCGGTCGGTGTCGGCGGCGTTTCAGCGATCTATGAAGAGAAAGACCTGGGCGGTCTCTTCGTCGTCGCGAAGATTGGCTTCTCTCGAAAGTAAGGCAACGTGCATCGATATCACCGTCTCGGACTGCTCCCTGCCAAACGCCACATCGCCCTCCGCCGTGCGGATGGAGGGTTGTACTACGAGGAACTGATCGGGAACCGAGGGTTTACTGGCCCCTCGTCGCTGGTCTACCACCTCTATCTGCCCACGACCGTGAAGGCAAGCGAGATGGTTCGCGAAACGAAGATCGAGGCCGAGCCCACTCGCGATGTGCGTAACCGGCATTTCGATTCGGCGAAGGTCGCGAGCGGGCCGAGCCTCACCCTCGATCGCACGCCCGTTCTCTTCAACTCCGACGTGATCATGTCGATCGCGTGTCCCACGTTGACGGACACCGCCTTCGCGCGCAACGGCCAGTTTGATGAGCTGGTCTACATCGCACAGGGCCAGGGCAAGCTGGAGAGTGCGTTTGGCGACGTGGCTTACCGGCAAGGTGACTACGTGGTGGTGCCGCGCGGCATCGTTCATCGTTTCGTTCTGGGTGACGGGCCGCATCGGTACGTGATTTTCGAGAGTGCTGGCTACGTGCGCGCTCCCCATCGCTACCGCGGCGAGCACGGACAGCTTGTCGAAGGAGCGCCGTACTCGGAGCGCGACTTCCGCGTGCCCGAGAATCTCAATCCACGCGACGAGAAAGGCGACTTCGACATCCTGGTCAAGGCGCACGACGTCCTGACGCGTGTGGTGCTCGACCATCATCCGTTCGACGTCGTGGGCTGGGATGGTCATTACTACCCATTTGCCTTCTCGATTCACGACTTCGAGCCGAAGGTCGGACGCGTTCATCTTCCGCCCCCCGTCCACCAGACCTTCGAGGCCGAGGGCTTTGTCATCTGTTCGTTCTGTCCAAGGCCCTATGACTTCGACAAGGACGCGATTCCCGCTCCGTACTCGCATACCAACGCGATGTCGGACGAGATGATCTTCTACGCGAGCGCCGAGTTCATGAGCCGCAAGGGCGTGGGTTTCGGCTCGATCACGTTGCATCCTGACGGTCTGCCCCATGGTCCCCAACCTGGCCGAACCGAGGCGTCGATGGGTGCGACATGGGCCGATGAGCTGGCGGTCATGCTCGACACCTTCAAGCCACTTCACGTGGCGAAGGGCGTTCTCTCCGCTGAAGACCCGACCTACTGGAGGTCCTGGGTCTAACGAGCTCCTTGTCGGCGCGTGAACTTGCCGCGGCCGGGAACCAGGATCGGTCGAAGGGAAGCGGCACTCACTTGAGCGGCCGCGGCGGCTGGCCCCGTGAAGGTCAGGCGATAGGTGACGGTCTCGGTCGCGGTGCTGAAGTTCGCGATGATGGGCGTGTACGAGGTCGCGGAGATCGAAAGGGCCAGGTGTTCAGGTTTGTCGGTGAGGCTCTGCGCGACGCCGGCATAGGTGCACAGGTCGAGTTGGAACAGGTCGGCCGTGCAACTGCCATTCGCGATCGCGATGTCGATGTCGTTGGAGCTCGATGTCCAGTCCACCGTGAAATCGAGCGTTCCCGGCTGTGCGAATGTATAGGCGGGGAAGAGCAGGAAGAAGCCGCCGGGAAGCTCCGTGGACCCCTCGGTGACAACCACTGCGGTTCCGGGAGCTGGCGTGGCGGTGGGAACGGGTGTCGCGGTTGGAACCGGAGTCGCCGTGGGCACGGGTGTGGCGGTGGCCTGTGGCGTGGGCGTCGCGGTTGGTGTCGCCGTCACCGCGGGCGTGGCGGTGGTTCCGTTCGCCCCGGTGAACGGAGAGGTCGCGCTCGTGGAACTCCCGCCGCATCCAATCGTGAGCGCCGACATGAGGGCCAGGGCTGAGGACGTCCGGGGATTCATTGTGCCGCCAGTATGCACCAGAGCCGCGAACACGCTTGCTTTAGATTTGACCGGAGAGAGCTTGCCCTCAGCGTGGCTTGTCCAGCCAACCGTGCGAACGCACCCAATCCTCCAAGCGCTTTGGCCAATCAGAGGTCGGGCCAAGGTCGGCACGTGTTCCGAAGCCGTGCGGGCCCTTCTCATACAGGTGAAGCTCAGCATCAATCTTGAACTTCCGCAACGCCTGGAAGAAGAGGAGGCTGTTTTCGAGCGGCACACTGGTGTCTTCGGCGGTGTGAACGATGAACGTGGGTGGCGTGCGGGAGGTGACCTGTAACTCCATTGACAGGTGATCGACCAGCTCGGCGGAAGCGTTCTCGCCGATCAATGCGCGCTTTGAGCCTGCGTGCAGGTAGGGGGCCTTCATGGTGATCACGGGATAGAGCAAGGCGATGAAGGTTGGGCGTCCGCTGATCGCGTCCATCTCCTTGTTGCCGGTGCGGCCTTCCGGCGCGTCGTAAAGCGTGGCCGCCGAGGCGGCGAGATGGCCGCCCGCCGACGAGCCCATCACACCGATGCGATCGGGATTGACGTTGAACTCCTTCGCGCGGGATCGCACCAGTCTCACCGCGCGGAGCACGTCCTGAAGCGGCGCTGGGTGTCCGTATTCGATCAGGCGGTACTTGAGCACGAACGCCGACACGCCGAGCCGGTTCAGCATCCGCGTGAGGTCGCTGCCTTCCTTCGCGACCGCCAGCCGGACGTAGCCGCCACCGGGGCACAGAATGACCGTGGTCCCGTTAGCGGTTTCCGCAGGTGCGGGAAAGTATTGAAGGGTTGGGATCTGGACGTTGTAGACCCGGCCGTCTTCGATGCGCTCGACGCCACCGTTCGGCTTCGCGTTGGGGACGCCTTCCGGCCACAGTGGGATGATGCGGTCGGCGTCTTGCGCGGTAACGGCTGGCGCCATCAGGGCAAGGACCGCCAATGTTGCTATCCAGCCGAACAGTCGTCGCATCTCGATCACCTCACCACGCTTCATGGAGTCTGTTACATCCGGAAGACGCCGAACTTCGTCTCGGGAATCGGGGCATTTAACGCAGCCGAGATGCCCAAGCCGAGAACCATACGTGTGTCTCGGGGACGGATCACGCCGTCATCCCAAAGTCTCGCGGTGGAGAAGTAGGGGCTGCCCTCTTCTTCATACTTCGCGAGCGTCGGGGCCTTGATGGCATCGATCTCTTCGGCCGACATCTTGTTCCCCGCACGCGCGGCCTGATCGACCTTGACCTGCGCAAGAACCGAGGCCGCCTGCTCGCCGCCCATGACGGAGATGCGTGAGTTCGGCCACATCCACAACTGGCGCGGTGAATAAGCGCGTCCGCACATGCCGTAATTTCCTGCGCCGAAACTCCCGCCGATCACCACGGTGAACTTCGGGACCGCCGCATTCGCGACCGCGTGAACCATCTTCGCGCCATCTTTCGCGATGCCCTTCTGTTCGTATTCCTTGCCGACCATGAAGCCGGTAATGTTCTGGAGGAAGACCAACGGGATCTTGCGCGCGCAGGCGAGTTCGATGAAGTGGGTGGCCTTCAGCGCGCTCTCGGAGAACAGCACGCCGTTGTTCGCGAGGATGGCGACGGGGAAGCCCATGATCTTCGCGAAGCCGGTGATGAGAGTGGTCCCGTAGAGCGCCTTGTACTCGTCGAAGCGGCTGCCATCGACGATGCGGGCGATGACTTCGCGCACGTCGTACGACTTCCGTGAGTTGGTGGGAATCACACCGCCAAGTTCCGCGGGATCGAATGCGGGTTCTTCCGGCGCGCTGACGTCCCAGGGCGTTTCCTTGCGAGCCGTGAGGGTGGCCACGATGTCACGCGCTTTCGCGAGCGCGTCACCCTCGTTGAGCGCGTAGTGATCGGCGACTCCGGAGATGCGCGCGTGAACATCCGCGCCGCCCAGGTCCTCCGCCGAGACTTCTTCGCCGGTAGCCGCCTTCACGAGCGGCGGTCCGGCCAGGAAGATCGTCCCCTGGCCCTTCACGATGATGGTCTCGTCGCTCATCGCAGGGACGTACGCGCCACCGGCCGTGCATGAACCCAGAACCACCGCGACCTGCGGAATGCCGAGAGCGCTCATCCGCGCCTGGTTGAAGAAGATGCGACCGAAGTGATCGCGGTCGGGAAAGACTTCCGATTGAAGTGGAAGAAACGCGCCGCCGGAGTCGACGAGGTAGACGCAGGGAAGCGAGTTCTGCTGCGCGATCTCCTGGGCGCGCAGATGCTTCTTCACCGTGAGAGGGAAGTAGGTGCCGCCCTTCACGGAGGCGTCGTTGGCCACGATCATGACCTCACGCCCCGACACTCGACCGATGCCGGTGACGATGCCAGCGCTTGGCGCACCGCCGTCGTAGAGACCGTTCGCGGCGAGCGCGCAAATCTCGAGGAAGGCCGAGCCCTCGTCGAGCAGCAGGTCGATGCGTTCGCGCACCGGCAGCTTGCCTTGTTCGCGCTGACGTTTCTGAGCGCTTTCACCGCCTCCGGCGCGCGCCGTGTTCAGAGTTTGCGAAAGCTCAGACTCCAGTTCGTTCATGCGCGCCAGATTGGCGGCGAACTCGGGAGAGGACGTGTCGATGCGGGATGTGAGAACACTCATGCGCAACGGAGTATGCCAGCCCGCTCAGGCCCGGGCATCGCCCTGCGTCGTGCGTGCTACCGCGACGCTGATTTGTTCGCGCGTTTGGCAGCATTGGGTCGGGCAACTGCCCGAGGCTTCGGCGCGACCGCTTTTGCCTTCATCACCGGAGGACGCCCATGACGCGCCTGGTACACGCTTAAGGACCCGCCGCCCGGAAGGGTGAGGGAGGTGAGTTGACCCCATCCGCGATCGAGCACGGGGCACAGACGACTTTCTTCTTTTTCATGGCGGCCACGAAGACTTTCACGTCCTCGCACATCAGGTTGAACTCGTGGACATCGTTCTTCTCTCCTGGATGCACCGCGACTTCCGAAGGCGGCAGGCCGAAGATCAGCCATCCGTGGCCGACGTCTACATTGGGCAGCCCCAGAACGTCGCGAAGAAAGTCTCAATCGGCGTCTGGTTTCTTGCTGTAGATGAGGAGTGAGCGCCGTTGATCATGAAGTCACCTCACCGCGAGTCTACGACTCGTGCCGCCACCTGTAGACGGTTACTCGGCGGCGCGGCGGAAGTGCATGAACCAGTTCGTCTCCCACGTGACGCCCTGATCGGCGGAGAACGCCTGCTGCCAGATAGGGCGGTGCGGATCGCGTTTGTCCCACTTGAAGATCACCAGCACGGGGCGGCCGGCGTCGGTGTCTTCGCCTTTGAACGTGCCATCGGGGCCATCAAATGATCCGATCACCGGAGGAAAGAGCGTCGCTCCGTTGCTATCGATCCAATAGATGCGCCAGAGCTTGTCCGTCTTGTTGAATAGCCGCAGAGACACGCCTTCGAAGAAAGGCTCGCCTTCCGTGCGGCACTGGTCGATGTTGCCGAGTCCGCCGAGAATCGGCTCCATCGCGAAGGGGGTTTCGAACTCGAGCCACTCGGTCGAACCGACGAGGCGCTCGCGTAGTTTGCGATGCTGAATGATCCACTCGCCTTCGAGAAACTCGAAATCACGGGCGCCGTTGGGCCACGATGCGCGGAGATCTTCCGGAATGTCGAAGAAAGTCATGCCCACATCTTCGCCTAAAAGTAAGGTCTATCCTTGAGGGTATCACCGCGTCGTCACAGAAAAAGGAACTCCTCATGCGCTATCTCCGACTCCTCGCCGTTTCTTTCTTCATGCTCCTGTCCATCGGCTGCTTTCAGGGGCAGCGCGCCTTTAAGGTGAACGCAGACGGGAGCGGCACCATCGTTGACACAACGAAGTTGGGCGAACAAGCCCAGGGGATGCTCAAAGGCTTCGCTGACATGGAGACGACCACCGCAGCTGAAAAGAAGGCGAAGCAGACCGGGAAATACACCAGCAAGGCCGCCGCGATGGGAGAAGACGTCACCTTCGTCTCGGTGGAGACCGAAAAGGACGGAACGAATGTGGCGACCTACGCTTTCAAGGACATCACGAAGGTGCGGGCGCCCAATATGCCGTCGGCGGACGCAAACAGCACCAGCGAAGACGAGCCGACCACCTTTCGGCTTTCGAAGAATGCCGCCGGCAACGCCGTCCTCACGGTGGTTACGCCCAAGGAAAAGGCGGCAGATCCCTCCGCCAATGCGCCGAAGGAGACGCCCGAAGCGATTCAGCAGCAGGTCATGATGGTCAAGCGCATGATGGCCGGTCTGAAAGTGAAGTCCGTCGTGGAAGTGAATGGATCGGTCATCAAGACGAACGGCGCCGCCGCCGTCGGGAACACCGTCACTCTCATGGAGCTCGACTTCGACGCGCTCGATGAAGCGGCCTGATCAAGCTCTCCTCCGCGGGGCCGGGCGGTCGGCCCACCCCGGCCATGATGAAGGGGATCAAGGGCATCAAGGTTTCCGAGCCCGAAGTCACCATCGAATTCAAACCTGGGCGCTGATCCCGCCGGCCACTTCGGCCGGGGGGCTGCTGCCTCAAATCGACAGAGTACGGCTGCTACACTCCCTCCCCTTGAAGCGCCTGTCTTTGATCGCGGTCGTTGCCCTGCTCGTCCTGAGCGCGTCCGGGCTTCTGTCGATTTCGTTCGCTGATCCCTGCGAAACGTCGTCTGCCGACTCGGGTGGCGATCAGAGTTGTCCTCCCAACTGCTTCACCTGTGGTTGCTGCGCGCAGGCCATGGTGCCGGTGACGGTGCAGATTCTGGCCAACGCCGAAGAGGCGGTTCCGTTCGTTGCCATGGCTCCGCTTCCCACGGCAAGTGGCGAGCCGCACGGCATCCTGCACGTTCCAAAGCGCTCCGTCTAGCTCTCTCTCGCTTTCGTAGCTAGACCGATCGGCGCGCGTTCGCCGGATTTCAGGAACATGCCATGCGTTTCGACTCCACCGCCG
>JBDTQB010000001.1:0-59439 GCA_039932395.1 Vicinamibacteria bacterium | reverse complement strand
ACCTTCCGCCATGGTCGAAGGGATCGTACCCGAAGGTGAAGAACCGTCGTCAGCGGGCGCTTGGCGGGCTTGCCACGTCGGCAGGTGAAAGCAGACTCGTAGCTAAACTACGACCGATGCGTCCCCGGTCTGCCGATCTTCTCGATCCGGAGAAGCGACCGTGCGTGTGGCAGTTCGTAAGCCCTCAGGATGTAGCCGATGCGCTGCCGTTCCTCGATCGAAAGCTCGGCCGACGCCAGCGGTTCTGGCCATTTCTCATCGACGGATGGCGTCGCCTTGGCATCCTCCACGGATAAGCTGACCCGCCTGCAGAGAGACTTCCTCGAGGCGTTCTTCGAGAGCGAGCGTGGCTTCTTCCTCACCGGCGGTGCAGCCCTGGCTGGCTTCTATCTGCATCATCGTGAGACCACGGACCTGGATCTGTTCACGAGAGATCCGAGTGCGTTCGAGCGAGCCAGCTCATCCACGCGCGCCGCGGCCGACCGGAGCGGCTCGACACTCCTCATCAAACAAGACACCCCCCGGCTTCAAGCGCTACTTCGCCAGCCGGGGCGAAGAGGGACTCTTGGTGGATCTCGTATGGGAGCGGGTACATTGAGGTGGCGGATGACGCGCCCATTCCAGCAGGATTGCCGCCAGATGAGATTCGGTCGTTCATCAAACGCCTGATCGAAATGTCGCTTCGTTCCGCGATACCCCAGTAAGACGAAGGCGTTCACCAGAAACTCGTCAGGCCGTCAGCGCCAAGGATTTCATTCGGTGACGCGTCTCTTCAATAACCGGCGTCGCCCCGCGATGTTTGGGTCGGAGTCGGAAACAACCCGCGTGATGAAGTCCTAAAGGAGGAAGTCATGAAGAGGAAGACCGCGATGGCTGTTGTCCTGATGGCGGCGTTTTCCGGAGGCGCCACGCTCGTTCAAGCGCAAACCGACGGGGGCGGCCCGGATGAATCGATCCGAGCCCTGCTGCGTGAAGTGCGCAATCTCCGGGAGGCGGTGGAGAAGCAATCCGCGTCGACCACCCGCGCTCAACTCCTGGTCACCCGGCTGACACTCCAGGACCAGAGACTGACGAAGGCGCAGGCCGCGGTGGATCAGATGACAGAAAGCATCGAGGCCCAGAAGGCGCAGATCGCAAGGGTCCGCGCAGCGCTTGCATCCGGCGGCGGGATGGATAAGCCCACGGATGCGGCGTCAAGGGACGCTTACGAACAAAGGATCAAGTGGATGAAGGACGAGCTCTCCAGACCTCGCGCGGAAGATGATGGCGAGTGCGAAGTAAGGGAGGAATCCGCTACTGCGGTTGGGATTGGGATCCGCAGGGCGAAGAGCCGCAGCGGACGTAGGCGTCCATACGAATCGCTGACGTGCCCTTGATGAGCGCATAGCGGGCGGCGATGCGCTCATTCAGGGTCAGCGGCTCACGGAATTCCGCGTCGAAGGTCTGTCCATCGTCCGTGCGCAGCACGTATCCGTAGGAGGCTTCTCCCGTCTTCGATGGGAACGCGTACTTGGGCTCCACCACGATCAGCTGGCCGATCTGAACCTTCTCGAATGACAGGACGCGGCGCGCCCGTCGCATGACGACGACGAGCAGCAGCACGATCACCACCGCGGCGACGAATGCAACCCAGGTGTCCCGGCGGGCCTTTCTGCCCAGGATCTCGGTGGCGGAAAGGTCAGTCATCGCAGCGTGAGCGCAGAGTCGGGCGGGCCATCACGCTCATGATGACAGACGGATGACGGCCTCCGAACGAACCGTTTACTCGTAACGCAGAGCCAGGATCGGATCGATACGACTTGCCTTGCGCGCCGGGATCAGGCCGGCGGCGGCTGACACCACGCTCAGCAGGATGACCGTCACCACGGCGACAACGGGATCGTGACCCTGAACACCGTAAAGCTGAGACCCGACGTACCGGCCCAGGCCGATCGCGGCAGGAACGCCGATCGCAAGCCCGATCCCGAGAAGCATCAACACCTCCCGCATCACCAGCCACAAAATGATCCCGGGCTCGGCTCCAAGCGCCAGACGAATGCCGAGTTCCTTGCGGCGGCGAGCCACCACGAACGACATCACGCCGTACAGGCCGATCGTCGCGAGCAAGGTGGCGAGGAGGCCGAAGCCCGCCGAGAGCATCGCAATAAGCCGGTCGGTCAACAGAGTCTCATCAAGCTGACCTTCGAGGGTCTTGGTTCCATAAACAGGAATACTGGAATCGAGCAGCTTCACCTGGTCGCGCACCATGTTGAACGCGGACGCGGAACCCGTGTGGGTTCGGGCGTAGAAAACCGCGCTGTTCTTTCCGTAGTTCGGAAGGAAGACCTGACGGTGAACGCCATCGCGCGGCCCTTCGTACAATGAGTCGGCGACGACACCCACGATCTCAATCAGCAGCTTCGCGTCGGGCTTGGTGCTCTGGCCGATGTGCCTGCCGACCGCACTTCGCCCCTTGAAGAAGTGCTCGGCGAAACTCCGGTTCACGATCGCGACGCCGGGCTTCTCGTCGGGGCCGCTGCGGTCGAATCCGTCCGCGTCGACGAAATCGCGGCCTTCGAGCAACGGGATCTTCATCGTCTTGAAGTACTCGGGCGCCACCGCGTTCATGAAGGCCTGCATGTCTTCGCCGTCGGCCATCTGATGCCCTTCCACTCCCATCGATGAGTCCCACTCGTCTCCAGCGAGGATGCCCACGGAGGCGAAGGACACGTCTTCGATCCCAGGCGACGCCTTCAAACGGTCTCGCAGGTTCCGATAGAAAATCATGGCGCGCGCGTTGTCATACCCGCTGAGCGCGGGAGACAGTTGGAAGGTCAGGAGGTTGTCGACCACGACGCCCGCGTCCTTGGTCTTGAGGTTCTGGAGACTACGAACGAAGAGTCCGGCGCCGAAGAGCAGCAGGAAGCTCAAGGCGACCTGCGCGGTCACCAGACCCTTGCGGAGAAACAACGATCCCCCGCTGCCGGCGATCGAACCGATGGTGTCCTTCAATGTGGTCCACGGGTCGGGCCGACTCGCGCGTAGAGCGGGAACCAGTCCGAAGACGATGCCCGTGATCAGGGTCAGCGCGAATGTGAACGACAGGATGCGGAGATCCGGGTGAGGGGTGATGAGAAGGGGCTGGCTGCCCGCCGGAATAAGAGTGATCAGGCTGCGCGTCAGCACGAAGGCGACTCCTATCCCCGCCACTCCGCCCATGAAAGACAGCACCAGGCTCTCCGCCAGCAACTGGCGCACGATCTGGCCACGGGACGCGCCAAGCGAGATGCGCACCGCGATCTCCTTCTGCCGCATGAAGCCGCGCGCGATGAGCAGGTTCGCCACGTTCGCGCAGGCGATGAGAAGAACGAGGCCGACCATCCACATCAACACCACCAGCGCGGTCGAGAAGTCGTTGCGCAGACTTGAATAGCCGCCGGGCGCGCTTTCGGCCAGCAGCTTGCCCTTCATGAACTGGGTGCGCGAATAGGGCGACCAGTCCTTCGCGGCCGGCAGAGTCATTTCCTCGGCGCGGACCTGGGTAAAGAGCGTTTGCAACGGCGCGGCTGCCGACTCGACGGTGTATCCCGGCTTGAGGCGAGCGAACACCTGAACCCAGCGCGCGCGCCGATCTTCCATCTTCAGCCAGCCGAGTTCCGGCATCAGCGCCTCCTTCATCATGACGGGCACGCGGATCTGCGGACCCGTCGCCGGATCCAAGCCCGCGAACCCTTCCGCCGAAACCCCGACGATGGTCATGGGGAAATCGTTGACGCGGATGGTCGTGCCGACCACTTGAGGATCGCTCTTGAATCGGCTGGCCCAGTAGCCGTAGCTCAACACCACGTAGGGATGTCCGCCCGGAATCTTGTCGTCATCGGGCGAGCTGAAGACGCGACCCACGGCCGGCTGAACGCCCAGCATGGTGAAGTAGTTGCCCGACACAAGCTCTGCCTGCACGCGTTCGGTCTGCTGGCCCACCGCCACGGTCGCAACCGTCAGGCGGCGGCAGAGAACGTCGGAGAAAGGCGTCGCCTTCTGCTGAATATCCTGAAAGAGAGGATACGAGTGAGCGCGTGCTCCCATGTTGCTGCCCATGTGATTGCCCTGCTGATAGAGCATCACCAGCCGGTCCGGCTCCACCACGGGAAGTTTCCGGAGCAGGATCTGATCGATCAGGGTGAAAATCGCAGTGTTGGCACCGATTCCAAGGGCAAGCGACAGAATCGCAACTGAGGCGAAGAGCGGACTGCGGCGCAAACCACGAACGGCGTAGCGCAGGCTGGCGATGAAGTTGCTCATATTCCTCTTTGGACGACAAGAGCGGCTAGAGGTTAGCGCGATCGCAGAAGGATCTTAGGAACCTTTTCCAGAGGGAGAGCGTCTTCAAACTACAAGGCTCACTTCGTTTCCCGGAGGACGTGCGCATGGACAATGTTTGGCGAGATATCCAATACGGGCTCCGCATGCTTCGAAAATCCAAAGGATTCACCGCCATCGCGGTGCTGACCCTCGCCCTGGGCATCGGCGCCAATACCGCGGTGTTCAGTGTTGTGAACGCCGTGTTGCTGCGTCCTCTCCCCTACGACGGCGCCGATCGACTGGTCTTCATGACGGAATGGTCAGAGCAGGTGCCGGAGATGAGCTTCTCCGTGGCGAACTTCAAGGACCTGCGCGATCAAAATCAGGTCTTTGACGCGGTGATGGGATCGAACAGCACCAGCTTCATCCTCACCGGTGTCGGTCCCGATTCAGAGCGGGTCAACGTCCGTCAGGTCACGTCGGGCATGTTCGAGACGCTGCAGAAAGCGCCTCTGATCGGACGCGCGTTCACCGCCGACGAAGACAAGCCGGGCGCGCCTCGCGTCATTTTGTTGAGCGAAGGATTCTGGGAACGACGTTTCGGCCGCGATCCAGGTGTCATCGGACGCGCCCTGACTCTGAGCGACGAGAGCTTCACCGTCATCGGCGTCATGCCGGGCACGTTTCATTCTTCCTGGAAGACCACCGACGCTTTCACTCCCCTGCTGTGGCTCGAGGACAAACTCGGCGGCGAGAACCAGCGCGGCAATCATCCCGGGATTTACGCCGTAGGCCGCCTCAAGAAGGGCGTCACAGTGGAGCAGGCGCGCACTGATGTGAAGGCATTGGCGAAGCGGCTGACCGAGGAGCATCCGCTGTCGAATGCGCGTCAGAGCATGACCGTTGAGCCCTTACTCGACGCCGTCATCGGCGATCTCAAGCCTGCGATGTTTCTCCTGCTTGGCGCGGTGCTGCTGGTTCTTCTCATCGCGTGCGCGAACGTCGCGAATCTGCTCCTGGCGCGCGCGGCGGATCGTCAGCGGGAAGTCGCGTTGCGCATGGCGGTCGGCGGGAATCGATGGCGGCTGATTCGTCAACTCCTCACCGAAAGCGTCTTGCTGTCGACGCTCGGTGGACTGGTCGGCATCGGACTGGCCTACGCCGGCGTGCGGGCGTTGGTGGCCAGCCTTCCCGCGAACGTGCCGCGTGCCGACGAGATCGGGCTCGATGGAACCGTCCTCGCGTTCACCGCGTTCGTGGCTCTCTTGACCGGACTTGTGTTCGGACTCGCTCCCGCATGGAAGGTGTCGAGCACGGACATCAACGACACATTGAAGGAAACCGGTCGGGGCACCGCGACCCCTGGTCAGCACCGTCTGCGCAACGCGCTCGTCATTACTGAGATTTCGCTGGCTCTTGTTCTCTTGATCGGCGCGGGGCTTCTGCTGCGCAGCTTCTTCCACGTCATCGACGCAGACAATGGCATCCGCTCGACAGGTGTCCTCGCCGACAACCTGCCCATGCCGCCCGCCCGTTTCGCCGAACTGGAGAAACGCACCGCGTTGATCGAGCAGGTGCTTGCCCAGATCCAGGCCGCGCCCGGCGTCCGCTCCGTCGCGGTGACCAGCTCGTTGCTCGGCGGAAACCAAAGCTCGTTCAACGTAGAGGGACGGCCCGAACCGCTTCCCGGACAGCGGCCTTCCGCGGACCTGGCTCGCGTCACGCCCGACTACTTCAAGACGATGGGCGTGCGTCTCGTGGAAGGGCGCGTCTTCGCCAATTCCGATCGCGCCGACACACCGCCGATCTGCGTCATCGACGAGCTGTTCGCGAAGACCCACTTTGCTGGCGAAAGTTCCCTCGGCAAACGCGTGAAATTCGGGGGACTACAGGACATGTCGCAGCCCTGGATGGAAGTCGTCGGTGTAGTGGCGCACGTCAAGAACTACGGCGTTGATCAGCCGTCCCGATCCGAGTTGTACCAGCCGTTTTATCAGCGCAATTTCGGCACCGCGACCATCCTCGTACAGACCGCGGGCGACCCCGCCAGTCTGACTTCCGGTGTGCGTGAAGCAGTCCGCCGCGTCGATCCCGAACTGCCGCTCTACGCGGTGCGCACCCTGGACGAAATCATCTCGTCTCAGACCGCTCAGCGGCGACTGGCGGTCGAGTTAATCAGTGTGTTCGCAGCCGTAGCGCTCCTGCTCGCCGCGATCGGTATCTACGGAGTCATGTCCTATGCCGTTGCCTTGCGGACGCAGGAAATTGGCATCCGCATGGCGCTGGGCGCCGAGCGCAGCGACATCTCAAAAATGGTGCTGCGCTTCGGAGTGAAGATGTCGTTCATCGGCATAGCGGTCGGTCTGGTGGCTGCGTTTGGCCTCGCCCGCACCATGGCCGGTATGTTGTTCCAGACAAGCGTGGCCGATCCGCCGACCTTCTCCGTCGTTCCCCTCGTCCTCATGGGTGTGGCGCTTCTCGCCTGCTACGTCCCGGCCCGAAGAGCCACCCGGGTCGATCCGCTGGTGGCGCTGCGGGCCGAGTAGCATTTATCGGGGCAAGCTGTGTTCGATCGTCCCAAAATGGGAGGCAGCGCGATGAACGGGATCCGGCAAGACGTCGCATACGCGTTTCGGCAGATTCGCCGACAGCCGGGCTTCGCTCTGATTATCGTTCTCACGCTGGGAAGCACCATGGGTATCAGCACCGCCCTCTTCTCTATGGCGGATCTATCGTGGTCGCGTATCTGGCCCGTGCCGAATCCGGAACGGATCGTGACCGTGCCCGTCTCGATGTCCCTGGAGGAATTGCACCTTTGGGCCGAACACGCGCGGTCCTTCGACGGGGTGGCAGGTGTGGCCCTTGGATTCAGATTCGCCGATCAGCGGAACGGCGGGCGGCAGACCCTCTATCAATACGTCACCCCGAACTACTTTGATGTTCTGAGGGTCAAGATCGCGCTCGGACGGATGTTCACCGACACCGATGACCGATTTTCCGGATCGGAACCGGAGATCGTGATCAGCGACCAGAGCTGGGCGGAACTCTTCGGTCGCGATCCGAACGTCATTGGCACCAGGATTCCCTTCGGCCGCTCGAAGCTGACCATCGTGGGGGTGGTGGCGCCCGGGTTTAACGGCGCCGGCAGCATTATCCGCTTTCCCTTCTGGACGTCTTTAGCGGCGCGGGCCGCGCTGGACCCGCGGCCCGTGGTTGCCCAGACGAAGAATGACTCTGACCCTCGGCAGGAGGTGTTCGCGGTGGGTCGGCTTGCGGAAGGAGTCACGGCGAAGCAGGCGGAAGCTGAACTCAACCCTTTGAGGCAGCAGTTCCGAGCCTCTCTTGGATTGAAACCTGTGAGCCTCACGCTGGAAACACCCGAGACCTACGCCCAGACATCGGCCTCACCACGCGCACGCGCCACCGTCCTCACCTGGACGCTCGCCATCGCCTTCCTCACCATGATCGCGTGCGCGAACGTCTCCAACCTGATGCTCGCCAGGGGCCATGCCCGACGAGGAGAGATCGCGGTGCGCCTCTCCCTTGGCGCAACCCGCGGTCGTCTGCTCCGGCAGTTTTTAGTGGAGGCGTTCGTCCTCTCTCTCGCCGCGGGCCTTGTAGGGATCGCCTTCGCGAGCTTCCTGCCCTCCCACGTTTTCAGCAGCGTCCCCGACTTCGCGCAGATGATGCAGATCGGTTTCCGCCTGGACACTCGTATTTTTGTGTGGACTCTGATGCTGTCGACACTCGCGTGCATAGTCTTCGGATTGTCTCCAGCGCTGAAGGTCACCGGCCTGAAAGCAAACGAAGTGCTGAAGGACTCGAACGGCCAGGCCGCCCCCGCGCTCAGGACATCGCTCTCGTCCGTTCAGGCCTTCGTGTCGGTGATGGCACTGGGGATCGCCGGCCTGGTGTTGCGCAGCGACACCTACGTTCAGACGCAGCAACTCGCACGCAGGATGGAATCCCTCGTCATGGTTCGTCCTACGTTCCCGGAGGGCTACGACCCAACCCGTGTGGCCCAGGCGCAGCAGCGACTGCTGGATGCTCTCGTGACCGGGTTTGGATCCAAAAACATCGCGGCCGCACGGAATGAACCCGTCGCTCAAGAACCGGGCCAGCGGATCACCCTGGATGTCTCGGCGGGGTATTTCGGCGTCATGGGTCTTCCCTTCACAGCAGGCAGGACGTTCACAACCAACGACACGAACGACGGCGTCGTGATCCTCAGCGAGACCCTGGCCAAAACTCTGTGGCCGGGCGAGAGCGCTATCGGACACACGCTCCCCCTGACAAATTCCACCTCCGCGCCGCTCGAAGTCATCGGCGTGGTCCGCGATCGGTCCATCGGGGAGGCTGCCTCCTATCGACCGATCCTCGCGAAGGACATGAACCTGTTCTTCGTCCGCGATTCGGAAAGGCATTTCCGTCAGCGCGCGCCATCGATTGCGGCGTCGGTGGACGCAGGGCTTCAACTGGACGCCACTCCCGGAAGCCTCTGGTTAAGCCGCACGTCGCCGGGTGCTGCCCTCAGCAGTCGGGTGTTTGGCGAATTCGGCGCCTTTGCGTTGGCCCTGACGGCGATGGGAATCTTCAGTCTGTCCGAGTACCTCGTTCGACAACGGACTCGAGAGATCGGCATCCGAACCGCTCTGGGAGCGCGGCCGCGGCACATCCTCATGGCGATCCTCAAGCCCGCCACGGGGTCGCTGGGTTCCGGACTGGCAGCGGGAACCGTCGGCGCGATCGTCAGCGGTTTCTTGATGCGGCATTGGGGCTTGCCCGCAGGAGTGCGGCCGCTCGACCTGATGAACTACGTGACCGTCGGCCTACTCATCACGATCGTCGGGCTGGTTGCGATGTGGCGCCCGGCGGTGAAGGCGATACGCGTGGAACCCAATGTAGCTCTGCGCTACGAGTGAGTCGGTGGCCGGCAGGGAGCGGCCCTCCCTACCTAATCGCAGCGGAGGGCGGTGAGGGGATCCACGCGAAGGGCTTTGCGCGCGGGCAGAAGTGCGGCCAGGCCGACCACGAAGATAAACAACGTCACCGCCGCGATGTAACTGACCGGATCCAGCGTGCTCAGTCCGTAGAGCTCGCGTCGCAAGGCCTGAGACAGCGCCGCCGCTCCCGCCACGCCAACGATGAGTCCGACCACGACCGTCCTCTGGAACTGATGAGCGAGACTTGTGAGGATGTGAGTCGGCTCGGCGCCCAGCGCCATGCGGATGCCGATTTCCTTGGTCCGCTGTGACACGGCATAGGCGACCAATCCCACGATGCCGAGACAGGCAACCAGCAGGGCGATGACGCCAAGTGCTGTCACCGCGAAGGCACTCCGCTCCACGTCGCGGACGTTCTGGCGGAACAGCGTTTTCAGAAGCTGAACCCGCGGCGTGATCTCCGGATCGAGGGCCTTCGCCGCCTTCATGGCAACAGAAGTCAGCGTTTCAGGCGCGCCGGCCGTTCTGACCAGAAGCGTGACGCCGGCGAAACCGTTCTCGCCTACCAGCCGATACATTTCCACCGCCTCGGGATCCTTCAAGGCGAGTGAACGGGCACTCCCGGCGACGCCCACCACGGTGAAGTCGATGGGCTTACCGTCCTCATCCACCGACCCGGTCGAGAAGGGCTTGCCCAGCGCGTCCTCGTTCGGCCATCGACGCCTCGCCATGGATTCGCTGACGAGAATGCTCCGGGTGTCGCCGGGTGCCAGGTCGCGTCCGCGGACGATCGGAATCTTCATCGTCGACAAGTAGGACGCGTCGACTTGATGGATGTAGATGTCCAGTTGCCGGCCCTCGACTTCCACCGAAGCCATGATGCGCGAACCGCCCAGCGGCGGCGTCGACGACACTCCGACCGACTCCACGCCGGGGGTCGCGAGAAGCCGCGAACGCAGATCGTCAATGTAGGTGCGGGCTCGCGCGGGCGAATATCCATGGGAGCCGAGATCGGGATCAATGCTGATCACGTGCTGATACTCGAAGCCGGGACTGGACGACGTGACCCGATCAAAGGCGCGGATCAATAGTCCCGCGACGATCAGCAGCACGCAGCTCGAGGCCACCTGTGCGCCAATCAGAAAGGTGCGCCCGAAGGTCATGCGCGCCTTCTGCTTCGCGATGTGAAGGGCCGGAGTCAATCCAAAGAAGATCGCAGCGGCGCAACCGACGGCCAGCGCGAAGAAAACGACCCGTGCGTCGGGCGACGGATCGAGCCACGCAGGCGCATCGGTCCAGACCAGGATCACTCTGAGCACAACGGAGCCAAGAACCAGGCCCACAATGGAACCCATAGCGGCCAGCACCAGACTCTCCGTGAACAGTTGCCGGATCAATCGACCCGCACCCGCACCCACCGAGACGCGGATCGACATCTCACGCTGACGGGCCGCACCCCGCGCCAGAAGCAGGCTGCCGAGGTTTCCGCAGGCGACGGCGAAGATCAGCAGCACGAGAGCGCCGACCAGCCCGAAGATTGGATAGAGCCGCGTCCGCAACGAGGGAGGTCGGTCGCTTCCTCGGTTCGTGGAACCAACGTTCTGGGCGTACCCACCCGGCTCGCTGGGAAGACGCTCTCCCTCCCAGACATCATCAGGATGGGCCTGGCGTAGTTGGGCCGCCAGTGTCGCCAGTTCGGTCTCGGCACCTGCCGCCGTCGCTCCCGGGCACAAGCGCCCCCACATCACGACACCGCTGTTTCGCTGGCCGGTGAAGTCGGTTGTGATCTCACTGCCGTGAACGAAGTAAGGATGCTGGCCGATCATGGCCCAGAACCCCGGAGCGTCAGCGCCCAGACCGCTGAACTCCTGGGCCGCGACGCCAATGATGGTGGCGGTCTTCCCGTTGAGGTGAATGGTCTTCCCGACCACCAAAGGATCGCCCGCGAACCGGCTCTGCCAGAACCCATGCCCGAGCACGACGACGGGAGGTGCTTGCGGCCCATCGTCGGCGGCGGTAAAGATGCGGCCGACACGCGCGGAGGCCCCCAGCTCCGACAGAAAGTCGCTCGTTACGAAGTAGGTAATGGGAGACTTCTCGTCCTCCTCGACCACAAGACGGGCGGAGGTCAGGGCCAGCACGGTGGACAGGGTCTTGGCATGCTCGCGATAGAAAACGGTGTGCGTGTACGGCACGTCCGACCAGAACTCCTTCGGACCCTGACGCTGAAAGCGCAGGATGGTGTCGGGATCACGAATGGGAAGTTTGCGCAGGACGATCATGTTGAAGGCGGAGAACGCGGCAACCGTTGCGCCAATTCCGATCCCCAGCACCAGGACTGCGGCAAAGCTGAAACCGGGCGACGTGCGCATCATCCGGAAGGAGTAGCGGAGGTCCTGACCAAGCCGATCGATCCACGTCCAGCCCCACGCTTCACGCGAATCCTCACGCAGTCGGAGCGCGTCGCCCATGGGCATGCCGCCGCTCTTCGCCGCCATCTCGCGATGAAACTCCATTTCCTCGGCAAGTTCGTTGTCCAAGCGGCGTCGGTTGAGAAGGTAGTGAAGGCGGCGCAGAAGTCTGGTCATGATCGTCCTCAGGCCGTACGCAGAATCGCCTGAATGGCGCGGGTCTGGCGGTCGTAGTCGGTCATTTCCGACTCGAGCTGCTTCAAGCCATCGCGCGTGATCTTGTAGAAGCGCACCTTCCGGTTCGTCTCCGAAATTCCCCAGTTCGCGGTGACCCAGCCATTCAGCAGAATCTTCTGGAGTGCTGGGTAAAGCGATCCCTCTTCCACCCGAAGCGCGTCGGAGGAAAGCTGGTGGATCCGCTGGGCGATGGCGTAGCCGTGAAGCGGACCGGATCGAAGGACGCGCAGGATCAATAAGACGAGCGCGCCGGAAGGCATTTCATTCTTTGGCATAGATAAGGTACGCATAGATTATCTATGCCTATGGTTTCGAGTCAAGCCCGTTCCGTAAGTGCCGCTCCGCGCGCCGCCCGACGCTAAGCTCCCGCTTCGCATGAAACTCTCCGGACGCGACATCCGCATGGCGCTGGCGCTCTCCGCGTTGATCGTCTTCGCGAACGCCGGCTACGTCACCTCGAAACTCGGATTCGTCCATCGCGTCCGCCTGGTTCTGGAGACCGACCATCGCCACTACATCCACATGGCGATGAATCCGGAGGAACCGGAAGATCCGCCGTATGCGTTTCGCGTTGCGGCACCGACCCTCGCGAGAGGCCTGATGGCTTGGGGCCTCAACGTGAATGAAGCGTTTTACGCGCTCACGCAGACGTCGCTTCTGACGTTCCTCGCCTGCACGTTTCTCTTTTTGCGCGCGCGGGGCTTCTCCCTCGAGATCTCCGCACTGATGCTGGTCCTGATGGGCCTCACCCAGGGCGCGGTGCGGTGGTTTGAGTATCAGTACTGGATGTCCGACCCGCTCTGCATGGCGCTGGTGGCCGCTGCCGTCCTCGCAATCGAACTCGACAAACCCTGGCGCTGGGCCATCGTGATCGCGATCGCCGCCGGTTTCGTGAGAGAGAGCTTTGTGCTCGTGCTCCCGTTCGCCTTCTTCCGAACCCTCGCGAAGCACGACATCAAGCAGGCCTTCCTCCGCACGGCGGCCATCGCTGTCGCCTTCTTCTCGGTGTCTTTGGCGCTCCACGCCGTCATCACCCCCATCGCCCCGGACGACTGGTGGTCGGGTGTCGTCGACAGCATGGGCTTCCGCTACCGGCGTTTGCTGCAGAACCAGTGGTACGTGCTGACCATCGGAACCTGGGGCGTGTTCGTCCCGCTAGCACTCGCTGACGTCCGTGCCTTTGGGCGGCGAGTGCGAGAGAACCTCGACCTGACCTTCATGGCGATCGCTACGTATGGAACCTTGATCATCTCGAACAATACAGAACGCCCTCTGGCCTATGCGTGGCCCGCGCTGGCTGCGGCAGGCGCTGCGGGTTTTCGTGGTCTGGCCGCCAACCTGAAAATCCCGTTCCGGAACCCATTCCAACGCCTGGCCGTGATGTGCGTGGGCGCGCAGATGGTGCACTTCGGCCTCACCCGCTGGAACGACTATTCGGGATCGAGCCTCTACCAGCCGGCGAACTTCATCGTGACCGGCATCATGGTCGCGCTGTGGCTGGTCTGGTCACTTGTCTTCGCCAAGCGAACGCCTTGACCCTGCCCCCAATTCCGTCGCACCCTGATAGGCTCTTTGTTGACACGAGGGCTCGGCTTCACGTCGTGAGCCCCCACTCGAAGAGCCGCCCAGCACGGGCACGATCGCGCTCTTTTCCACGTTGCCAAGCGTATGCCGCTTCAAGGAACACCCTTCAAGACCTATGTCCACTGAGTTACAAGTCGGCCAAGTTCAGGACGACTACTGCACCTCCTGCCATCTCCTCCTTTCCCACGACATCGCAAGTGTCGTGAATGGTGAGATCGCCAAGACCACATGCCGCACCTGCTTCAACACCCACGACTACAAGCAGGGCAAGATCCCCAAGCGCCCCGCGAAGAAGGTCGAGACAAAGCAGAGCCTCATGGATCAGGTGTTGCGCAACATGCCGCAGATGCCCGCGATGCCGCCCGCGCCGCTGGTCAAACCAAAGCGCGATCTGTGGGCCACGCTTGGTCGCATCAATGAAAAGAAGGATGCGGCCTTGGGAACCACGGAAGGCGAAGTGAAATGACCGCCAGCCCGCAGGAGTCTTTCCGCGTTCCGACCATCCTCGAACGCAAGCGCGACGGGCATACTCTTTCCCGCGCCGAGATCGACTTCCTCATCGCGGGCTATACGTCGGGCGAGGTGCCCGACTATCAGATGTCGGCTTTCGCCATGGCCGTGCACTTCAAGGGCATGACGGACGCGGAGACCACCGACCTCACGCGCGCCATGCTTTTCTCCGGCGAGATCCTCGACCTGTCCGACATCGAAGGGCCGAAAGTCGACAAGCACTCGACCGGCGGAGTCGGCGACAAGACGAGTTTGATTCTCGCGCCTCTGGTTGCGGCCTGCGGAGTGACCGTCCCCATGATGTCGGGCCGCGCGCTCGGTCATTCGGGCGGCACGCTCGACAAGCTGGAATCGATTCCCGGCTTCCGCGTCGGCCTCGGCCTCGACGAGTTCCGACGCGTCTTGCGCGCGCATCGTCTTTGCCTGATCGGTCAGACGGAGGAACTCGCCCCCGCCGACCGCAAGCTCTATGCGCTGCGTGACGTCACGGGCACGGTCCCCGTCCTGCCTTTGATCGTCGCCTCGATCATGGGCAAGAAGCTGGCCGAAGGCATCGACGCCCTGATCCTCGACGTGAAGACCGGTGACGGCGCCTTCATGCAGCGCTACGAAGATTCGCAGACGCTCGCGCGTCGCATGGTCGCCATTGGCAAAGGCATGGGCAAGCGCGTGGCCGCGATCATCACTGACATGGACGAACCGACCGGTCTCATGATCGGCAACACCCTCGAGGTCGAAGAGTCGATTCTGACGTTGCAGGGCAAGGGTCCGAAAGACCTGACGGACCTGTCGGTTGAACTTGCCGCCTGGATGCTGGTCCTCACCAACGTCCAGCCGGACCTCGCGGCCGGGCGGGAGAAGATCCGCAGCGCCATTGCCTCGGGCGCGGGTCTTGAAGTTTTCCGCCGAGTCATCGAAGCGCAAGGCGGCGATCCCCGTGTGTGCGACGACTTCGCCGTGCTTCCTCACGCGAAGAATCGTCACGAGATTCGCGCGGACGCGAAGGGCGTCCTGCAACGGATCGCCTGTCGCGCCGCGGGCGAGGCGTCGATGATTCTCGGAGCCGGGCGCAATCGCGTGACCGACAATGTCGACCCTGGCGTCGGCATCGCGCTGCACAAGAAGGTGGGCGACGCGGTGGACCTCGGCGAGTCGGTGGCGACCATCCACTACAACGATCGCGTCCGCCTCGATGCGGCGCTCGCGCGCCTGCATGGCGGCTTCGAGGTCAGTGACAAGCCGGTGACCCGCGCGCCCCTCTTCAGAGAAGTCATCGAATAGGCGGCCGGGTATTCCGCCCCTGAGACGGCACGGTTCGATCGCGCGGCGTGTTGGCGCCCTCCTCGTCGCACTCACCGTCTCCGCGTGTGCCTCTAATCCGAAACCACAGGGGCGCGGCATCGCGAATCGGCCCGTACCCAGGATCGGAACCACCGCAACCGGGATCGCATCGTGGTACGGCCCGGGATATGACGGCAAGCGAACCGCGTGCGGCGACCGATTCGATCAGGACGCACTCACGGCGGCTCACGGCACCTGGCCCTGCGGGACGCGGGTCAAGGTCACGCTGCTCTCAACCGGCAAGAGCGCAGTGGTCGAAATCAATGACCTCTTTCCAAACCACAAAGGTCGACTGATCGATGTGTCGAAGGGGACCGCGAAGAAGATCGGACTCATTGGTCCGGGGACCGGCAAGGTCCGGGTCGAAGTGGTCAGCCGCTAACGCGAACTCAACGCCGAAGCAGGCTCTTTCGGCGCAACCTTGAATCCACTGAGCCGAGCGCGCAGAGCGGTGCGGCCTTGCGCCGCCGGCATTCCTGAATTCGAAAGATGGATATCGATCCATGTCCCCGCTTCAACCCAATGGGCACGGAGGTGCGACGCAACTCCGAGCGGCAGGGGCAGATCGTAGGCAACGATCTTCCACGCTCCCGCATCCATGAACTCCACGTTGACAGCCGCTGGCAGGCCATTGCGTTTGGCCTCCGCCGTCTCATCCTTCCAGAATTTCTGGATATTCGAGAAGCCGGGCGCGGGTTCAAACCAGCCTGAGACGATGGTCGCCGTGGAGGTGTCCTCGAAACGGAAGTACCGGGGGCCGTCGCCGCCTGAACTGGTCTTCCTGAAACCATGGTCGGGGTCGGGAATCGTCATCGAGAGACGGCTGGACGGATGGGTGATCTCAAGAACTCCATCGCGCGATCGGAACTGAACGCCCTCCTCTGATGCGAAGGCGGCGTTTGAGTATTTCGCAGCGCCCAGCATCCGCAGGATCGCCGTCTTCTGACCTTCGTCAGGGCGCTGTTGAAGCAGCGTAAATGTCGCCATGATCTCACCCGTCACCAGCGCGCCCTGGGTGAGGTATTTGAACTCGCCCGGCGGCGGTGCCTTGTCGGTAAGCGAATAGAAGTATCCGGGCGAGGGAGAGCCTCCGAGTTCAAGAATCTTCGCTTCCGTTTCGACCGATTGAGCGAGCGGACCGGCGGCGCTCTGCTTCATCGCCTCCCGAAGGGATACGCGCCCGCGGGCGACTTTGTCGGCATCCAGCCAGACCGCCGTCACTTGCAGATCGAAGTCCTTCCCGGCCTTCGGTCCAACGTGCAACTCAACCCCGGCCTGACCGGTGATGGGTCTGCTGGCATCCACCATGCCCGCCGGAACGCTCAACGTCAGCCGTCCGTGATTCGGAATGGTGTACTGCTTGGAGACCGAGTCTTGCGCCGACGTTGTGCGACCTGCAGTCAGGCAGGCAAACAGAACGACCGCGAGGTGTCTTCGTGTTGGATTCAATGGCGCCCCTTTGCTCATTCGATTCTACCGACGGCTGGATTTTGCCGATGTCGTCCGAACGATGGAACTACGAACGGCGCAGGTTCAGGATGCGAAGGGCGGCACAGGCAGCACCAAAACCATTGTCGATGTTCACCACCGCGACTCCCGCCGCGCAACTTGCAAGGGACGCGGCAAGTGCTGTCTCTCCTCCGCGGGTGGCTCCATAGCCGACCGAAGTCGGCACTGCGATCATGGGTGCCTTCACCAGCCCGCCCAGAACACTCACAAGCGCAGCGTCCATCCCGGCAACGGCGATCACGATGTCATGGGCTCGGATGTCCTCGATCCGGCCGAGGAGGCGATGCAGACCCGCGACACCGACATCGTTGAATTCCGTGACGGACACGCCGTAGTACTCGAGTGTCCGAACTGTTTCCCGGCTCACCGGAAGGTCGGAGGTTCCAGCGCAAACGACGGCAACCCGCATACCGTTGCGCGCGGCATGCCGCGGCCCGAGGATCGCGGTACGCGACAGGGCATCGAAGTCGAGGTGCGCGCGCGCGCCCTCGTCCAGAGACTCAAAGCGAGAGACATCGAGGCGCGTCAGCAACATGGGACGGTTCGCCAAGACCATTGTGTCGACGATCCGCGCGATCTGATCGACGGTCTTGCCCGCGCAGAAGAGCGCTTCATCAAGACCAACGCGCTCCGAGCGCAGCAGATCGAGGTCGAATTCTTTTTCGCTCACGACGGGGGACGAAGAAACGCGCTGCCCTGGCGGTAGACCTCGAAATCGACGACGCCCTTGAGGCCGGCAGCCATCGAGCGCTGTGCGATGCGATCCATCCAGGTCGAACGAACGTCATCCGCGAGGAGGGCGAGGGAGGCTTCGTCCATCTCCACCACCACGCCGCGCTTACGAATACGGCAGCGGACCGTTTTCGGCGCCAGCTCCTTGCGCAGCTCCGTTTCGAGGGCGTCGATCAGTTGAAGTGCTGGAGCCTCGATGCGAATGCCTGTCTCGACCCGGCTTGAGAGACAGGGCGAGGCCGGCAATTCGGCGATCTCTCCGAGCCCCAAGTGGCGCGCCAGCTCACGGACACGCGCCTTGGTGAGCCCCGCCTCCACGAAGGGATGCCTCACGCCCCGCTCGCTCGCCGCGATCAAGCCGGGGCGATAGTCGCCCAGGTCATCAAAGTTCGTTCCCGAGAGAACGGTCATGTTGAAGCGCGAACGGATCGCGTCGTAAAGATGGCTCTTGCAGAAGTAGCAGCGGTTCGCGGGATTCGCTCGGTAGGCCTCGTCGGAGAACTCGCCCGCGTTCAAAACGGTCAGCGACGCCATCCGGTCCTCTGCGAACGCCTTCACCCGGACGGTGGCTTCGGCGGGCACGGCGGGAGACACCGCGTGCACGAGTTTCGCCCGATCGCCGATCACGCTCACCGCGAACGCCGCGAGGGTCAGACTATCGACCCCGCCGCTCAACGCGATGGCCACGTCGCCCGCGCCACGAAGGACCGCTTCAAGCCGGTCCGTGGCATCGCGAAGGTCGGACGATTCGCGCAGGGTCGGTGTCGTCATGGGCCTCAAGCTTATTTGAGCGACCCTGTTCGTCACTTCGGGGGCATAGCCGCGCGACGGAGCGTCTGACGTTCTTCATGACCCTGCACGTCGGCCAGGCTGTCGGCCTCGACCTTGGTCGTGGGGCCACAGGCATTCCGGTTCGCGGTCTTCGTGCGCAGCTGGCGCCCCTCGACGTTCACCGCGCTGGTTGAACGGGCCAGCGTCTGCCGGCGGACATCGTGGATGCGCAGGCCCAGGGTCGTGGTCTCCGAGAAACACAGAGCCGCGACTTCATCGGTCGCGCCGCTCTGGCACAGCACGCGGATCGAGACAACCACCCGTCCTTTCTTGCCGACGGCTTGCATCTGAATCACGTCAAGAACGCGGTTGTGTCGACGAACGTGGTCGAGACCCATCGCCAGATCCTCGGCCGTCTGATCGTCGATCTCGAACTCGATCACGGTCACGTCTTCGCTGGCCTGGTGCGAAACGGCGGGCAGAGCCGCATCAAAGACAATCGCCCGAACGCAGTTGGACATTCCCTTTAGAACCCGCGTGCCGAAGCCGAGACCCGTGCCGAGAAGCGTCCGTTCACGAGGCGGCTGCCCCGGAAGCGACATCAGATGCCGAACAATGGCGGCACCGGTCGGAGTGACGCGTTCTCCGCCAATCCCATCTTCGCGAACCGCAAGACCGCGAAGCAGAAGTGTGGTCGCGGGTGCTGGAACGGGGAGCAATCCGTGAGCTGACTTTACGAAGCCCGAGCCCAGCGGCAACGGGCCGACACTCCAGGTGGCGGAGGGAAGGGCATGAAGGATGGCCGCCGCGGCCACGATATCGGCGATGGAATCCCACTCGCCCACCTCGTGAAAGCTCACGGTATCGGTGGTCATGCCGTGGACCTGGGCTTCCGCTTCCGCGAGGCGGGTGAAGATCGCGATCGCATGATCGCGAACGCCAGGATCGAGAGGCGAAGCCAGGAGCCCAGCGCGGATCGCAGAGAACGGCCGGTGGCCGTGCTCATGGTCCGCAGCATGCTCGTGATGATGCTCCCGACCCTGAGAGTCGCCGTGTTCGTGCGTGTGCGCATGCGAATGAGAATGCTCATGTCCGTGGTCGTGACTCTGGGTGTGCCCATGCGCATGAGCCTCGATGACCAGGAAGCGTTTGCCCGTCAGGGCATGATCGGCATGGGGCACGAGGTCGCAACGAAAGCGCTCGGGAAGGCCGGCCGCACGGACCGCGCGCTGCACCGCTTCCTCAAGAGGAGGGAAGGCATCGAGCATCGTCGCGGCGAACATATCGCCCGCGATCCCGCCGACGGGATCGAGGTGAATGTGCATCAGACACCGGGCCTCAAGGCCGCCATCATCTCGGCCGGCCGATTTGTACCGATGCCGAGCAAGCCCAGCGTGCTGAGTTGCTGGAACTCCACCACATCGTCGCAAACCCAGGTTGCAACACCGAGATCCAGATCACGAGCACGAGCGAGCAGGCTGGACGAAAGATGCCCCTTCTCCGGCATGATGAAATTGGCAGAGACGCGCCCGGCAAGGGCGAAAAGGGCGTCTTCCGGATCCCGATAGAAAAGATGCCCGCGCGGCGCTTCGGGAAGGATCTCCCTCATGCGCTCCAACACGAGCGTCGAAAAGGAGAGGAAGGCGATCTCCGTCTGCATGCCCGGAGCGAAGCGAAGACCTGAACGAACGACCTCGGAAGCGATGCGTCGCTCGAACGTGTCGGCGCCGGCAAGCGACGACTCGCGCTTGATCTCCAGCATCAGGCGACAACGGCCCTTCACGAAGGCCAGAAGTTCACCCAGCGTCGGCACACGCTGCGGGGCGAACCGTGAGCCAAACGTCGCGGGGCAGGACACATCGGCCGCCTGAACTTCCGCGAGAGTCATCTGCCGCACGTCACCGATGCGATCGGACGTTCGGTCGAGCGTGTGATCGTGGATCACCACCAGCTCGCCGTCGCGCGTCATCTGAACGTCGCACTCGACCGCGGTGACGCCTGCGGCGAGCGCGCTCTCAAAGGAAGCGAACGTGTTCTCGGGCGCCGCGGAGGAATTCCCGCGGTGGGCGATGACCAGAGGCATCACCGGCCCGGTGCGTTTCCGGCCGCGCGACCCGCCGTGAGTTCATAGACCCGCGCCTCGACGAACACCTGAAGGAGATCCTTGTCGAGCTTGCCCGCGTTCGCCTCATCGCTCAGGATAGACAGCGCCCGGTCGATGGGAACCGCCTTCTTATAGGGCCGATCCCAGGCAACCAGCGCGTCGAAGATGTCGGAAATGGTCATCATGCGCGATTGCAGCGGGATCTCGCTTGCATGCAGGCGGCGTGGATAGCCGGTGCCGTCCAATTTTTCGTGGTGGGCGAACGCTATTTCCGGCACGCGCGCGAATTCACCCGTCCACGGAATCTGCGACAGAAACGTGAACGTGTGGGTCACGTGACTTTCGATCTCCACCCGCTCCTGATCGGACAAAGAGCCGCGGCGGATCGATAGAGATTCGAGTTCGTTCGAAGTGATGTACGGGCGATGGACGCCATCCACATCGAGGTAGCTCTGTCCCGGAAGCGCCTTCAACGCTTCGGCGGTTTCGCCGTCTAAGAGCGACGGCTCGTTGGAGCGCGCGATCAGCTCGATTGAATGATCGATCTCCCCCTGCCGCTCCAGGTGCGCGACATCGAGCGCCAGCAGGGCGTCGCGGCCGGCCCCCGCTTCCATGGCGGCGACTTTGGCGCGCAGGTATTCGGCTTCCACCGTCCGCTTGATCACGCCGAAACGCTGCTTGAGCGCCAGCATCTCACCGAAGTAAAGCTTCTTCGCCTTGACCAGCACCTTCTCGCGCACGCCGACTTTTCCGAAATCGTGAAGCAGGCTCGCGAACTTAATCTCCTGAATCTGGTCGCCGGTGAAACGCACGGGAGCGTAGATTCCAGCGGACGCGCCATCCACTTTCTGCGCCAGTCCCATGGTCAATTCAGCGACCCGCTCTGAATGACCGGAGGTGGTGGGATCCCGGCTTTCAATCGCGGTCACCGAAGCTTTGACGAACGATCCGAAGAGCGCCTTGATGTCCTCGATCAGCCGCGTGTTGACCAGAGCCACCGCCGCTTGAGAGGCGAGGGACATCACCAGATCGAGGTCGAGCTGATCGAAGGAGACCACCAGCCTCTCGACGAGCGAGCTCGGCCGGAGGATGGCCGCAGGATCCGTTTTCTTGTTGATGAGCTGAATGACACCGATGATGTTGCCCTGGTGGTCACGCATGGGCACGACCAGCATCGACTTCGTGCGGTAGCCGGACTTCACGTCGAAGGACTTCGAGATGCTGTAGGGCGTGCCCGACGGAAGTTCGTAAGCGTCGGCCACATTGACCGCAGCGCCCTTGACCGCGACGTACCCCGCAATTGACGTCTGATCGAGCGGCATGCGCGATTCCTGGAAGGCGATCTGGACGGAATCGTTCTTCGCGAGGGCAAACTTGAGGGTATCGGGCTGGCCGGGATCGTCCCCGTGCACCACGAGATAGAGACTGCCTGCGTCGGCCGCCGTGATCTGACGGGACTTGTCGAGAATCAAGGTGAGCAGGCGATTGATGTCGCGTTCGGCGGAAAGGGCGGCGCCGATCTTATTGAGTTCAGAGAGTTCGCCGTTGCGACGAGCGAGCTCACCCTGCAGCGACGACACCGCGATCTTCCGTCCGGCGAGTTCCTGGGCAAACTGCGATGCACGTTCAAGCGCCAGGGGTGAGATGGGTCCGACCAGCACGGCCGGCAGGGCCGGAATGGCTTCGAGGGTCGGAGTGACCTGCTCGGCACTGCCCACCACGATCATGGCCGCGGGGCACGAGACGAGGGCCGCGGCAAGAAACCCGGCGTGCTTGAGGACGAGTTGAGCTTCCGCGACGATCAGCGCGTCACGGTCACCCAAAAGCCGATACAGATGAGGCTCATCGCTCACTCGCGACACACGGGTCGGAGGCTCTGTGAAAAGAGCCCGCGGATCGCCGAAAACATACGTATTCATGGAATATGGGCCGTGCGAGCGTAGCACACAGCCCCAAGGGCGCGGAGCGCGCCTCCCCCGCGGAAACCGGTGGATTGTGGCTCGTCCGAAGACAAGAGTAGTCTTCATTGCGGTGCAAGACCAACTCCTGAAAAGCAGCGAAGATCGGCTGTGGGATCTCATCGCCGAGCGAGCCGATCCGGGAGTCGATCTGAAGGCGCTGGACCGCCGCATCTGGGATCTCTTCGGAGAGACCTGGGCCGTGATGTTCACTGATCTCTCGGGGTTTTCGAGGCAGGTGGAGAAGTTCGGAATCCTCCACTTCCTGCAGATCATCCATGAACACAAGAAGCTGCTCTCGCCCGTGATCCAGAAATACGACGGCATTCTGATCAAGGTGGAGGCCGACTCGCTCCTCATCATTTTCCGGCGGGCGGAATCCGCAGTGCGATGCGCGGTGGAAATGCAGAAGGCGCTGGAGGTCTTCAATCAGAAGCGACCGCCCGAGACCGAGGTTTTGCTCTGCGTGGGCATCGGTTATGGCGAGATGCTGCGCATCGGCGACCTTGATGTCTTTGGCCGCGAGGTCAATGCCGCGAGCAAACTGGGGGAAGACACCGCCAAGTCCGGCGAGATCCTTCTGACCCGGGCGGCAGTGGAGTCGGCCGGTGAGTTAAAGGGATTGACGATGGAACGAATCGACGCGTCCGTCGGCGGTTCAGCCGAGAACTACCGCGTTCTGTATAGCTAAGCCAGAGCGGAAGCGAGTTCACCGGGACTCGCTACAACCACATCGGGTTCGCTGAGGCGGGCGCCTTCGACGTCATAGCCCCACAGAACCGCGACGCTGAGGGCGCCCGCGTGACGCGCGGTCTGCATATCAACCGCGGAATCGCCCACCATCGCGACCCGCTTGATGGAAACACCCGCATCCGCGGCGATCTTCAGCAGACCCTCAGGATCCGGTTTCTTCGTCTTGAGGTCGTCGCCCCCGATGACGGCCAGGAAGCGACTCGTCAGTCCAAGATCCTTGACGATCCTCCGGCTCATTTCACCCGGTTTGTTCGTGAGGATGGCGAGTCGGGCCGATGCGCCCAAGGTGATGAGCGTCTCGTCCATCCCGGAATAAAGGCGCGTGGTTTCCGTCAGACGGCTTCGATAGATTTCGAGGAATCGATCGAACACCCTCGGCACGTCGTCTCGCGATTGTCCGGCGGCCGCCACGCAGCGTTCCATCAGATGGCGCGCGCCACTTCCAACGAAGCTGCGAACCATGTCCTGAGGCAAACGAGCCGGATCGCCGTAAGCCTCGGCCAGCGCTTGGTTCGCCGAGGATGCGATGTCGCCGATCGAGTCGATCAGGGTTCCATCGAGATCGAAGACCACCAGTTCGGGAGCGCCCTGGGGGCGGCCGGTCACTTGGTCACGCACTTCTGCTTGCACGCATCACCCGCGAGATAGCCGAGGGCGCACATCTCCTCGATGCGCGCGCAGTCCTTGTCGATGCCCTGCACGACCCGGCCCGAAGGCTGATCGAGATAAATAACAACGCCGACTTTTGACTCGCCCGGTTTGAACAGTCCTTCCAGACTGTCGGCATCAAGTCCCGGCAGCGCAAACGGGAGCGCCTTCGGATGCCATCCCTTTTCTCCGACAAACACGTCGGCCACGCCCAGGTCTCGCGTGCCGATCTCTCCGCGGATCGCAACAGGCACGCCGATCGGCCTCACGCGGAAGAACACATCACGCGGACTTCCAGGCTTCGGCGACAAGGTGATCTGGAGCAGCTTGCCGTCATTCTTGATCTCGGCCTTTTCGCTGATTCCGAGCCCGGCGGTTTCCACGCCTTCGATCCATCCTGGCGTTTCGATGAAAAGGGTCTGCGGCTCAACAGTCAAAGCACGGAGGGCGTAGCGATACGGAGTGACCTGCATGGTCGCCTCGACCGCGGAACGCAGGCGCCTCAGGCCCTCAGGCTTCTGATCGATGAGGTTGTGTTCTTCCTTCGGATCCTTGGTCAAGTCAAAGAAAAGCTCGTCGGTCTGCGGCTCGAAGCGGCGGATGTACTTCGACGTCCCCGTGCGAATCCCGGATGAGACGAAACCGCGGTGGGAAATCTCTGAGACGACCGTCTGTTCCGGCGCCTTTCCGAAAGCCACGCCCTGCAGTGGGCGACCGATGATCGCGGGCGGGTCCGGCACGGGCATGTCCAGCGCTTCAAGAATCGTCGGGAGCACGTCGGAAAGCGCCACCTGCTGCGCGACTCTTGATGCCTTGCCCTGACCGCCCGCGAACTTCACCACCAGCGGAACATGAATCAGCTCATCGAAGACGGAACGACCGTGCAGCCAACCGCCGTGATCCTGGAACTCTTCGCCATGGTCGCCGAGGAAGAAAATCAAGGCGTCGTCGTAGACGCCGCGCTTCTTCAACTCATCGATGAAGCGGCCGAACTGCTGATCGCCATAGGCGATGTCGCCGTCGTATTGGGCGATCAACCGGTCACGATCCTGCGGCTCGTGGAAGTCGTAGCGCGGATCCGTTCCCGGATGACCCGGCGAAGGATTCGGCATGAACATCGTGTCAAAGGGCGCGGGAGGCGAGTACGGAACGTGCGGGTCCATCGTATGGACGTAGAGAAACGTGGGAAGTCCGCGGCGGGTGTCGATGAAGTTGAGAGCGCGATCAACAACCATCTTCGTGTCGACCATCTTGGAGCGGCGGCCCTCGTCGCCATGGAGTCCTTCAAAGACGTCGAATCCCTGCTGGAAGTTGGAGTCGGCCGCGTAGATGACGGAGTTCGCGATCACGGCGCCCGTGCCGAAGCCGCGCGCGTCAAGCATCTCCGCCAGGGTGACCTGACCGGAATCCAGCGGGTCGCGCAACTGAACCGCGTGGTGACGCGAAGGCAGCCGTGACGTCATCAACGACGCGACGGAGGGCTTGGTCCAGGACGCGTGCGCGATCGCGTGCTCGAACACCACCGCGTCGGAGGCGAATTTGCCAAGCTCAGGCGTCGTCTTCTTGTCGTAGCCGTAGGGTGTCGTGTGATCCGCCCGCAGCGTATCAACGAGATACACGATGACCAGCGGATTCTTCTTGACGGGCGTCTTCGCATCGACCGAAAGAGCGGGCGCGCCCCAGTAGGCGCGGAACAGATCGCCGTCTTTTTCGAAGGCCCGTGTTTCGAGCACGAGTTCCCGATCCTTGCCGGCGAACTTCGAGAGGTCGGCTTTCAGGTTCACGAAGAAGCGGTCCTCCGATCTGGAAATCGGATCAACCACACGGGACAGAACGGTCTGGCTCTTGCCGTTCTCCATCACGCTGATCACGAACTCCACGGCGCCTTTCTGCTGACGATCGTCGGGGATGCCGGCCGCGACGTTCAGGATGCCACCGCGCGGGATGTCGGTCTTGAGCACGATCTTCGAAGGCGGAGACGCGGGAAGAACACGCAGACCGATGTCGTCGATGTAGATCATGCGACCCTGGACGTCGGCGACGAAGGCCTTGCCTTCCCCCACCACTTTGCCGTCAACGAGCCTGGCCGCGTAGATGCTCAGGTCAACGCCTTCTTCCTTGCCACGGCAGCCAATCGCCAACATCGCGGCGACGCTGAGGGCCAGCCTGCCGAAGGACCGCAGCTTCATGACAACAGAAACTCCCCAATGATCCGGGCCACGTCGGCCGGCAGTTCTTCCTGGGGCATGTGACCGGTCTCCAGCATCACCTTGCGCGCCCCCTTGATCGAGGTCACAAAACGATCCGCATGCGCTTCGGGAAGCCAGGGATCGAAGCGTCCCCAGAGGATCAGCGTCTTCGCCTGAATCTTCGGCAGGTCTTCAGCGAAGTTCTCATCGAGGCGGGAGACGAGAAGCGAACGCGCGGATTCCATGGCGCCCTGACGCAGGATGGGCGCGAGGTATTCGTTCACGCGTTCGTCGGTCACCCGTGTCTCGTCATGAATGAGATGCCTCAACGTCGCCTTCGTCAGCATCCTGCGCACCGGCAGATTCTCCGCGAGAAGCCCCGCCGCTCTTGAGCCCAGCAGCCTCACCGCGAAAGGCCGTTCGCCCGGCCCGAGGTTGAAGCCGGCGGCGTCCAGCACCACCACGCGATCCACGCGCGCCGCCTCCCGCGCGGCCATGAGAAGGGAGATGGCTCCGCCCATGCTGTTGCCGACGAAGTGCGCCTTCTCGATATCAAGTGCCTTCATCACGCCGAGAACCGTCGGGATGTAATCGGCGAAGGCGAGGTCGGGCGGCTGTGACGACTCGCCAAAACCCGGAAGGTCAAACGCCACGACATCAAATTTCTCGGCGAGCAGATTGATGACGTCCGACCATGTGTAGATCGACGAAGCGAGACCGTGAATCAGGATCACGGTGGGGCCGGATCCTTTGCGGACGTAGCGGATGTCGAAGCGGCCGACGTGAAGCGTCTGCGCCTGAAGATTGGCGCGACTCAACCACTTTCCCGTGGGAGCGGCCTTCTCGCGACCAAACGCCGCCAGGAACACAACAAGGAGAACCGCGACGACAGCGGCCCGGCGGAGAAACTTACCCAAGCGGATCAGGACTCGATCAGGCGCACGATCTCCGGAAGGGCCGTGCGGGCGGCTTCTCGGCCCGCCTCATAGAACGATGGAATTTTGCGCGGCTGCATCCAGCCGGAGTCGCCCATGGCCGGCGCGATCACGAGGTCAGCACCGGACAACTCGACGCGGGTGCGCGAGCGCAGAAGCGTGAGCCCGGCGCGAAGGGCGATCGCGACGAACGATTCGGCCGCGGGCCAGCGCGTTCCGCCGTTCACGTCTACCGCGATGACAATGCCTTCGTCTCCCGCGAGTTCGCGAGCAAGCTTCACGGGAACAACGTCGGTGACGCCGCCGTCGTAGAGCCTGCGGCCTTCATGGATGAAGGGAGGAAAGATGCCGGGGAAGCTGCACGAAGCGCGCACCGCATCACGGACGCTGCCCGACTTGAAGACAACCCCCTGTCCGGACTCCATGTCGGTCGCGAGAACCGCGAGAGGCGCCGAGAGGTCCTCGAACATCTCCTTAGGCAGGAACTCATCGATCAGGATTCCAAGCTTGGTGCCCGAAAGAAGGCCGCCACCCCAGCCGCGCACCCAGAACCAGGGATGGAGCTGCGACGCCTCCCGAACGAGAGCTTCCATGCTGGCCCCGCCGAGGTACGCCCCCGCGACCAGCGCTCCTCCTGACACTCCGGCGTATCCGGTCGGAACCACGCCGTGCGCCACCAGCTCCTGGATGACGCCTGCGTGCGACGCGGCGTGCGCTCCGCCGCCTGACAAGGCGAGCACCAACGGCTTTCTCGCCGAGGCCGAAGTCACTAGGCGAGGATCTCCTGGAGCGATTCGACCTCGAAGCCGTCGGTGCGCAACGCACGGATTGCATCGACGGTCGCCGCCGCTGCGGTCAAAGTCGTGAGGGCGAGAATCCCCTGTTGGGTCGCCTGCTTGCGGATGGCGCCGTCGTCGACGAAGGACTTCCGGCCGAGAGGCGTGTTGATCACGAGTTGAATCTGACCACCCCGGATCAGATCGACGCAATCGGGCTTGCCTTCGCCCACCTTGTCGACCTTCTCCGCGGGCACGCCACCCTTGTCGAAGAAAGCGGCCGTCCCGCTGGTGGCGAGGATCTTGAAACCGCTCTGATGAAGGAACCGCGCCATCTCCAGAACTTCCGCCTTGTCGCGGTCGTGGACGGAGATGAAGACCGAACCGCTCGTGGGAATCGACGTTCCCGCCGCAGCCTGTGCCTTCGCGAAGGCCACACCCACGCCGCGCGCGATGCCCATGACCTCCCCGGTGGACTTCATCTCGGGTCCAAGAAGGATGTCGCTGCCCTGGAACTTCACGAAGGGCAGGACCGATTCCTTGACGAAGACACGACGCACTTCAAGATCGGCAATGAGGCCGAGTTGTTCGAGGGTACGGCCCGCCGCGATCTTCGCCGCGACCTTGGCCATGGGAACGCCGGTGGCCTTGCTGATGAACGGAGTGGTGCGCGACGCACGTGGGTTCACTTCGATGACGTAGACCTTGTCATCCTTGATAGCGTACTGGACGTTCATCAGGCCGCGGACGTTGAGTGCGAGCCCGAGACGACGCGTGTAGTCGCGGATGGTGGTGATGTGTTCGGCCTTCACCTTGTAAGTCGGCAGAACCATCGCCGAGTCGCCGCTATGAATGCCGGCCTCTTCGATGTGTTCGAGGATGCCACCGATGATGACGCGTTCGCCATCGGCCAAAGCATCGACATCGACTTCAAAGGCGTCTTCGAGGAATCGATCAACCAGGATCGGATGGTCCGGCGACGCCTTCACCGCTTCGCGGGCATAGGCCTCAAGATCGTCGGCTGAATAGACAATGGCCATGGCGCGACCGCCAAGGACATACGAAGGCCGAACCAGCACGGGGTAGCCGATGCGGCGCGCGACTTCGGCAGCTTCGGGAATCGACGACGCGGTGCCGCTTTCCGGCTGCGCAATCATCAGTTCGTCAAGAAGCTTCGCGAAGCGCTTACGGTCCTCCGCAAGGTCGATCATGTCGGGCGTGGTTCCCCAGATGGGGACGCCGGCCTTGAACAACGGCAGCGCCAGCTTCAACGGCGTCTGGCCGCCAAACTGGATCACGACACCATCCGGTTTCTCCCGCTCAACGATGTTCATGACGTCTTCGAAGGTCAGCGGCTCGAAGTAGAGGCGATCCGAAGTGTCGTAGTCGGTCGAGACGGTCTCGGGGTTGCAGTTGACCATCAAGGTCTCGCAGCCCTCTTCCTGGAACGCGAAGCTCGCGTGACAGCAGCAGTAATCGAACTCGATGCCCTGGCCGATGCGGTTCGGACCACTGCCGAGGATCATGACCTTGCGCTTGTTGGTCGGATCGGCCTCGCACTCCGTCTCATAAGTCGAGTACATGTACGGCGTGTGCGACTCGAACTCGGCGGCGCAGGTGTCGACACGCTTGTAGACGGGCACGATGCCGGCCGCCTTGCGCGCGGTGCGAACCTCAGCCTCGGTCTTGCCGACCAGATCGCCCAGACGGGCATCTGAGAAACCAAGCTGCTTCGTCTGGAACCACCCCTTCGGCGTCGTGGGCAGACCTTCGCGCGCGATGACCCGCTCGGCATCAACGATCTGCTGCAACTGATCAAGGAACCACGGATCAATCGCGGTCACCGCGTGGATGTTCTCGATGCTGCGGCCCTGATCGAACGCCGCGCGCACATGAAAGAGGCGGTCGGGACTCGGCCGCGCCATCTCGGCATCAAGCGCGTCCCCGGTCAGACCGCAGTCGCTGATGCCTTTGAGGAAGAAGCCGTTCGCGCCGACTTCCAGACCGCGCAAGCCCTTCTGGAACGCTTCCTTGAAGGTGCCGCCGATGGCCATGACTTCGCCCACCGACTTCATCTGGGTGCCAAGCGTAGATGAAGCGCCCGGGAACTTCTCAAACGCGAAACGTGGAATCTTCACGACGACGTAGTCGATGGTCGGCTCGAACGACGCCGGGGTCACCTTGGTGATGTCGTTGGTGATCTCGTCGAGGGTGTAGCCGATGGCGAGCAACGCCGCGATCTTCGCGATCGGGAAACCGGTCGCCTTCGACGCGAGTGCGGAGGAACGCGAAACCCGCGGGTTCATCTCGATGACGATGAGCCGGCCATCCTTCGGATTGGTGGCGAACTGAATGTTGGATCCGCCGGTCTCGACGCCGACTTCGCGGATGATGTCGCGCGCGGCGTTACGCATGCGCTGGTATTCGGGATCGGACAGAGTCTGGGTAGGTGCGACCGTGATGGAGTCGCCGGTGTGGACGCCCATCGGATCGAAGTTCTCGATCGAGCAGATGACGACAAAGTTGTCGGCCTTGTCGCGCATGACCTCGAGTTCGTATTCCTTCCATCCGAGAATCGACTCTTCGATCAACACCTCGTGGACGGGCGACATCATGAGACCGCGCGTGACGATGTCTTCAAACTCGGCATCGGTGCGCGCGATGCCACCGCCGGAACCGCCCATGGTGAACGAAGGGCGGATGATGGCGGGGATGCCGGTCACTTTGACCGCGGCCCGGGCCTCTTCCATCGTCTTGACCACGGCGCTGCGCGGGACGTCAAGGCCGATACGCGCCATCGCTTCCTTGAAGAGCTGCCGATCTTCGCCGACTTCCACCGCGCGACGCGACGCGCCGATCAGCCGGATGCCGAGACGATCCAAAGTACCGCGCTTGGCGAGCGCAATGGCAAGGTTCAGGGCCGTTTGTCCACCAACGGTGGGAAGAATCGCGTCGGGCTTTTCCTTCTCCAGGATCTTCTCGACGAATTCCGGAGTCAGCGGCTCGATGTAGGTGGCGTCCGCGTACTCGGGATCCGTCATGATGGTCGCGGGGTTCGAGTTGACCAGGATGACGCGGATGCCCTCGCGCTTCAGGACCTTGATCGCCTGGGTGCCCGAGTAGTCGAACTCGCACGCCTGGCCGATGACGATGGGACCCGAGCCAATGACAAGGACCGACTTGATGCTCTGATCTCTCACGCCTTGAGGCCTTCCTGCTTCTTTTCCATCATCCGCACGAAACCGGCGAAGAGGTGACGGGAGTCGTGGGGACCAGGGCTCGACTCCGGATGGTACTGAACCGAGATCACGGGAAGTTCAAGATGGCGGAAGCCTTCGACGGTCCCGTCGTTGAGGTTCACGTGGGTCATCGCGAACTCTTTCTTCTCGAAGACCGAGTTGTCGAGAGCGAAACCGTGGTTCTGCGACGTGATCTCGACCTTGCCTGTCTCAAGATCCTTTACCGGATGGTTGGCGCCGCGATGGCCAAACTTGAGTTTGTAGGTCTTGCCGCCGCAGGCGAGGCCGAGGATCTGATGGCCGAGGCAGATGCCGAACGTCGGCGTCCCTGAATCCATGATCCCCTTGGCCGATTCGATGGCGTAGGTGCACGCGTCGGGGTCGCCTGGACCGTTGGAGAGAAAGACGCCGTCGGGATTCATGGCGAGCGTCTCGGCCGCACTGGTGGTCGCCGGAACCACGCGCACATCGCAGCCGGAACCAGCCAGCAATTCAAGAATGTTGCGCTTGATGCCGAAGTCGTAAGCGACGACCTTGAAACGGGGCTTGATGACCTTCGAGGCGGCCTTGAAGTCGTAGGCGGTTGGAGTGGTGACTTCCTTCGCGAGGTCGAGGCCGTTCATGTCGCGTGAGTTGCGCGCACGCGCCACCAAAGCAGGAATGTCGCCGACCGCGTTGGAGATCACTCCGCGCTTGGCGCCGTGCGTGCGGATGTGCCGGGTCAGCGCGCGGGTATCGACGCCCGCGATGCCGACGATCCCCTGCTTGTCGAGCCAGCCTTCAAGCGAACCTTCCGAGCGGTAGCTCGAATCGATCGATGCGATCTCACGCACGATGAAGCCCGCGACCTGCGCGCGTTTCGACTCCATGTCCTCAAGACAAACGCCGTAGTTGCCGATGTGCGGATACGTCATCACCACCATCTGTCCGGCGTAGGACGGATCCGTGAGGATTTCCTGGTAACCGGCAAGCGAGGTGTTGAAAACGACTTCGCCGGTGGTGTCGGCGGCACGGCCGAAGCTCACGCCGTGAAAGGAAGCGCCGTCCTCAAGAACGAGTACGGCGGGACGCCGCATCGCCGCCTCGGGGCGATTTCCGGTTTCCGGAGCGCTCACTGAACGCGGCCCGTTTTGGCGATGGGCCAGACACAAAAAGACGCCTTGCCGTAGATGTACTTCTCGGGCACCGGGCCGAACGCCCGGCTGTCCTGGCTGCTCGAACGGTGATCGCCCATCATGAAGTAGTGACCCCGTTCCACGGTGGTCTCCGGCATGTCATAGCGGTCGCGATATTCGGGCAAAAGATAGGGCTCCTCAATGCTCGTTCCGTTCACGTACACCGATCCCATGCGGATCTCAACTCGATCTCCGGGCAATCCAATGACGCGCTTGATGTACGAAACGGAAGGATCACGCGGATAGTAAAACACCACCACGTCTCCTCTTTCGATTCCATGGAAGCGATAGATAAATTTATTGATCAGGATGCGCTCGTTGTCTTCGATGCGCGGCTGCATCGAAGCTCCCTGAACGCGAACCGGTTGCGCCACGAAGGTCACGATGAAAAAGCAGAACAGCACCGTGATGGAGACGTCGTGAAGCAGATCCCAGGCGGCGGAGAGAAGGTGACGCTTCGGAACGCGCACGCCAGCCGCTTCCGGAGAGATCTCGACCACGAGCGGAGGCGCGATCGACGCGGCATCAACGCTCATGGTCGAAGACGTCGTCATCACCGCTGCGGGGGCGTCTGGAATGGCATCACCCTCGAAGCCTGGGACCGCGGGTGGGCCGTCGAGCGAGGTGTCGGCGATGGGCAGGTCGTTCGGATCGCTCACGGCTGGCGCTCGATCACGCGTGTTCCGGCGAGGCGGTCGTGCAGCGTGTCGCCATCCACCAGAATCAGCATGAACCCAAGACCGAAGGTAGCGAGCGAGATCGAGAACCCCAAGAAGCGCGCGACGGCTTGTCGCAGGCCAAAGGTCGCGGTTTCGTCCTTCATCGCGATGGTGAGGCCCAGGAGTTCCTTGCCGGGGGTCGCACCCCGCACCGCCCAAAACCCGATGAAGTACGCCGGAAAGGAAAGCAGGGGAAGGGCCATCAGATACGCGGCAAGCGAATTTCCGGTATCGAATCTCAAATAGGCCCAAAGGGGCGGCAACGAAAACAGCGAGAAAATCGCGGCAGCGGCAAGAAGATCGACCAAAGCGGCCAGGAGCCGCTTCTCCGCGGTGGCCGGCGCAACCGGCATCTCGCCGCCCTTGACGGGAACTTGATCCGGTCGCTCGATCCGCTGGTCGTCAAGGCCGCCTCGGCCTGCACGCGCGGTCAGCGAATCTCCGCAGGCGTTACAAAACTTTGCCGGCCCGACGACCCGCGCATGGCATGAGGCGCACCGCGTGACCGCCTCCTGCGCTTCGATGGTGGCGCCGCAATGTCGGCAGAAGACGTCGCCGGCCCGGAACGCGTGATCGCAGGCAGGACAGCGCATCTTCTGCGACGAGGGGTGCTGAATGACCTTCGCCAGATTGCCCTCGACCGGCGCCTCTGGCGCTCGGAACAACAGACGCGAGGCTCCGAGCCAAAGGATGTCGCCATCCGCCAGTTTGCGTTCCGACACTCGGTCGCCATTGAGCAGCGAACCGTTGGAGGATTCGCAGTCGTGAAAAAGGAACTCGCGGCCGTCGTAAACGATGCGAGCGTGGCGACGCGAAACCAACGCGTCTGGAATGACGACATCGTTGTTTGGGTCTCTCCCAATCGACAACCCGGCCCTGGGAAGGTCAATTTCCTTCCGGGAGGGCATCTGAGGATTGAGAATGAGTTTCGCCAACGACTAGTTCCCCTCGCCATTGTTTTCCCGAGGCTGGAAGGTGTACTTCCGAAGCAGCCTGACCGGCACGGTCTTGCCTGCCTTCTGTCCCGGTTCGTAGCGCCACTTCTTCACGGTCTGTATCACGAACGCGTCGATCTCCTTGGACGCCGACACCACGATTTTAGGTTCGTCGACCACACCGTCGGGAGTCACGATCCAGGACAGTGTGACCGAAAGCACGTGATCGACCTTCGGCTTGGGAATCTCATGCGAGAAGAGGAGGGGCGACTTATCGACGTCGGCCTCCGGATAGACGGGAAGGTCGTTCCACTTCTCAACCACGGGCGTAGCGATGACCTGAGCCCGGCCCCAGAAGAGAACGCCCAGCATCGCCGCGAGGATCGTCATCAGGACAATGACCGCGAGCAGGATCTTCGGAACCAGGGACGGGCGTGCGATCGCGGGCGATGACGGCACGGGCGGCGCGAGCGAAGGCGGCAGCGGGCGGGCGACCGTCCGGGTCGGAGGGGGCGGAGGAGGCGGAATGGATTTCTGCGCCGCCCGCGTCGGCAGCCTGGCTGCCGAGAGATCGCGAAGTTTCGCGGCCGAGACTTTCTCGGCGTCCGTCATGATGAGCGTTTTGTCCGTCGCCTTCGGAAGACCTCCGGCGTTACTGGCGGTTCGGCTCGGATCAGTTGCGGGTCGCGGCGGTGGCGCCGGGGACAGCGCGCCCGTGGCCCCGAGGTCGTTCGACAGCTTTGGCATCTCGCGCGTAGGAGGCAGGAGATCCTCGATCGCGCTCGCCGCGCCGCCGCGCTCGACCTTGTGAGCCTCCGCGCGCGACTTCTGGTGATTCGACGACGACTTCTGGTTGGCACCGGACTTCGAGAGGACGTCCTCCACTGCGGCCCGCGACATGCGATGGGTCGACGGAAGTTCGAAATCCTGGGCGCCGGAGACCATAGTGGCATCGGCCGAAGCATCGGAGGAAGGGTTTGACGGCGGAGAAAGAGGCACCGACGCGGAAGAAGCGGAAGACGCCATCGCGGCCGCAACCGCCGCCGCGACCTGCTTCGAGTTGATGCCGGAGTCGAAACCGAGTGTTGAAGCGAGCTCTTCGCTTGAATCATCGCCCGCCGACGGGCTCGACACGAACGTCGCATCGGCCGACGGATCGCTGGAAGAGGGAGGTTGCGGCGGCTTGATTCCGGGGTTCGACGCGGCGTAACGCTGAGCCGGAGGAGGCGCCACGGGAGGAAGAATCTGACGGTGCGCGGGCCGGGGCGGGTCGGGGATGGCGATTCGCGAGATGGGTGCGGGTTCATCTCCCGGCGCCACGACGCCGAGACAGGATTTCAAGGCGCGCGCGAAAGATGCGGCATCGGCGAACCGATGCGCCGGATCCTTGGCAAGAGCGCGTTCAAAGACGAACATGAATTCGCGGCTGGGGATGCCGAGAGACCGCAATTCCTTCGGCTCGGCAGGCGGCGAATAGACCAGGGCCTCAAAAAGCTCCGGTTGCGTCTTCCCCGCAAACGGCCGATTCCCCGACAGCATCTCGTAAGCGCACACCGCGAGCGAAAAGAGGTCAGTCTCCGCGGTGAGTTCCTGTCCACGAATCTGCTCGGGCGACATGTAGGCCGGTGTTCCAAGAACCTCGCCATGCTGGGTGAGCTGGGAGCCTTCGACGCGCGCGATCCCGAAATCGGCGATGCGCACCCGCTTGTCGTTCGCCAGGATGATGTTGGCGGGACGGATGTCGCGGTGGACGATGCCCCGCGCGTGCGCGAAGTCGAGCGCCGCAGCGGTCTGCTCCACGACACGGATGGTTTCAGCGGAATCCAGGCGGCCGGCGCGCGCCAGGGCGACATCCAGGGTCGGACCCTCGACGTGCTCGAAAACGAGATACGGAAGGCCGTCCTCTTCGCCCACATCAAACAGCGCCACGATGTTCGGATGTGACAGGCCGCCGGAGATCCGGGCCTCGTGGTAGAAGCGCTGAAGGAAGGTGTCTCGGATCGGGCCGGGCGTCAGGTCAACGCGGAAGGTCTTGATGGCGAGGATGCGTCCGATGAGCGGATCGCTCGCGCGAAAAACCGTGCCGGTGCGTCCGGACCCCACCTTCTCGAGGATCTCGTAACGACCAATCTTGGCGGGGATCTTTGTCATCCCGTCGCCAGGTGGAATTGATTTCGGACCAGTGTCGGACATAGGGAATAAAGACGCTCAAAACGCCGGGGCGCGCGGCCTAGGAAGCCGGAACTATACGGGGAAACGGGGCCAGGAGAGTCAGCTAAAGACAGCGATCAGGGGCGCATGATCGGACGGCTGCGCGCCCTTTCTTTCGTCCCGATCGACTCTGACTTCCGTGCACGACGCCGCGAGCGACTTCGACGTGAAAATGTGGTCGATGCGGAGGCCATCGCCTTTCGGGAACGCCAGCATTCGGTAGTCCCACCAGGTGAAAGGGCCTTCACCCTGGTGGTGCAGGCGCGCGGTGTCGACGAGCCCGAGGGACAGAAGCTCCTGAAAGGCGGAGGTCATCTCCGGGTGAAACAGCACGCTGTTCTTCCAGCGATCGGGCTTCGCGACATCGCGCGCCTCGGGGGCGATGTTGATGTCGCCGCAGATCGCAACCCGCCCCTTCAAGTCGATCTTCGTGGAGACATACGCCTTCAGGCGCTGCAGCCACGCCTTCTTGTAGGCCCATTTCTCCGAGCCGACGTCGCCGCCGTTTGGCACGTAGATCGAAACGACACGGACGCCGCCAATGTCGGCGCCGATGACGCGCGCCTGGGGATCGTCGTCACCGTCGTCGAACGAGCGCACGACGTTCTCGACCGGCGTGCCGAGCTTCGTGAGAATGCCGACTCCGTTGTAGGTCTTCTGGCCGAAAGTCACCGCCTGATATCCAGCGGCCTTCACCGCGTCCGCGGGGAAATCATCGTCGACGACCTTGAGCTCCTGGAGACACAAGGCATCTGGCTGTTCACGGGCGAGAAAGGCGACAAGCCGCGACTCGCGCACGCGAATCGAGTTCACGTTCCAACTGACAATTTTCATTTTGAGGTGGGCGGCTTCGGTTTGCGCCACTCATCGATCAGGCTGGCGACGAGGCCGGTCCATCCGGTCTGGTGCGAAGCGCCCAGCCCTTCGCCGGTGTCGCCATGGAAGTACTCGTAGAACAGAATCAGGTCCCGCCAATGCGGGTCGGTCTGGAACTTCTCGCGGCGACCGTGACAGGGCCGACGACCGTTTTCATCGCGCGTGAAGATGCTGACGAGCCGATCCGACATGAGCTTCGCCGCATCCCACAGGGGCGTCTCCTCCCCGTTCTCTCCACCCACGCGGACCTTGAAGGTGGGGCCGTAGGCGGTGCCGAGCTTGCGGAGCGCCTCAATCATCAGGAACGTCGTGGGAAACCAGATCGGCCCGCGCCAGTTCGAGTTGCCGCCTTTGATCTTCGCCCGCGCTTCGGCGGGTTCGTAGGACACCGTCTTCCCGCCGAAATGGAACGGCTGGGCTTCGTGAACCTTCGACAGGCTTCGCATGCCGTGATCGGAGAAGAATTCGCTCGGATCGAAGACGCGTTCGAGCAGGCGGCGAGTCTGGTCAGGGTCAACAATGCCAAGGACGTGCGTGGTGGCGCCCTCCACCGTCAGTGGGTAGCAGACGTTTTGGACCACGTGGGCCTTGTTGGTGACGAACCAGGTCATCCCTTCCTTGAATTCCTTGAACGGCGCGATCCACTTATCTTCCAGCCGCTCAATCGCGTACAGGGGCACGAGTCCGACGAGCGATCGAACACGGAACTTCTCAAACGTCCCATCCGGGGAGCGCAAGACGTCGTAAAAAAACCCGTCGGCCTCGTCGAAGAGCTGATAGTTGCGGCCGCCCATCCTCTTCATGGCGGAGGCGATGTAGATGTAATGCTGGAAGAACTTGGTGGCGAGGGCTTCGTAAGCCTTGTTCTCGCGGGCCAGTTCGAGCGAGATCCGCATGAGCTGCAGACAAAGCATGCCCATCCAGCCGGTGGCGTCCGATTGTTCGAGTACCGTGCCGTGCGGCAGCTTCTCGCTACGGTCGATGACGGTGATGTTGTCGAGGCCGAGGAAGCCGCCCTCGAAAACGTTGTTGCCTTCGCGATCGACCTTGTTGACCCACCACGAGAAATTCATCAAGAGCTTGTGGAAGCATCGCTCGAGAAAGAGCCGGTCGGCCTTGCCGTTGCGTATACGGTCCATGTTGTAGACGCGCCAGACCGCCCACGCCTGAACCGGAGGATTCAGATCGGAGAACTCCCATTCGTACGCCGGAATTTGCCCTGACGGATGCTGGAATTGCTCGAAGAGAAGCAACCACAGCTGCTCCTTCGCGAACTCGGCGTCGATGACGGCCAGGGGCACACAATGAAACGCGAGATCCCACGCCGCGAACCAGGGATACTCCCACTTGTCCGGCATCGACATGATGCGCATGGAGTTCAAGTGCCGCCAATGCTGATTGCGAATCTGCTTCCGTTCTTCGGGCGGGGGCCAGTCGGCCCGATCTCCCTCAAGCCAGAGGCTGACGTCGAAGAGATAGATCTGCTTGGTCCACAGCATGCCGGCGAAGGCCTGACGCTGAACCAGCTTCTCGTCTGCGGTGGCGGTGTCGGGATGAATGGCGGTGTAGAACTCGTCGGCGTCGGCCTTCCGCTTCTCGAGGATGAGCGGCACCGCGGTGAGCGGATCGGTCTCCGCCTGTGGGCAGAGACGCAGACAAACCTCGACGCTTTCTCCGGCCGGGACCACGAATCGGTAGTGAAGCCCCGCCTTCGTCCCGCGCTGCGCTGGATTGGTGGCGCCCTCTTCCCCATTGACGATGCGTCGATGGAACGCATCTTTCGTGAACGCGGAGCGGCTTTCAGCACCCGGCCCGAAAACGGCGGGCGCGTTCGTTTCGTTGTCGGTGAAAAGCAGTTCTCCGCCGGTCGGGGCGTACAGGTGTCGAACACCAAGCCGGTACTCGAAAGGCAGCTGTTTCGGAGGACGCGCGTTCGTGTCGTCCGCGAGCACGCTCACAAAGCCCTGGCCGGAAGGGCCAGAGGTCATGATCGGCTGGGGCTCGGGCGTCTCACCCCAACCCCATCGATTCCTGAACCAGGTCTGCGGAATAATGTGAAGAGGTGCTGCTTCCGGTCCGCGGTTGTGAGCACGGACGCGCATCACGATGTCTTCCGCCGACTCTTTCGCGTACTCGACCTCGATGTCGAAGTAGCGGTCGTCGTCGAAGATCCCTGTATCGAGAAGTTCGTACTCTGGACCTTCCCCGCCGCGCGCCTGGTTCTCGCGAACGAGCTGTTCGTAGGGAAATGCGCGCTGCGGGTACTTGTACAGCCACTTCATGTACGAGTGGGTGGGGAGGTTGTCGAGGTAGAAGTAGTACTCCTTCACGTCCTCCCCGTGATTGCCCTCCGACGGCACCAGCCCGTAGAGACGTTCCTTGAGGAAGGGATCCTGCTCGTTCCAGAACGCGAAGGCCGAGCACAGGATCTGATAGCGATCGGAGATTCCGGCCAGACCATCCTCGCCCCAGCGATAGGCCTTCTTCCGTGCTTGCTCGTGGGGGAAGTAGGCCCAGGCGTTGCCGTCTTTCGAGTAGTCCTCGCGAACCGTGCCCCAGGCGCGCTCGGAAACGTACGGTCCCCAATGCCGCCAGGTTGGAAGCAGGTCTTTCGCGGCAAGACGCTCGTGTTCACGCGTCACAGGGGGCATCTGCGGAGTCTATGGCAAACATGGAGGGTCGAAGGTCCGGTCGTATAGCCTCGTCACCCTCGACTCCATGTTTTCCAAGCGACTGCCCAAAGACATTTCGGAGAACGCCCTCTCCGCCCGCATTCGCGAGATGCGGGAATCGGGCGCGCGCTTTCTCGATCTCACGGAGTCCAATCCGACGCGGGCGGGGTTTCTAGCCCCCCCGTCTCTGCTGACGTTGCTTGGGGATCCTGAGGGCGCTCACTACGCGCCAGACCCTCAGGGGATGTTGTCGGCGCGAACCTCGATCGCGTCCGACTACGCGCGACGCGGCGTCTCTGTGGATCCCCTCGACATCGTTCTCACCGCGAGCAGCAGCGAGTCGTACTCGCTCCTCTTCAAGCTCCTCGCGAATCCTGGGGACGAAGTGCTGGTGCCGGCTCCGTCCTACCCCTTGTTCGAGTTTCTTGCCGATCTCGACGGCGTGCGCGTCGGCACATATCCGCTTCATTTCGACCACGAATGGCACCTCAGTGTGGATTCGCTCGCGCGGTTGATCACCGACCAGACCCGCGCCGTGGTGGTGGTGCATCCCAACAACCCGACGGGATCGTTTCTGAAAAAGTCAGAAGCTCGCACGCTGGCCGATCTTTGCGCCGAGCGTGGCGTAGCCATCATCGCGGACGAAGTCTTCGCGGACTTTGCGTTCGAGCCTGATCCACAACGTTTCGAGACCTTCGCTGCCGAAACCAAAGCCCTGAGCTTCGCTCTGGGCGGTCTTTCGAAGTCGTGCGCGCTGCCTCAACTCAAGCTCGGATGGATCGCGGTCGCAGGGCCAGATGCGGTTCGACGCGAAGCTCTGGCGCGTCTGGAGTTCATCGCCGACACCTACCTTTCGGTGTCGACGCCGATTCAACTCGCGCTGCCTTCGATTCTCGATCAGAAGGCCACGCTCCAGAAGCCGATCCGGCAGCGCCTGCGACGGAACTTGACCGCCCTGGAGAACGCGGTTGGAAATCAGCCCGAGCTTTCGCTGATCCAGCCTGAAGGAGGCTGGTCCGCATTGATCAAATGCCCCGCCACGCTCACGGATGAAGAGCGCGCGCTCGACGCGCTGAGCGCGGGCGTCCTGGTTCATCCCGGCCATTTCTTCGACTTCGATTCCGGCTGTTATCTGGTGGTGAGTCTTCTCTGCGAGACCGACCTCTTCGATCAAGCACTTCCCGTCCTCATGGCCTCGGCCGTGCGGTAATGTCGCGGGCATGAAACGAATCTCGCCAGACGAAGCCGCCGCGAAAATGGAGGAGGGCTACCTCTACCTCGATGTCCGCTCGGTCCCCGAGTTCGAAACGGGCCATCCCAAGGGCGCGTACAACATCCCTTTGATGAACATGGGGCCGATGGGCATGTCGCCCAACTCCGCCTTCATGGAACAGGTGATGAAGGCGTTCCCCAAGGACGCGAAGATCGTGGTCGGCTGCAAGAGTGGCGGGCGCTCGGTGAGTGCCGTCGGCATCATGGAGATGGCCGGCTTCAAGGATCTGCTTGAGCAACGAGCAGGATTCGATGGCAACGGCCGCGAGCCTGGATGGCGAGAGACCACCCTGCCCCAATCAACCACCGCGGAACCGGGGCGCTCCTTCGCTGAGCTAAAGGCGTAGCAGCCCGAACAGCGCTCCTTTCTTTACGAAGCCTCTTTGATGTGCGCGGCGATCGCGTCATTCACTGTGCCTTGGTGTGTGAGCGGTCCCATGTGCCCCGCGCCCTCAATGGTGATCGAGCGCCCGTGCGGAAAGGCTTCGCCCAGTAAAGCCGCCACCCGGCGCGCGGCCATCGGCGACTTCTGACCGCTGAGAAACAGGGCGGGGGCGATGATGTGCGCATACCCCGCCTGAGGCGTGCGGTCTTCCTTGAGGGACATGACTTCGTAGAACACCTTGCGGCCGGTGCGAAGGAACGACTCACGAGAGGACGGGGCCATTCCGCGCCATGCACCCTTTCCATTCCAATAGTCGATGAACGCTTCAAACCAAAGGTCCCCTCCGCCTAAAGCGAAGTCGGTGAACACCGGCACATCGCCCACGCGGTTCAAGTCAGCGAGTCCTTCTTCGTCGTTCGCGCGGTAGAGCACACCGAACGCTACGGGCTCATAGGCGGCAACCGACAGAACGCGCTTCGGATCACGACGAGCCATCGTCACGGCGACCAGACCGCCGTAGGAGTGACCGACGACGTGGACGGGCTCGCCGAGGTCGTCCACCATGCGCTCGATGAGTTCGACGTCCTGCACGAAGTCGAAGGGCGCGTCATCGGGCCAAAGCGGGTTCTCGCCTGATCCGATGAAATCAGGAGCGAAGACGCGATGCGCGGGCTCGAGCGTTTCGCTCAGGCGCCGCCACTGACGACTAGACATCCCTCCGCTATGTAGAAGAAGAACGGGAGAGCGAGAGGCGGAGGTCATGGCCGCACTTTATTGAACGAAGGTCACCGAACCCGCGCAGCTCGCGGTTCGACGATGCGGCACAGCGCATTCACGAGCTTCATCTGCTCCGGTGTGCGGCACTGGGCCTGAAGGAGTGCTTCGTTGTAGACGAGCACGGCCAGCGCCTGCGCGCGCGAAATGGAGACATTGAGTCGATTCGGCGAGTAGAGAAACTCAAGATCACGGGGTGCGTCTTCCGCGCTGGAACTGGTCATGGAATAGATGACGACGGCGCCTTCCTGTCCCTGAAATTTGTCGACGGTGCCGACACGCGCGTCGATGCCCAGCGCCTTTTTCACGCGATCACGGATGGCGCCGACCTGAGCGTTGAAGGGAGCGACGACAAGAATGTCCTGGGGCGTCAGAGCGCGCTCAACGCCTTTTCGATCGACCCATGTCCGCGCGAGGAGGTCGCGCATCAGATCGATCACAGCGTCGACCTCCTGAAAACTTCGACTGGCGCAATGCTCGTGAGAGACCGGACGCAGACGCAGTCCCGTCCCGCTGAGCGTCCCGCTTCCATTGATCCGCACAAGGGCCGTCTTCGGATCCGAATCGAGCTTCCCCTCATAGAACGAATCCGAGATCAAAGCGCACAGATCAGGATGCAAGCGATGCGTTCGGCCCAGAAAGACACCCTGCTCGACGCCGAGCGTGGGCGCGTCGCCCAGGACGTGACCAAGCGCTGAAAGCCCCGCGCCTTCGGGATGACTTCCTTTGGTGACTTGCGGAAGTTGGTTCGGGTCTCCAATCAAGACCATCGACGAAGCCGCGCCCGACGCGGCGCACGCGTTCGCGAGCGAGAACTGGCCGGCTTCGTCAATGAAGAGGACATCGTGGGAATTGGCCAGAGCATCAGATGCATAAAGCCAGGCAGTGCCTGCGGTGATTCGTGTGCCCGCCGACAGAGCTGACGCAACGCCGGCGGTGTTTTTGGCGCGCTCCACGCTTGGGTCCAGTACTTCTTCGCCTTCGTCAGCGCGTTGGACGATCGTCAGCGTGGTCCCGGTGCGCGAGGCCTCATCAAGCACAGCCTTGATGAGATTGCCGATGACCTTGTGGGACGGTCCGGTCAAACCCACACATTTCCCCGCCTGAAAGAGCGCAAGCACGGCCTTCGCTGCAGTCCACGTCTTTCCGGTGCCGGGCGGTCCCTGAATCGGAAGGTACGAATCACGCAGGCCGATGATCGATCGAACGGCGGCATCCGCGAATGTTTCTCCATCGCGTCGAATGGCGGCTCCCCGCGCGTGCCCTTCAATTCGGGGCGTCTCGTGAAGCAGCAGACGGCGCGCCGCGAGCCACGAGCCGTGGTCGACCTCCATGCCCCGTTCGATAACGTCGTCAGCCAGGCGGGCGAGCGCCTTCTCAAGCGGTGCCGTGCCCATGGGCTTAGCGGGAATCAACGCGCGCGGGTGAGGTGCGGCACTCGCCTTGCCACGTTTGAGATCGATGCTGCCTTCTCCCGGGTCGATCGCATGAATAGATCCCGCCTCGTCGCCGGTCGCGGGATCAAGCACTTTCTTCCCCGCTTCGAACTTCTGATCCTGATCGGGATCAAACCGGTATCTGAAGATGTTCGAACTCTTCACTGTGCCGACGGTGCGTTCAAATGTGAGTTCGCCGATCGCGTCTGTCTCCGCCACAAGTTCGATCGACGACTTCTTCTTCAGATCGAAGTGACGCCACCATTCGGGAAGAGCCTCGCGCCGATGAAAGTCGAGAAGGAGCGACAACCGCCAGCGTGCATTCGCGGCCGCGTCCCGAAGCGTCTCGTCCGCGGACAGGCCCGCTCGTAGCTTGTCGAAACGCACTTGACTCGCTGCGATCTCAGCAGCGGTCGCTTCCGGCGCATCGCCCTCTTTGAGCTCGGGCCTTGGCATCGGATCACCGGCACGGCGTTCCGCCTCACTTCGTCTCGCTTCAAGCCAGTCGCGCAGCAACAGCGTTGAAACGCAGTCATCCTGATTGTAGGCGGCGAGTGAATCAAGATGCGCCTGATCCTGATCGTCCAGCCATTGCTCGTACTCGACCACGCTGAAGCCGCCCTTGGTAATCGGGCCTTCGCGATGAGGCATGTAGAGCGCCTCGATCTTCTTGAGCGAATAGGAATCCTGGGAAATCCGAATCCCCTGCCGCACCACGCCGTACAGATCGACGAAGACCTCGGCGCGATTGAGCCAGGCGAGGTCGAGGTCTCTCGTGCCATAGCGATTCACCAGGCGCTTGAGCGCGGAGTTCTCATAGGCGCCGTAGTGGTAGACGTGAAATCCGGGGTTCGCCTTGCGCGCGGCGACACATCGATCGATGAAGGCTTCGAGCAGCGCTTTCTCCTGCTCGGCCGAGTGCGCCCAGAGCGCCTCGTAGCGCACTTCGCCGCCGCGGCGACTCGCAAGACCAAAGAGATACTCGATGCCTTCCCCCGCTTCCCCCGCCCACGGGTCGGCTTCGATGTCGAAGAAAAGATCGTCTTCGGTCGGCAGCGGAAGAACGGCCAGCCCCATCGGACTCTTCGTCTTCTCAGCGGTCAGAACCGTGGCGAGAGTCTCCACCTCGGCCTGATCTATCAACTCAAACCGAACGACGCCGTCGACGCGCTGTTGGAGCTGGAGCGATGCCTGCGCGCGGAGCCGATCGAAGGTCGGCTGCGCCAGGTCGGCGATCGCAAGATCAGCGGAAGCCGCGCCAAGCGCCGCCGTGGTCGTGAGCTTCGCGTCGACCAGCTTTCGGGTGACGGTGCGCGTCATGCCCGCGACCAGAGAGGTGTGGTCGTCGGTTCGCCGACGCTCTCCACAAACCGCCACCCAGTTGCACACGCGGCAATGTTCGACCGGGTGGGGATAAGAGTTCGCAAGCGGATCGGGCTCACTGATCTGCGCTTCGAATCGCTCGCGGACGGTACGGACATAGGCGGCGTAGTCATCGACACGGAAAGCACGCGGCTCGTTGGCTCCGGTGATCACGTGCATGTGATCCGGAACGCGCCCTTGCAACTCGCCGAGTCGCATCGAATAGAGGACCAGCTGGACAATCGCGCCCGCCTTCACATCGCGCGCAAGCTTGGTGTCGATGGCCTCGTAGTTCCAGTCGCCGAGCGCCGAAGGGATCGGAAGCTTTCGGAGAAAGTCAGGGCGACCGCGCCAGCGGCCATCGAAGAAAACGCCCTGGTAGACGATATCGACTCCATCGCGCATCGCCGTGACGGTGGCCGCCTCCGCTGCTTCGGATTCAGCGACCGACTTGTTGCCGAGATTGCTCAGATCAACCACCAACAGCCCGCTGGCTCGCAACTCGGCCAGATAGTGCTTCTCGTGCTCGGCGCCCTTGCGTGAAACCAGGTCGAGCACAGGATCGCCATCAAACGCCTGGGTCCGAAGACCTTGGGCCGCCTCCCATTCCAACCGGGTGCGATGACCGCAGGCCAGGAACCCGACCAGGTCGGTGGGGGAAAGGATGAGACGGTCGGTGATCTGAAGCATCGGGGAGGGCGGAGCGTACTCGGTTCCTACGACGCCTCAGGCCCAAACGCTCCAAAACTTAGAGTCTCGGCGCGAAGTCCGGTTAGTCTTCGCCCCCTTGGCCGACTCTCTCTTTCATCCCGGCCAGCGCTGGATCAGCGACTCCGAACCAGAACTCGGGCTCGGCTCCATCCAGAGCGCTGACCCGCAGCGGGTGAAGCTGATTTTCCCCGCGAGCGGAGAGACCCGAGAGTACGCTCGTGACAACGCGCCTCTGCGACGCGTGCGCTTTCACGCAGGCGACACCATCAAAGATCGCGCGAACGCGTCGCTGCGCATCACCGCAGTGGTCGAGCGGGAAGGTCTCTTCCACTACCAAGGCTCTCGTGACGGCGCGGTCGTCGAGATCAGCGAGCGCGACCTGAGCGACGCGATCAGTTTCAACAAGCCCGAGGAGCGTCTCCTGGTCGGACAGACGGACGCGCCGGATGTCTTTGATCTGCGAGTTGCCGCGCTGGATCTTCAGTATCGGCAGCGTCGATCCCGGGTCCGTGGTTTCGTGGGTGGCCGGATCGACCTGATTCCACACCAGCTCTACATCGCGTCGGAGACATCGAGCCGACTGGTCCCCCGCGTCCTGCTTGCCGATGAAGTGGGCCTGGGCAAGACCATCGAGGCCTGTCTCGTGGTTCACCGTCTCCTGATGACCGGCCGCGCCCATCGTGTTCTGCTGCTCGTTCCGGGCTCGCTGGTTCATCAGTGGCTGGTGGAGATGCTGCGTCGCTTCAATCATTGGTTCCGCATCTACAACGAGAAGCGCTGCGCGTCGATTGAAGCGGCCAATCCCGGCGCCAATCCCTTCCTCGAAGATCAGCTGGTGCTCGCCAGCATCAACCTGTTCACTCAGCGCCCCCACCGCGTTAAACAGGCCGTAGATGCTGGCTGGGATGTGGTCGTGGTGGATGAAGCGCATCATCTCGGCTGGACGCCCGAGAAGGCCAGCCCGGAATACACGGTGGTCGAGGCGCTCAGCAAATCCTCTCCCGGTTTGCTGCTTCTCACCGCGACACCCGAGCAACTCGGTATCGCCAGCCACTTCGCGCGTCTGCGCCTGCTCGACCCCGCGCGTTTCCACGATCTGGCCGAGTTCGCGCGAGAGACGGAGGCGTACCGCGAGGTCGCGAAGCAAGCGGCCGCGCTGACCGATCGCAAAGCGCTCGCCGACCTGCTGGATCAGCACGGCACCGGCCGCGTGATGTTCCGCAACACACGCGCCACCATCACGGGATTTCCGAATCGCGTCGCTCATCTTGTTCCCCTCACATTTGAAGGCGACAAAGGCACGCTGCTCGAACGGGTGCGCGACGAATTCGAGTCGGACATCAAGCCGGTGAAGGAATCGATCTTCGAGCCGGACTTCACCGCCGACCCGCGGATTCCCTGGCTGATCAGCCTGCTGCGTTCCCACAAGAAGTCGAAAGTGCTGCTGATCTGCCGCACGCGCGAGAAGGTGGAAGCGATCGAAGCGGCGATGCGCGATCTCATCAAGATCAGGATGGGGATGTTTCATGAAGGGCTAACGCTGGTCCAACGCGATCGACAAGCGGCCTACTTCGCGGAAGAGGGTGGGGCGCGTCTGCTGATTTGCTCGGAGATCGGCAGCGAGGGCCGGAACTTCCAGTTCTCCCATCACCTGGTGATGTTCGATCTGCCGCTCGATCCCGAACTGATCGAACAGCGCATCGGCCGGCTTGATCGCATCGGGCAGACTTCTGAGATTCACGTCCACGTTCCCTTCGTGCCGGGAAGTCCGCAGGAGGTTCTGGCGCGCTGGTTCAACGAGGGCCTCAACTCGTTCGAGAAGAATCTCAACAGCGGCAATGAGCTGCTCGACCTGTTTGGCGATCGCGTGCGAGATCTGGCGCGCGCCTTCCCCGATTCGGATGCCGACGCGCGCGCGGCCATCGAGACGTTGATCTCCGAAACGCGTTCCGCGGGTGAGGCGTTGCGCAGTCGCCTGGAAACCGGGCGCGATCGCTTGCTTGAGCTGAACTCCTTCCGCCCCGAAGTCGCGGCGCACTTGGTTGAGGACATCAAGGATCGCGATCAGGATCAGTCGCTCGACGCTTTCATGATCGCGGCGTTCGATCACTTCACCATCCAGGTGGAGGAAATCGCGCCGCGGACCTACCAGCTAGGTTCGGCCGGCGTTCTCGCGGACACCTTCCCCGGCCTTCCCGCGGACGGACTTACCGTGACGGCCGATCGCACGAAAGCCTTGTCACGTGAGGATCTTCAGTTTCTGACCTGGGATCATCCGCTTGTGACGAACGCGATTGACCTCGTCCTGGGCTCTCAGAATGGCAACAGCAGTTTCGCCAAATGGCCCGACAGCAGGACCTCCGCGCTGTACGTGGAAGCGGTCTACGTTCTGGAATGCGTGGCCCCGCTTCACCTTCATATCGATCGCTTCCTGCCGCCCACGCCGATCCGCGTCATGCTCGATCATCGGGGTGGAGATGCGAGTACAGCGATCACCACCGCGATGATGACGCCGTTGCTGCGACGCGGCGATACGTCCATCCTGCAGCGGCCGGAAGTCCGTGAAGAGCTTCTGCCCTCGCTGATCGCCAAGGCCCAGTCGATCGCCGATCGCCGCGTGCCGCCGCTGGTCCTCCAGGCCAGGAAGACCATGGCGGACCAACTCGATCAGGAGATCCAGCGTCTGCGCGATCTTCAGAAGGTCAATCGCAGCGTTCGGCCCGAAGAGGTTGACCTGCTGATCGAGCAGAAGACGGCGCTCGACGAACATCTCTCCGCCGCGCGACTGCGGCTCGACGCCATCCGCCTCATCCAGCGCGGCCCGGCGTAGGTCCAGACTGATAGGGACCGGACCGGGACAAACGCGCTGCGGGCCGAGTCGCTGGTCGCGTCACAGCAGGCACCGGAATGCGTCCGACGAGTAGTCCCACAGCCTCCACCAGCCGAAGACATAGCCCGCGTAAAAAGCTACACAGCCAACAGTTGCGAGGCGTGTGAACTTCACGTTGTGCTCCAGGGCCACAACCTTCTTCGCCTCTTGCCGAAACAGAAATCGCCTGAATCCTATGGCCGCACCGAACAGCAATCCCGTATAGACCAGAACCCAGCCATACTGCGATAACAATACGGCATTGATCGCTCTGAATTGCCCGAGCGCGAACACGCAAATGGATGCAACCAAGCCGCCACCCATTGCCAGGACAAACGGCATCGCGAGGTCGGCTAGGCCCAATAACTTCACCCCAAGAATCCGCGCAACGAGCCACACGCATGGAATCATCAACAACAACAATTCGCGCTCCACCGATCCGTTGATCTTTGTGATCACGTTCCCCCAAAAGTACCCGGCCGAGGTAAGCACGCAACCGCTTACTAACACTCCCAGCGGAATCAAGGCCGCGAGCCGAAGGCACACAAACACGAACAGCGCCGTTCCGCCCAACTGCACCATATGCCGCATCCATATTCCGGGCTGAGCGCCGGGGTCGACTGTGATCACGTCATAACGCTGGCCCAGTCGATTCGCGATTGAATCCTTCACCCAAACAAGTGTGCTCACCCCCGTCCGCCGAGCGCCAACATCAGGAGCTTGTCTGGCAACTCTTAGGATAGGTTGGAGTAACTCACGACCGAAAAACACTCCAAGACCCGCTACAGCGTCCTCTTGAAGACCTCCATTTCGATCATCGGCGGCGAGTGTTAGCGCCACGGGAATCAGGCGCCTGTCGCGAATCTTTCTCAATCCCGTCAGGGCCTTCGACACAATAGGCCCATCCCTGTCCTCTAACCCTTTCACCAATACGTCACCAATCATCGGATCGTTCCAGGAAGCGATGATGCCGAAGGCGTCCCGCCGTACCCTCTCGTCCGGATGCCGTGTTAGCCGCTCCAATACAGAAAGCGAGCGCTTCGGCCCAAACGAGCGAAGGCAGTGCAAGGCAAAAGAGGCCCGCGCAGAGCTTGGCTCCGGCGCCCACGCCTCCAAAACAGTCAAAGCCTCGTCCCCCATTCGCTGCACCGCTCGAACCGCGAAATCGCACTCCGAGAATTCATCTCGAAACATTGGAACTGAGCACCGAGAAAGCTCCGGCAGTCCCGCCGGCCCAATCTGAACAAGAACGTCCACGATCGCTGCTTGTACGGGCAACAAGGCTCCTTGGGCTGCCTTCACAAGGTCAAGGGCAATGGGCGGGCCCATTCGCACAAGATCCGCCATCGCCGCCTCTCTCATGGGCGGCTCGCGAAGGCGCGTTACTGCCTCCTCAACTGGCCCTGCCGCCAGCACCGCAGCAACGAAGAAACCCGCAGGCCCCACCCTAGTAGGAGAACAACTGTTGCATCGCCCGGAAGCCCTTCCAGACCGTCGAGAACTTGCGGGCGTTCAGGTACGAATGCGAGGAAAAAAAGCCCTCGCTGACGCTGAAGTCCGAAGTCCCGCCGATCAAACTGAAGTCGATGTTGCGTCCGAGGACGGGGAGGCCAAACATCTCAGCAGACAGCTGAGCATCTGGCGCACTAAAGCTTGCCACCGGCGCAACCCCAGCGGCGTACGATAGCGCCGGATACCAGCTCGCCAATTCACCCCAGTAACGCGTCCGCCTGGCGCGCGTTCCATCGGATGGCGCATTTGTTCCCCAGATTTGTTTCATGCTCCGTGATCCGCTCCGGTGTACTTGCCCATCTCGATACGCTGCCGTCGGTGCCGCCGCCCCCCGTCTTCGAGCCCAACGCATTGGCGGGAATCCATCCTGCGATCGTAAGGCCGTCGCCAAAAGTCTCGAACCTATCGTCCGCTTTGTCAGAGTAGTCTGCCATGGCTCCGCCCGGTGGAATCGCGCATGGCCCACTCGACGGGATTTGAGACGCATTGAGCGTCCGACACGAAACCCGTAACCACTCGCCTGATCCGCACGACAGGCAATATCAGGGCGTTCGCGGTGAAGTCGACATTGAACTCAGTAGGTGAAACCTGGAGGGGTTTGGGGTGGAGATTTCAAGGAAGAGCGACGCGACGGATTCGGCCTTCCTTGTTGAAGGCGCTTGACTAGTACCATCGGGCGCTATCAGGAGTCCATATGAGCACCACTGAACTCATCGAACGAATCAAGTCCCTCACGCCTCAGCAGCAGCGCGAGATCGAGTCCCACATCGAGCAACTCGCCAAGGGCTCGGCGTCCACCGTCGCAGTCAAAAGAGATTCGTTGATGGAGCGCATGGCGGCGCGCCGAGAACGTATCTTCCAGCGCAACGGAGAACTTCCGGATAGCGCCGACATGATCCGAGAATGGCGAGACGGAGTCGAGTAGAGCTTGCGATTCGTCATCGATGCGAGCGTCGCGGTCAAATGGTTTGTTCGCGAGACAACGGGCAACGAAAAGGCCAATCACCTTCTCTACCTCTACAGAGAAGATCGAATCAGCCTCGTGGAACCAGAGCTCTTTCTGATCGAGAGAAGACGAAACTCTCCCTCCTTCTCGAAGCGGCGCGCGTAGTAGCATCGGTTCCGTTCAGGAGGTCTGCCATGGACGCATTCAAAATCGCCGCACACGTTGAGAACGGAGTCATCCATCTTGACGCGCCCCTTCCTCCCCAAGTCGAGCGAGTCGAGGTCGTCGCATATGCCCCCGCCTCTCCACGCAAGTCCATGTCGGAATACATTCGCAACATGCCCAAAGGCACCCGCACCGGCGCTGAGATCTCCGCAGAGTTGAAGGAAGAGCGAGACTCCTGGGAGCGGTGAAGCTCTACCTCGATACGAGCATCCTCAGACTCTGCGTCGAAGCGCATTACGCGGAACATGACGCTGCCGTCAGCTGGGTAGAACGAGCCGAGAACACCCCAGGCGGAACCCTGTTGGCGTCCCAGCTCGCACGCGCCGAATGCCTCGTGATGCCGATCCTGACAGGCCGTTCGCTTCGTGGGAGGGGTTTGGGGTGGGGACTTCAATGATGAAGGAACCCTCGGAACCAGTCATCCTTCTCGAGTCCGTTGACGCGGTAGTAGCATCAAAGCGTAGAAGGGACTCCTCAATGCCAGCGCTCGCGACTCGGAAGTACAAGTCAGGATCCCCGGCTACGATCGCCAAGCCCGTTCGCTCCCGCAGGATCAGAGCGGCGCTCGCTCGAACGCCTGGGCGAGGAGATCCAAAGAAATTCTTGGCGCTCCTCGACACCCTGCCTCCGGGCAGCATGTCCGCCGCAGAAATAGACCGCGAAATCGATGAGGTCCGTGGCGACTGGGATAGATGATTCTCTATCTCGATACCAACGTCATCGTCTACAACATCGCGGCCAGCCCCCGTTTCCGAGACCCAGTTCGCAGGTGGCTCGACTGGCACGCCACACAACCGGGTGCTCTCCTCGTCACGTCGAGATTGACCGTCCTTGAAGTGTTGGTTGGGCCGATCAAGAAGAAAGACATCGAACGGAAGCGACGCACGGAAGCCGCGCTTTCTGAAATTCTGATTCTCGATCTCGATGATCTGGTCGTCCGGCGAGCTGCTGAAATTCGCGCCACGTATCCCTTCAGATCGCCCGATGCTCTGCATCTCGCGACCGCGGCTGAATATGAAGTCGATGGCTACCTCACGGCCGACCGTCGCTTGAAGTCTTTTCGAGACGTGCGGGTTATTGACGCTCTCCGTGACCGCCCGGGACCGCATCGCCGAACCTCCGCCTGAGGCGTCCAACCCTTTGTCGGCGACTTCTCGCCAATCCTCAATCGGAATCGGCGTCTTCCCCGTTGCTCGATCGCCATCCGCCTGATCCAGCGCGGCCCAGCGTAAGTCCAGACTGATAGGGGCCGGGTGGTCCCTGAGCAGGAGTCTGTGGGCGTCACAGTCGAAGGGCTAGAGCGGCTCCGAGAAGATCCGAACGTTCCATTCGGCTTTCGCGCCTGGCTTCAGGACGAGCACGCCGGCATCCACTCCGCGCTCGTGAAGATTGAAGGCATCCGTTGGGCATGAGTTCGGCTCGATGCAGATGGCGGGCCGGGGTGCTGGAGGCGTGTAGACCACGATGTCGGGGAACTCGGCGGCGCTGAACTCGACGACTGTCTGTACGCCCGTCACTTCATCACGCAAGCGACAACGGACGAGCCCGTCTTCATCCGGGATGGCATCCGCGTAGATGTCGTCGAGGCTGAGCGTCGCGATGTCCCTTGGCTGTCTCAGATCAAACGCGCCGTCCACACCCAGCAGAGTTCCGGTGGGAAGCGAGTCGCTCAACTCCCATCTCTTTCGCGCGGGAACTTCAACACTTCCCCGGCCCGGACGGCGGAAGTAGGGATGAATGCCGAAACCGACCGGCATGTCGCCCTGCCCCGTGTTCTCCGCAACGACGTGGATCTCGAGCGCCGCCTCGCGCAACCGATACGTCGTCTGAAGCGTGAACGGAAACGGGAACTGACTCAGGATCTCGAGCGGATAATCCTCGGCTTTGATTTCACTCAGGATCCAGGCACCTTCGCTGACCGAAGCCCCCGTGTCGATCACCCTCCAGGCCTTGTCACGCACGAAACCGTGGCGGGGCGGATTCACCTCATAGCGCTTGCCTTGGAAGGTGAACGCACCGTCGCGGAGGCGATTCGGGAATGGAAACAGCAGCGGAATCCCGAAGCTCGTCGGCTTCTTGAGGAAGTCAGCGAAAGCGATGGGCTCAAGGACCGGCAATCCGGCCGAGTAGAGAAAGAGGTTGTTGCCGAGCGAGGGCGCGCTCGCCGCAGCCGCTCGCGTGCCGTCTTCCAGCAGAAAGAATTCAACGCCTTCGCGGAAGACGGTGTGAACGACGTAGCGCGGTTCCATGGGAAGAACCCTAACGGAGAAAGCCCTTGGTGAGCGAAGGATCGCCATCATTCGCCGCCGGCCGGAGTCCAAGCAGGACGCACAGGAAGTCGTAGACCTGGATGTTTTCGAACGGCTTCACCACCGCGCCGTCGTTGCGAACCTTTGGACCCGACGCAATGAAAAGGCCGTGCATCGACTTCAGGCGCGGGTCATATCCATGCGCGCCGCCCTCGCCCAGCATCCCCGAGGGCTTCCAGCGCTCGACCTCGAGCTTCGACGTGATGTACCAGCCGTCGTCCGCGATGGCCATGATCGCGGGCACGCGCGGATGCCCCGCGAGTCCGTAGATCGCAGGAATCTCGGCATTCCGATAGACCGCCATATGCGGACTGCGGCCCTTGAGCGCCGCGTAGAGCTTCTCCGTGTCGCCGTCCTTGGGCGAAATCGCGAGCACCGGCCCGGAGTCAAGGATCTGCGTGGTGGACGGATCGATGAAGTCATCGAGCATGATGAGTCGCTGCTTACTGAGCTGCGACATGCCGTGGTCGCTGACCACGACGTAGTTCACGCGACCGTTCAGTCCGATCGCGGCGACGCCCTTCACCAGTTCGCCCAACGCGGTATCGACCTTGGCGATCGCTTCAGGCAATTCCTTGGAAGTGGTCGACTCCGGTCCCACGTCATGGCCAGCGTGATCGACATCGCTGAAATAGAGGGTCAGAAACGACGGACGCTTCTCTTCGGGAAGGCGCAGCCAATCAAGAACCTGGGCGACGCGCTCGTGATCGGGCATGGTGTCGTCGAACGGTTTCCAGAACGTCGCCTGATGTCCGCCGATGACCGTTTCCGAACCGGGCCAGAACATGGCCGCGGCGATTCCGCCCTGACGCTCGACGGTGTTCCACATCGGCTCGCCACCCCACCAGCGCGGGTCCTTGGTCACTTCGCGCGCCGACATCGTGAACTTGCCCGGCAGGTCGGGCGCCACCATGTTGTTCGACACGATCCCGTGATGCGGAATACGAAGTCCGGTCACCAGCGTGTAGTGGTTGGGAAAAGTCTTCGAAGGGAACTGAGGGATCAAACCTTCCGCGCGCACGCCGTCTTTCGCGAGGGCCGTCAAAGTCGGAGGATTGAAACGACCGAAGTAGTCGTATCTCCAGCCATCGATCGACACGAGAATCACGATGGGACGCGCCGCGCGATCCGCGGCGATCGGACCAGGCTGAAGCGGGCCCGACGACCGGCACGCAGTGACGAGCAGCGCGAGGAAAACGCCAAGCAGTCGGTTCACGGCGCGAAAGATAGCGCAGGGATCCTCCCCGTTTGGTTTTTTGTACAAACGCCTCAACAAGGGTCTGGGACTTGACTGGCTTAAACATTTCTTTTCCAGAGACTTGTCGCCGAGCTGACGGCTCGGTGGATCGAGAGATGCAAGGCACCGATCGTGCTTCTGCTACGGATGTCTTCGGAATCGAGTCCGGAGGAAGGAGTGATCATGAGCCACACCCTGCGGAGTTCAACGACTGATCGTCCCTCGGATACAACTGTGCACCTGAGTCGTGCGTTCTGGATTCTTCTGGCCGTCGCGGCAATGATCACGGCCATGACATCGGCTTTCGTGCGCGCAGCCGTTGGCCCTGCCCTTCAGGCGAATCCGGCCTCGACGCCTCGCGTTGCCGCCACGCCACGCACGGTCCCAACCCCGAATGCCGTCGGAACACCTCGGGTCGTTCCAACCCCCGCCACGGTTCCAACGCCACGCACCGTCCCGACACCCAACACTGTCCCCACACCGCGAGTCGTGCCGACACCGCAGACCGTCCCGACACCCAAGGTCGTTCCGACGCCAAACACGATCCCGACCGTATCGATCCTTCCCACGCCTATCGTCATCCAGAGGCTGCCAACGCTTCCGACTCCAGGTGCGGTTCCGACGCTGGCCCCGCCGTCGGCCCTGCCCACGGTGACCGTGGTTCCAAATCTTCCCGCAGCACCCACGCCGGGGCCATTGCCAACGCTGACGCCGGTGGCCAGGCCGTCAACCCCGTCACCCACCCCGTCGCCCACCGCCCGTAGGTAGAGGGCTGAGCGCAGCACCACAAGGGACAAATCCATGAACAGCACGAAATGCGCGGTCGCGCTCGCAGTCGCCGTCGGCGCCTTGGCCGTCCCATCGCCGTCGATGCACGCGGCTGCTGCGGCCTCTCAAGTCACACCCGTTCCCACCGTTGCACCGCCTCCGGTGGTCCCAACCCCGCGACGCGTTCCGACGCCGGGACTTCCCGGGCCAACGCCAAGAATCGTCCCCACGCCGGGCGCCGTTCCTACGGCCACCGTCGCTCCGACGCCGAAACAGATTCCCACTCCACGCACGCCGCCTCCACCCAGGGTCGTGCCGACCCCCGGGGCGTTGCCGACCGTCGCCCCCGTCCCGACCATGACGCCGACCGCGCCTGGCAAGCCCGTTCCCACACCAACGCCGATGCATCCCACTTGGTAGAGGATCAAGAACCGAATCCTCATCAGGGACGAAGCAGGGGCGATACCAAGGGCCAAAGTAGTATCGGCGCACATGTTTAGACCAGCCGGAGCCGCGCCGCGGATCGCAAAGAAGTCCGTAAGACCCGTCGAGACGCCGATGGACGGCGAGCCGTCCGCCGAAGTCGTGGCGGAGTCCGGAGTGTTGGTGGACGCGGCTTCAGCGGAATCCCCGGTCGTGGACTCCGGAGGCGGCCATCAGCCTCCCAAGGCCCGCGCACCTCGTCGCGTCAAGCCAGTTCTGGCCGCCGCGTACCTCACTCAACTCGTCGAAGACCTGTTGGCGCTGCCGAGAAGCACCGACTGGCTGGACATCAAGGTCAGCGGCGCGGCTCCCGTGGAGATCGGTGAGTCGATCTCCGCGCTCGCCAACACCGCGGCTCTGCTCGGGAAACCTCATGGCTACGTCGTCTGGGGAATCAACGAAGGGACCCGCATCGCGGTGGGTACGTCGTTCGTGCCGGCCGGGGCCAGCGTCAACCACGAGGAATTGGAGAGCTGGCTCGTCCGCCATCTGACCCCCAACGTGGCTTTCGGCTTCTACGAGGTCGAAGCACGTGGGAAGCGCATCGTGATTCTTCGCGTCGATCCGGCGTCGGGGCGTCCAGCACAGTTCCAGGGCCACGCATTCCTTCGGATCGGCGGTCGCAAGCAACCGCTCAAGGACGTGGCCGGGAATGAACAGGCCCTGGTGCGGCTACTCGATCGCCCTGCGTTCGAGCGCACGTTCGCCGCGGAAAATATGACCGCCGAGGGAGTCCTCGCTCGACTGGACCACGAAGCGCTCTCCGAACTAAGCAACCTCGAGGATCCTGGATCGGCCAGCGATACCCTCATTGCGTTCGAGCGTGAATCCTTCGTGGCCCGCAGCGAGGGCGATCGGTGGACGATCACCCATCTTGGCGCGATCCTTTTCGCCAGGCAGTTGAGCGATTTCCCCGAGCTGCATGACCGGAGCGTTCGGGTGGTCGCCTACATGGGCGAAGGTCGCGGCAAGATTCGGCATGAGTACACGGCCGCTTCGGGCTACGCGGTGGGATTCGCGGGGCTGATGAAGGAATTGGCCCAGGTTCTTCCGATGCGCGAGTCGGAGCACGGCGGCGCTCAGGAATCGGCGCCGATCTGTCCCGTCGAAGCGGTGCGTGAAGTCGTCGCAAACGCTCTCGTTCACCAGGACTTCACGGTGGCGGGACCCGGACCCCTGATCGAGATCTTCAAGGATCGAGTGGAAGTCTCCAACACCGGCGTGCCGTTGATGGAGACTGATCGTTTCCTCGATACCGCACCGCAGTCCCGCAACGAGGGGGTGGCCGCATTCATGGCGCGGGTGGGCGACATTGAGGATCGCGGCCAGGGCATCGACAAGGTGATCGCGGAGGTCGAAGCGGCACATCTCCCAGCACCCGCCTTCGAAGTCGTCAAGAATCAGACGCGCGTGGTCCTCTTCGCTGGCAGCTCCCTGGCGCGCATGCCCAAAGCTGACCAGGTCCACGCCTGCTACCTCCACGCATGCCTGCGCTACGTAAGCCGCGAGCCGATGAACATCACGTCGGTGCGCGAACGTTTCGCGGTCAAAGCGGAAAACACGGTCTCGGCCGCCCGCTACCTCAACGATGCGCTCGAAGCGAAGGTCATCCGATTGGCTGAACCAAACGCCGCCCAAAAGCTCCGCCGCTACATTCCTTACTGGGCCTAAACGAGACAGCTTCATCCAATCCGCTGAACGAAGGCGGATAACATGCGGGCACGTTCGCGCCCTTTGAACATCCACCTTCAGGAGCTTCCAGATGCTTTCGCGTGCCTCCCGTCCCGTCCTTCGCACCTCCCTGCTGCTGCTCACCGCGGCGCATGCTCCGTTCGCATTCGCTCAGCCGGCGGCCAGTAGCACCTCTCAACCCGCAGCCCTCACCGCCGCCGACTACGCACGCGCGGAAAAGATGCTCGCAGGAGGCGTCAACTCCCTGGTCGTGGGCGGCAGCGTCAACGCCACCTGGCTGCCGGATGATCGCTTCACCTATAAGAGCACCACCGCGGCGGGAAGCGAATTCTTCCTCGTCAATCCTTTGAAGAAGACGCGTGTGCCCGCGTTCGATCACGAGAAGCTTGCGGCAACGTTGTCGAAGGCGGCGAGCGGCACATTCGACGCCAAGAAGCTGCCCTTCCAGACCATCGAACTCTCAGCCGACGGCAAGAGCGTCTCGTTCGACGTCGAACAGAAGCGCTGGTCGTGTGACGTCAAGGGACTCGCATGCGCGTCAACGGGCGACGCCAAGAGCGAGCGCGGTGGCTTTGGCGCATTCGGCGGACGCGGCGGACGAGGTGCTGGAAACGCGGTCACTTCGCCTGACGGCAAGCGCGCGGTCTTCATCAAAGACTGGAATCTCTGGGTGCGCGACGTGGCCACCAAGCAGGAGAAGGCCCTCACCACCGACGGCGTCAAGGACTTCGGCTATGCCACCGACAACGCGGGCTGGACGAGCAGCGCCCGCGCCATCGTCTTGTGGTCACCCGACTCCAAGAAGGTCGCGACCTTCCAGCAGGACGAACGCAAAGTCGGGGACATGTACCTCGTCGAGACCAAGGCCGGGCATCCCGTGCTGAAGGCGTGGAAGTATCCGCTGCCCGGCGATGAGTTCGTGGCGATGCTGAGCCGCGTCGTCATCGACACCGACACCGGCGCGACCGTTCGTTTCAAGATGGAGCCCGACTTCCACCGCGCCATGCTCGGCGACGACTTCTCGGTCAGCGACATGATCTGGAGCCCGGATGCGTCGCAACTCGCGTTCGTCTCCACGTCGCGTGACCACAAGTCGGCGACCCTGCGCGTAGCCAACGTCGCGACCGGCGACATCCGCCAGGTCATGGACGAAACCGTGAAGACTCAGTACGAGTCGCGTACCGGCTTCCGCGTGCTGTGGCCTACGAACGAAGTGATCTGGTATTCCCAGCGCGACGACTGGGGTCATCTCTATCTCCATGACCTCACGACGGGTGCGCTCAAGAATCAGATCACCTCAGGTCCCGGACCGGTGACCCGCATTGATCGCATCGACGAGAAGGCCCGCACGATCTACTTCTCCGCCAATGGTCGCGAGGCGGGTCAGGATCCCTACCTCAGCCACTTCTACCGCATTGGTCTGGATGGCAAAGGCTACACCTCGCTCTCCGCTGAAGAGGGCGATCACCAGGTTCAGCTCTCGACCACCGGCAAGTACCTCGTCGACACCTACTCGACGGTCGATCGCGAGCCTGTTGTCGTCCTCCGCGACGCGATGGGCAAGCTCGTGATGCCACTCGAGAAGGCCGACATTTCGAAGCTGCTTGCGACGGGCTGGAAGGCGCCGATGGGCTTCAGCGTGAAGGCGGCCGACGGCAAGACGGATATCTACGGCCAGCTCTTCCGCCCGACGAACTTCGATCCGACGAAGAAGTACCCGATCATCAATCAGGCCTATCCGGGTCCGCAGTCGGGCAGCGTGGGCGGACGTTCGTTCGCGGCCTCGCGCGGCGACAAGCAGGCGCTTGCTGAGCTTGGTTTCATCGTGGTGTCGATCGACGGTACCGGAACACCGGGCCGATCGAAGTCATTTCACGACGCGTACTACGGCCGGATGGGCCGCGACAACACTCTGCCCGATCAGGTTGCGGGCATGAAGGAACTGGCCG